>CANGXU010000005.1 GCA_947457885.1 Betaproteobacteria bacterium
CTCATCGAGCACCTGAAGGCCGAGCGCGGCGGCAGGCTGATCAACCTATACAAGGTGCTGCTGAACAGCCCGCCGGTGGCCGGCGCCTGGCTCGACTTCAACACTGCCGTGCGCTATCGCACCTCGGTTCCTGCCGCCTTCAACGAACTGGCGATCCTGCGCGTGTCGGTGCTCAACGGTGCCGACTACCAGTTCAAGGTGCATGGCCCGACCCATGCGCTGAAGGCCGGGCTCACCGAAGCACAGGTGGCGGCAATCCCACACTGGTCCGACAGCGCGCTGTTCTCCGACGCACAGCGGGCGGTGCTTGCCTGGGCCGACGGCATCACCCGCGACATCGAACCCGGCGATGAAGCCTGCGAGGCGATGCGGCGCCACTTCGACGACCGCCAGCTGGTCGAGCTGACGGTGCTGATCAGTGCCTACAACATGCACACCCGGGTCGCGCGCGCCCTGCGCATCGACATCGAAGGCGCGGTACCCACCGCACGCTGACGCCACACCCTCCACGGACGACTCCACCGCCATGCTCTACATCATCTACCAGGAAGACGGCCCGGACAGCCTCGCGGTCCGCGCGCGCGTCAAGGAACAGCATTTCGCCTACCTCGAGCAGCACCGCGACAAGTTGGTGCTCGGCGGCGCGACGCTGGCCGAGGACGGCGCGACGCGCCTGGGCAGCGTGCTGATCCTGAACGTGCCCTCGCTCGCCGAGGCCGAGGCATTCTCGATGAACGAGCCGTTCCGCAAGGCAGGACTGTTCAAGTCGGTGAAGATCACGCGCATGCGCCGGGGCCAGTGGCATCCGGAGAACGCGCCGGCCAGCGCAGAGGGGAGCTGATGGCTGCCGCTCCGAATCCCGTGCCGCCCAGCCACCTGGTCGTGGTGGAGGACGACCCGTTCCCGCGCCTGCTCCAGGTGATCCTGGATCCCGCCTGCGATCCGCAGCGGGTGGAGGCCTTCCGCCACTTCCTGTCTCTCGACCTGGCCGACTTCGACGGCTGGCTGGCGAAGGCACGTGCCGCCGCGGGTCCGCTGTACCCGTCGCGCGTGCTGCTTGCCGGATCGGAAGAGGCGCTGCGGGCAGCGCTGCCGGAGGCGACCGTGCTGGTGGTCGAGTCGTTGCGCATCGGCGCCGCCGAACTGGCGCTCGCACCGAAGCTGCAGGCGGTGCAGAAGTACGGCAAGGTCCTGCGCAACATAGACACCGCTGCCTGCAGCGCCCGCGGCCTGCCGGTGCTGGGGTTGCGCCGGCGCGCCAACATCGCCTGCGCCGAGCACACGATGATGCTGATCCTCGCGCTGGCGAAGCGGCTGCCCGAGGTGGCCGGCCGCATCAGCCTGCGCCAGTTGCGCGAGGCCGGCTTCGAGCCGCGCACCTACGACCGCCGGCATACCGCCAACTCGAACTGGGCGGGCATCGGCGGGCTGCGCATCCTGCAGGGCGACACGCTGGGCGTCCTGGGCATGGGCGAGATCGGCCGCGAGCTGGCACCCAGGGCTGCGGCGTTCGGCATGCGCGTGCGCTACCACCAGCGCACCCGGCTCGCTGCGGCCGAGGAATCCGCGCTGTCGATCGAGTACGCGGGCCTCGACGAACTGCTCGCGTCCAGCGACTGGCTGAGCATCCAGCTGCCGCACGGCGACAGCACGCACGGCTTCATGGGCGCCGCGCGCATCGCCGCGATGAAGAAGGGTGCGGTGCTGATCAACACCTCGCGCTCGGAACTGGTCGACCGGGACGCGCTGCTGGCAGCGCTGCGCAGCGGGCACCTCGGCGGCCTCGGCCTGGACGTACCCTACGAGGAGCCGGCACGCGATGACGAAGAGCTGCTCGGCTTCCGCAACGTGCTGGTGACGCCGCATACCGCGGCGCAGCCGCGCTTCAATGCCCTGGGCGACTTCATGGACCTGCTCGCCGGGCTCGGAAAGGTCTTGTCGAAATGATGCACATGCACGTCGGACCGGCCCGCGTGGCCGCCATGGCTCCCATGGCCGCTGTCTCGGCCATGCTTGCGCTGGCCATTGCAGGCAGCGCTTCCGCCCAGCCTGCCGCCGCCTGGCCGGCGAAGCCCCTGCGCGTGGTGGTGCCCTTCCCGCCCGGCAGCGCGGCCGATGCCGCCACGCGGGTGATCACCGTCCGCCTGTCGGAGCTGTTCGGACAGCAGATGGTGATCGACAACCGGTCCGGCGCCAGCGGCAACATCGGTGCGGACATCGTCGCGCGCTCGGCCCCGGACGGATACACCACGCTGGTCGGCACCACCAGCACCCATGCGGTCGCGGTGAGCCTGGCCGAGAAGCTGAGCTACGACCCGGTGAAGGACTTCGCGCCGGTCACCCTGCTCGGCAGTTCGCCCTACATCGTGCTGGTACATCCGTCTGTGCCGGTCTCGACGATGAAGGAACTGGTCGCCCACGCGAAGTCGAGGCCGGGACAGGTCAACTATGCCTCGGCCGGCAATGCCAGCCTGGCCCACCTCGGCACCGCACTGTTCGCGTCGATGGCAGGCGTACGCATGAACCACGTGCCCTACAAGAGCTCGGCGCTGTCGGTCCTCGACCTGGTCGCCGGGCGCATCGACCTGCTGTTCGGCACGCCGGCACCGGTGCTGCCGCACCTGCGGGCCGGCAAGCTGCGTGCGCTCGCATCGACCTCGTCGAAGCGTGCCTCCTTCGTACCGGAGCTGCCAACCGTCGCCGAATCCGGGTTCCCCGGCTACGAGCTGAACCTGTGGTTCGGACTGTTCGCGCCGGCAGCCACGCCCAAGCCGATCCTCGACCGGCTCAACGCGGGCACGCTGAAGGTGCTGGCGCAGCCGGATACCCGCGAGGCGCTCGCCCTGCAGGGACTGGAACCGGCGCCGACGACGCCGGCGGAGTTCGCCGCCCTGCTGCGCAAGGAGATCGAACGCTGGCGCAAGGCCTCGGCACTGGTCGAGCGCGGCAACTGAGGCGAGGCCCTGGTGCCGCGGCATGCGGCGGCACCGGTCAGCTGCGCCGCCGCGGGATGGACCGGCCGCTCAGTCGCCTTCGAGCTTCGTCTCGCGCACCACCTTGGTCCACTTCGCGATCTCCTGCTTGACCATCGCGGCGAACTCGGCCGGCGTCGCAGGGGCGATGTCGATGCCCTGCTCCTCGAGCCGCCTGCGCAGCGCCTGCCCGGTGCCGAGCATGCGGTTGATGTCGGTGTTGATGCGGGTGATGATCTCGCCGGGCACCTTCGCCTGGGTGCACAGGCCGTACCAGCCGGTCACGTCGAAGCCCTCGATGCCCTGGTCGCGGAAGGTGGGAATCTCGGGCATCTGCGTGCTGCGCTGGCCGGAGGTGATGCCCAGCGCGCGCAGGCGGCCGCTTCGGATCGCATTCAGGGGCGCCCCGGCGAAGTTGCCGACCGAGGCTTCGAGGTTGCCCGACAGCACGTCGGCGAGCGCAGCCGACGCCCCCTTGTACGGTACGTGCACGATGTCGATGCCGGTGATCGACTTCATCAGTTCGATCGACATGTGCGGGGATGCGCCGACGCCGGACGACCCGAAGCTGAGCTTGCCGGGATTCTTCCTCGCATAGGCGATGAACTCGCGCAGGTTCCTCATCGGCACCGACGGATGCGCCATCAGCACGTTCGGCACTCCGCCGAAACGCGCGGGGAACGAGAAGTCCGCGATCGGATCGTAGGTCAGCTTCGGGCCGAAGCGGGCGGGCGTCACGCCATGCGATCCGATGTTGCACAACACCAGCGTGTAGCCGTCCGGCGCAGCACGCGCCGTGAGTTCGGTCGCGATGTTCCCGGCAGCCCCGGGGCGGTTCTCGACGATCACCTGGCTGTTCCACGCCTCGGTCATCGACTGGGCGGCGATCCGCGCTGCGGTGTCGACGCCGCCGCCCGGCGTGTAGCCGACCAGGATGCGCACCGGCTTTGCCGGGTACGCCTGGGCGAATGCCCCCTGCACGAACAACGCGGGCACCAGCGCAATGCCGATGCGGGCCAACCGTCGATCCATGTCCTGCTCCTCCGGGTTCGGGACGCGCGCCGCCCGGTCTGTCGCCGGAATGACGTGGGCTTGCCCTCGTACCGCTAGTCTAGATCGAAGACGGCCCCTTCGGGCAGTTCCAGTCTTTTCCCCCGCCAACCTCGTGACGTCAGGCCGCAGGGCGTCGGGACATGCGGACCTCAGGCCAGCGCTTCGACGATCCGGATCTCGCGGTCGACCCCGCCCTTCAGTTCCTTCAGCGCGGCCTGGTAGCCCGGGCCGTCATGGGCAGCGATCGCCTGCTCGACGCTGTCGAACTCGATCATCACCACGCGCTGGTCCATGCCCAGCTCGAACACCCTGGCCGGGTTTCCGCGCACGACGAAGCGGCCACCGGCCGCCATGATCGCGGGCGGTGCCAGCTTGGCATAGGCCGCGAACGCTTCGGGGTTGGTGATCTGGCGGTAGAACGCAATCCAGTAGGCCTTGGCCATGAGGTCATCTCCGTGGTCACGGATGGTCATCCGTAAGGGAACAAGACCGGCGCGGAGGCGCCGGCCGGCGTGAAACAGTGCTCGCGGCGATCAGCGCGCGGCCGCGCCGAGTTCAGCCAGCGCATCCATCAGTGCGTCGAGGTCGGCTTCCTGGTTGTAGAACGACACCGATGCACGCAGCTTGTCGTCTTTCACGTTGACCACGATGTGCCGGTCGCGCAACTGCTTCTGCAGCGCCAGCGCATCGGGCACGATGAGGTTGACGATGTGGCAGCGCTCGTTCCAGTCGCGCGATGTCTGCGTGCGGATACCCGCGCGTTCGATGCGCTCGAGCAGTGATTCGGTCAGATCGCGGATCCGGCCCTCGATCGCCGGCAGCCCGATCGACAGCAGCCATTCGGCCGAACGGCGCAGCACCCAGAGACCGAGGAAGTTCGGGTTGCCGGCCTCGAACCGGTGCTGTTCGACGACGTAGTCGAACTGGCCGATATCGGCGCCGCGTGTGATCGCAGGTGAGCGGACGAACTCCGTGCGCACGGCATCGACCAGGTCGTCTCGGCACCAGACCACGCCGGTGCCGGTGAGCCCCTGCAGGCTCTTGTGCGCGCCGATCGCGACGAAGTCGGCGCCCAGCGAGTCGATACGCCGGGCGAGCAGGCCTGCGCCCTGGACGCCGTCGAGTACCAGCCGGATGTCGCGCTTGCGGCATTCCTCGGCGAGCGCATCGACATCGATGCGCCAGCCGTTCGCATAGGTGACGTAGGCGGTCGAGATCAGGCGCGTGCGCGCGTCGATCTTCTCGAGATAGGCCTCGATCGGCAGGCGTCCGTCACGGCTTTCGACCTTGCGGATCTCGACGCCCTTGGCCTCGTAGTGCTTCCACACCCAGAGGTTGACCACATGCTCCATGTCGGTGAGCAGGATGTTGTCGCCCGGACGAAGCTCGAACGCATGGGCGGCAATGGCCAGACCCTCGGCCGTGTTCTTGGTGAACGCCAGCGAGGTCGGGGTGCAGCCGAGCAGTTGCGCGAGCAAGGAGCGCGTGCGCCCGACGTTCGCGCTGTTCCAGGCCTCGGCGCCCGCATCCTCGTAGATGTCGCGGGTGAACTCCTGCATCGCGCGCTCCGCGCAACGGGCGAGCGGCGTCTTGCGCGCCGCATCGAGATAGGTCCAGCGCTCGAGGGTCGGGAACTCGCGGCGCAGCGCAGTCCAGTCGGGTGCGAGGGATGGTGCAGGTGCGTTCAAGAGGCGGCTTCCCGGCGGGTTCAGGGGTATTCGGATTCGGGGTCGAACGCCCGTTTCGGGGCACGACCCGTCACGTTCGATGATGCCACGGATGGCCGATTCAGCCGCGCCCGTGGCGCGCCCAGTGGCCGCCGAAGATCTCCTCCAGCCCGGGTTCGCGCGCCGCGATGGTGCGTACCACCCGGGTCGTGTTCATGAAGTGCCGGTAGTTGAGGTTCTCGGAAAAGCTGTTGCGCCCCCAGGTGCCGCAGCCCATGGTCAGCGAGAACGGCAGGCCGTTGTCGAAGCTGCCACCGTTGGCGATGGCATGGGCCTGGTTGACGATCACGCGGCAGACGGTCATCTCGCGCCCCAGGCGGTCGATGTGGGCATCGTCCTTCGAGTGGATACCGCAGGAGTGGCCGTTGCCCATGTATGCGTAGATGTCGCGCAGGATCGAGAACGCATGGTCGAAGTCGGACGCCCGATAGACCGCGAGCACCGGCGACAGCTTCTCGCCCGAGAAGGGATGGGCCGGGCCGGTGCCGGCCTCCTCGACCATCAGGCAGCGCGCCGCAGCCAGCCCCGGGCGTGACAGCCCTGCCACCGTGCACACCTTCGCTACCGTCTGCGCGGTCACCGCCGAGGACAGGTGCTGGCCGTTGGGGAACATCGTGCGCCCGAGGGTCGCCTTCTCGTCGGGCGACAGCATGGCCGCGCCCTCGGCCACCAGCGCCGCGACCATCGCATCGTAGACCGCATCGACGATGATCACGCTGTTCTCCGAGGAGCAGCTGGTGGCGTTGTCGAAGGTCTTCGAGCGCATGATCTTCGCCGCTGCATCGGCCAGGTCGGCCGAGGCATCGACGATCACCGCGACGTTCCCCGCGCCCACGCCGAGCGCCGGCGTGCCGCTCGAGTAGCCGGCACGGACGTTGGCCTGCGAACCGGTCACCACCACCAGGTCGCACTGGCGCATCAGTTCGCGCGACAGCTCCTTGGTGACAGGCTCCGGCAGCATCTGCACCAGGTCGCGCGGCGCGCCGACCGTGTCCAGCGCTGCATGCATGTACTCGAGCAGCAGGCGCGCGGTCGACATGCCCTTGGGGGACGGCGACAGGATGATCGCGTTGCCGCACTTGAGGGCGTTGATGATGTTGTTGGCCGGCGTCGCACCCGGGTTGGTCGACGGCACCACCGCGCACACCACGCCGACGGGCCGCGCGATCTCGGTCAGGCCGAGCTCCGGGATCTCGGCCAGCACGCCGGTGGAGACCGCACCCTTCAGGTCGCGCAGCAGCCCGAGGGTCTTGCGGTGGTTCTTCGTGACCTTGTCCTCGACATTGCCCAGGCCGGTGTCGCGTACCGACACCTCGGCGAGCGTACGGTTGCGCGCGGGCTCCATGATCGCCCAGCCGCAGGCGACCACCATGGCATCGAGCTGCGCCTGGTCGTAGCCCGCCGCCACGGCCTGCGCGGCGCGGGCGCGCTGGACGAGCGCAGCCACTGCCTGGGCGGCAGCGGCGTCGGCTACAGCAGCGCGCGCCAGCCGGTCTTCCATCGTCGAACCCATCGCAGGGCCTCCTCGAAAGTGGAAACGCTCCGCGGACTCGCGTCCGCGGAGCGCCTGCTGCAGGGAAAGCCGGCTCAGCGCCTGGCGGCGGTCGCCTTGTACTTCGCCAGGTGGCGCACCGGATGCTGGAGCGCGTCGCGGCGGAACGGATCACCCAGCTCGCGCGTGACCATCATCTCGAGGATGGTAGTCTTGCCTTCGCGCTGCGCACGGCAGGCAGCCTCGAGTGCCGCGCCGACCTGGTCGAGCTTTTCTATGCGATGCCCTTCGGCGCCCATCGACTTCGCGATCGCCGCGAAACTCGGGTTGGTCAGGTTGGACCCGACGAAGCGGAAGTCGTAGTAGTCGACCTGGTTCTTCTTCTCGGCGCCCCACTGCTCGTTGTTGAACACCACCGCGGTGACCGGAATCTGCTCGCGCACGGCGGTCAGGATCTCGCCGAAGCTCATCGCCCAGGCGCCGTCACCGACGTAGGCTACGCCCGGCCGGTCGGGTGCCGCGACCTTGCAACCGATCATCGTCGGGAACGCGTAGCCGCAATTGCCGAAGCTCATCGCGGCGAACATGCTGCGTGGCCGCTCGAAGCGGAGGTAGGAGTTCGACACCGAGCAGATGTTGCCGATGTCGGTGGATACCATCGCGTCCTTCGGCATCGCGCGCTCGAGTTCGCGCAGCATCTGGCGCGGGTGCATCCGGTCGGAACCCTTCATCACCTCGAGGCTCCACTCGTCCTTCTCGTGGTGCCAGTCGGTGAGCTCCTTCTCCCACTCGGCCTTCTCGGCGGCGACCACCTTCGCACGGTCTGACTTGTTGCCGTCGCAGGCCAGCGTGCGCGAGGCGATGCGCTCGAGCAGCGCGACCGCGGCTTCGCCCGCGTCGCCGCAGATGCCCACGCCGATCCGCTTGACCAGGCCGATCATCTTCGCGTCGGCGTCGATCTGGATGATCTTCGCGTCTTTCGGCCAGTAATCCATGCCGTGCTGGGGCAGCGTGCCGAAGGGCCCGAGGCGCGTGCCCAGCGCCAGCACCACGTCGGCCTTGCTGATCAGCTTCATCGCGGCCTTCGCGCCCTGGTAGCCGAGCGGGCCGACCCACAGCGGATGGCTGGCCGGGAAGCTGTCGTTGTGCAGGTAGCTGCAGGCGACCGGCGCGCCGAGGCGCTCGGCCAGCGCCTTGCATGCGTCCACGCCGTTGCCCATGATCACGCCGCCACCGGACAGGATGACCGGGAACTTCGCGCCCGCCAGGAGATCCGCCGCCTCATCGAGGCTCTTGCGTCCGCCGGGGCCGCGCTCGACGACGATCGGCGGGTTGATCTCGCACTCGATATCGCCGTAGAAGTAGTCGCGCGGGATGTTCAGCTGGGTCGGGCCCATCTCGAGCATCGCACGGTCGAACGCGCGCGCCGTATGTTCGGCCATGCGCTTCGGGTTGTTCACGTGCGACTGGAACTTGGTGATCTTCGAGAAGATCGGCAGCTGATCGGTCTCCTGGAAGCCGCCGAGCCCCTGCCCCATGGAACCGGTCTCGGGCGTCACGACGACCACCGGCGAGTGCGCCCAGTAGGCCGCTGCCACGGCGGTCACGAAGTTGGTGATGCCCGGGCCGTTCTGCGCGATGCACACGCCGTGCTGGCCGGACACGCGCGCATAGCCATCGGCCATATGTGCTGCGCCCTGTTCGTGCACGGTCGGAATGAAGCGGATGCCGGCGCTCGGGAACAGGTCCAGGGCGTCCATGAACGCCGATCCGACGATGCCGAACACGTTCTTTACGCCGTTGACGGCCATCGTCTCGACGAAGGCTTCGCTCGGGGTCATCTTCTGCTTGATGCCGGTAGTGACGTGCTGGGCGGCTGCGGCGACGGCCGACGGCTCTGCGGGCTTGTTCATGGCTCCTCCTTGGGTGCGACGATTCGAGCCCGAACGATAGTGCGCGGGCCTCGTCACGTCAATCGAAAACCAAGACTTGACGTCTCGTTTTTCGAGACCTATGCTGACCGCATGAATGTAAGCGATCTGGCGGTCGATGCGAAGGCGGACACGGCTGCGGTGACGGCGGCCGACCCCGATTCGCCGACGCTGCGGGCCTTCGGCGTGGTCGAGGCCATCGGCCGCTCGAGCCGGCCGATGCTGCTGATGGACGTCGTGGCCGAGGTGGGCCTGCCCAAGCCGACGGTACACCGTATCCTCACCCAACTGGTCGAGGCCGGCCTGCTGCGGCGGCTTCCCGGCGCGGGCTATGGCGTCGGCGCGCGCCTTTCCCGGCTGGGCCGCGACCTGATCACGAACGACGCCGGGCGCCCGGCCCGGCGCGCGATCCTGCAGCGGCTGGTCGACACGCTGGGCGAGACGTGCAACTTCACGATGCTCGATGGGGCCGGCATCATCTACCTCGACCGCGTCGAGACCGCGTCCCCGCTGCGCCTGAACCTTCAGCCCGGGTCGCGCGTGCCCGCGCACTGCTCCGCCAGCGGCAAGCTCCTGCTCGCGCACCTGCCACCCGCGCAGTGCGCCCGCCTCATCGCCCAGCTGCCGCTGACCCGCTTCACGGCGCGCACGATCACAGAGCGCACCGCGCTGGCAGCCGAGCTCGCGCGGATCCGCGCATGCGGCTACAGCGTCGATGACGAGGAGTACCTGGAAGGACTGGTATGCGTCGCCGTGCCGGTCATCGACGAACAGCAGCGGGTGTGGGCGACGGTCGCGGTACACGGCCCGGCCGCGCGCATGCCGATCGAGGCTGCACTGGCGCGGCTACCCGAACTCAAGGCCGCGGCGGCAGCGCTCGGCGAGACCTACCGGAGCGGTACCGCTCCCTGACCCGCGAAAGGAGTGTCGACCCGGAGCGCAGCAACCCGGGCCACATGCAGGCAATTCAGTCCAGGCAAGTCGGAAGCATCGGAAGCATCGAAAGCATCTTCGAGCGGGCCACAGAGTCGGCCGAAGGCTGAACGGTCAGTCCCGGCCTACCCGGGCTGCCCATGCAATCCAACCGAGGAGGATGCAATGCCCTACCCGCTCCGTCAGCCGGCCATCGCCGGTCGTGGTCTCACACTGTCGACGCTCGCCCTTGCGGCAGCCGCGGTCATCGCCAGCGTCGCTCCGGTGCTGTGTTCGCCAGCGCATGCCCAGGCGTATCCGGTCAAGCCGATCCGCATGATCGTGAACTTCCCGCCCGGTGGCGGCACCGATGTCACCGCGCGTTTGATCCAGCCCTGGCTCTCCAAGGAGCTGGGCCAGCAGATCGTGATCGACAATCGGGGCGGTGCCGCCGGCGCGGTCGGCGCCGAGATCGCCGCGCGTGCGGCACCCGACGGCTACAACCTGCTGTGGACGCTGTCCTCGCACACGATCAACCCCTCGCTTTATGGGAAGCTCTCGTTCGACACCGAGCGCGACTTCGTCGCGATCACCCTCGGGGCCAACGCGCCGCAGATCGTCGTGTCCAGCATGACGCTGCCGGTGAAGGACATCAAGGAACTGATCGCCTATGCGAAGGCCAACCCCGGCAAACTGTCGTATGCATCGCCCGGCGTGGGTTCGCCGGGCCACCTCGCCGGGGAGCTGTTCAAGCAGCGCGCCGGCATCAACATGCTGCACGTGCCCTACAAGGGTGCGGGGCCGGCGATCCCCGACGTGATCTCCGGCAACGTGCAGCTGATGTTCGCAACGATGTCCTCCTCGATGTCGCATGTACGCGCCGGCAAGATGCGCGCGCTCGGCGTCACCAGCCTGAAGCGCTCGGCTGGCGGCCCGGACATTCCGGCCATCGCGGAAGGCCTGACGGGGTTCGAGATGCCGTCATGGTTCGGACTGCTGGCACCGGCGGGCACGCCAAGGCCGATCATCGACCGGCTGCACCAGGCCATGGTCCGGGTTCTCGCGATACCCGAGCTGCGCGAACAGCTGGTCGCGCAGGGCGCAGACCCGGTGGCCAACACCCCTGACCAGTTCGGCGAGCAGATCCGCGAGGAGTTGAAGCTTTGGGCACAGTTCATCAAGCAGACGGGCATCAAGCCGGAATGAGCGACGGCGCCCGCACTATCCGGCGTCTCGTCGACCGCTGGGCCGACGAGACGCCGCAGGCCCCGTGGCTGATCGCACCCGAGACCGGTGCGGTGATGACCTACGCGAAACTGCAGGAGCACTGCCGCGAGCTCGCGCGCGTGCTGCTGATGAACGGGTTGTCCCCGGGCGACACCGTCTCGCTGATGATGCACAACGGCTACCAGACCGCACGGCTGCTGATCGGCGTCATGTACGCCGGGCTGCGGGTACAGCCGGTCAACCTGCTGGCGCAGCCGTCGCAGCTGAAGTACGTGCTGGAGCATTCGGACACGCGGCTGGTGTTCTGCGCCCACGAGTTCGTCGACCGGCTGCGCGAGCCACTGGAGGCGATCACCGCCTCGGGCGAGCGCGACATCGCACTGTTTCCGCTCAACCCCGACCAGATCGACATCTTCGACGATCCGTACATCGCGCATGTGCCGCTGCCGCCGGTGGCCGAGGCCGACGAGGCGCTGCTCATGTACACCTCGGGCACTACCGGGGTGCCCAAGGGCGTGGTCCAGACGCACCGTGCAGTGGTGTCGGGCGGCCTGTTCACCTCGCAGGCCCATGCGCTCGGACCGGTCGATCGCGTACTGTGCGCGCTGCCGCTCTACCACATCAATGGCCAGATCGTGACCACCGTCGCCCCGCTGGTGCACGGCGGTTCGGTCGTGATGCCGCACCGGTTCTCGGCGTCGAACTTCTGGCAGCTGGCGGCCGAACAACGCTGCACCTGGATCAACGTGGTGCCGACGATCATTGCCTACCTGCTCAATGGCCCCGAGCCAGCCGCGCTCGGGCTCGATGTATCGCGCATCCGTTTCTGCCGCTCCGCCTCGGCCCCGCTCGCGCCAGAACAGCACCGCGCCTTCGAAGCGAAGTTCGGCATCGGCGTGATCGAGACGATGGGGCTGACCGAGACCAACGCCCCGGCGTTCACCAATCCCCTCGATCCGGCCCTGCGGAAGATCGGCAGTCCCGGGCAGGCCTTCGGCAACGAAGCGAAGGTCGTCGATGCCGCCGGCCACTCGCTGGGTCCGGGCGAGCCGGGCGAGATCATGATCCGCGGCGACAACGTGATGAAGGGCTACTACAAGTCGCCACGGCAGACCGCCGAGGCCTTCGATGCCGATGGCTGGCTGCATACCGGCGACATCGGTTACCTGGATGCAGACGGCTTCGTGTTCGTCACCGGCCGCATCAAGGAGCTGATCATCAAGGGCGGCGAGAACATCGCCCCGCGCGAGATCGACGAGGCCCTGCTCAGGCATCCCTGCGTGCTCGAGGCCGCCGCCGTCGGCATTCCCGATGCGAACTACGGCCAGGAGATCCTGGCGTGTGTCGTGCCCAAGCCGGGACTCGCGGTGACCGAAGCAACACTGCTCGATTTCTGCCGCGCCGAACTCGGGCCGTACAAGACGCCGAAACGGATACTGCTGGTCGATGACCTGCCGAAGGGGCCGTCGGGCAAGGTGCAGCGCCTGAAGCTGGCCGAACTGCACCAGGGCTGACACCGCGCAGGCCCGAGGCCGGGCGATCACTCCAGCCGGATGTTCGCCCGCTGCACGACGGTCTGCCAGCGCCGCAGTTCATCGGCGATGTAGGTCGCGAAATCGCGCGGACCGCGATAGTCGACTTCCATCCCGTTATTGGTGAAATGCGCCTTGACATCATCGGCGGCGAGGATCGCGCGCACCTCGCCGGTCAGCCGTTGGACGATCGGTGCTGGCAGGCCAGCCGGTCCGACGAGTCCGCGCCAGCCCGTGGTGAGATAGCCGGGAAGCCCCGCCTCTTCGACCGTCGGCACCTCCGGCATCAACGGACTGCGCGCGGCACCGCCCACGCCCAGTGCCCTCAGGCGACCGGCCTTCGCATGCGGGATCACGGCCTGTATCGTGATGCTGGACAAGTGGATCTGCCCACCGAGCAGGTCGGAGGTCGCCGCCCCGCCGCCCTTGTAGTGTGCGACGACGATGTCGATCTTCGACATCACCTTGAAAAGCTCGACGCCCATGTGCCCGCTGCTGCCCAGTCCGGCGGTACCGGCGACCAGCGTGCCCGGCTTCTGGCGCGCAAGCGCGATGAAATCCTGCAGCGTGCCGACCGGCAGGCTCGCCGGCACCGTGAGCACCGTGTCGCCCTTCACCAGCGAGGCGATCAGCGAGAAGGACTTCACCGGGTCGTAGTCGAGCTTCTGCAACACCGGCTGGATCGTGTGGGCGGTATCGACCACCAGAAGCGTGTAGCCATCGGGTATCGCCCGTGCAACCAGCGTGGTTCCGATCACGGCCCCGGCACCGCCCCGGTTCTCGACCAGCACCGGACGGCCGAGGCGTTCGGCGAGCCTGGGCGCCATGACGCGGCCGACCATGTCGGTCCCGCCACCGGCGGCAAAGGGTACGATCAGGCGGATCGGCTTCGACGGGTAGACCTCCGCCGTCTGCGCGAAGGCCGCGGCCGGCAACAGCGCGGCGGCGGCAATCAGGGCCGCGTTCAGCAGCATGGCGGCGAGTACCGTACGGGCAGGTGAAGACTGGGTCATGGTGCTCCTTCTCCGATGCCACGCAGCCCGGCGTCTGCGGCCGGTGCTGCGCCGATGCAGCGCCGCCGCGTGGGCGGCAGCGTTCCTAGCCGGCGCAGCGCACCAGCACGTCGTCGTCGAACTCCAGTCCGAGCCCGACCTTCTGCGGTACCGCCAGCATGCCGTCCTTCATGGTCGGCACTTCGCGGAACAACGGGCAGGACCACGGCATGTATTCGACGGTCAGGCCGTTGGGAATGGCCGATACCAGGTGGACATGGACTTCCGGCAGCAGGTGGCTGACCACTGGCAGGTTGAAGGCCGCTGCCATGCCGGCGATCTTCAGCCAGGTGGTGATGCCCCCGGCACGCAGCACATCGATCATCACGATGTCGACCGAGCGCGCCTCGAGCATGTGCCGGAACGGCACCGAACCGTACACATACTCCCCGGCCGCGAGCGGCGTGTTCAGCGTGCGCGCGACTTCGGCCATGCCGGGGTAGTCGTCATGGGCCACGACGTCTTCGAGCCAGTACAGCCCGTACTGCTCGACGCGCTGGCCGATGGAGATCGCCTGGCGTACATCCCAGCGCTGGTTGATATCGCACATCAGGTCGACATCCGCACCGATCGCCTCGCGGATCAGCCGGATGCGCGCCTCCTCCAGCGACGGCGTGGTCGTGCCGGGCAGCGCGAGCTGTGTCTTCATCTGGCGCCAGCCCTGCTCGACCAGCGAGCGCGACGCGCTGACGCATTGCTCGAGCGTGAAATGACGCATCAGCGCGCCGCTCGCATAGGTGGGCACGGAGGTCCGGTGGCCGCCGGCCAGCGTCGACACCGGCAGGCCAAGCGCCTTGCCCTTGATGTCCCAGAGCGCGATGTCGATCGCGGCCAGCGCGAGCGTGAACAGGCCCCCGGGCCCGGCCGAGGCCCCGGCCGCGGTACGCAGCCGGTCACCGATCGCTTCGATACGCATCGGGTCCTCGCCGACGATCATCCCGGCGAGGATGTCGACCGTCTGCTTGAGGGCCGGCGTCAACGGGCCGCCGAAATGGGTGATGCCTATGCCGTTGAGACCGGGCTGGTCGGTGTGCAGGGTCAGCGTGACGAAGTTGCGCGTGCCGGCGACCGTCGGTCCCCCGGCCAGCGGCTCGTCGGCCGGGAGCTTCACGATCGTCGACTGATGGCCGGTGATCTTCATCGTGCGGTTGCCTCTGGGTTGGCCGGTATCACCGGCAGCAGGAGATAGGGGGATCGACCGGGCCCGGCATGCAGGGTCACCCGGCCGCCGAACACTTCGGGCGGACGATCGGTCGGGTCATCGTGCACGAAGGGCCCGCAGCCGCGCATCGGATGCTTCATGTTGGACAGCGTCGCGGCCTCGCCTTCGTATTCGTAGTCGCGGCCGCGGATCGACAGGGCGATCCGGTAGCCCGCCGGCACGACGATCGAGGTCGGGATGATCTCGATGTCGAGCTCCACCACCTCGCCCGGCACCAGCGGCTGGCGCTCGTCGTGCGCATGGTACGGCCGCCACGGCATGGACAGGACCGGATCGAGCTTGCGGTGGGACGCCCGCAGCCAGCCCTGGCCGACCGGTGTGTGCGGGTCGAGCGCGCCCTGGAACACCACTTCAGCCCCGCCCGGTGCAAACACGCGCAGCACCGCGAAGATATCCGCATCGGTGGTCGACGACGACACGAAGAGCTTCAGCGCGACCGGACCGGTGATCTCGGTCTGCGCATCGAGCGGCGGCGTGATGAAGGTCAGCCCATCGCCCATCGCCGCATACTCCACCGACTCGGTGGTGCCGGCCGGCTCGGTATCGAGGCGCCGCGCCGAGAGTGCGAGGTGCAGCGGCGTCCACTGCGTGCGCGCAAGCGGCCATTCGTTCTCGTCGCGGCGAACGAAACGTTCACCAGGGTGGCGCACGTTCAGCTGGACCTTCGGCTGCCGGCGCCAGCCGTTGTCTTCGCCCTTCAGGAAGTGGTCGAAGAAGCGCTTCTGCAGTCCGACCCCGTAGTCGGTGTAGAACGGTGCCCAGTGCGACCCGCCGTGCACCTCGAGCCACTTGTCGGCCGACGCAGCGCGCATGAAGCCTTCGAAGTTACCGCGCGGATGCAGCCCCTGCCCGCCCCAGTTCGCGCACGACAGCAGGGGAACCCGCACCTTCGACAGGTCGGCGGAGCGCTCCTTGTACCAGTCATCGCACAGTGGCCGCCTGAGATACTCGCCCCACATGTCCTCGCGGTTGCGCACGAGTTCTTCTTCCGACAGCGTGACCGGTCCGCAGACCAGTTCCCCGGTCACGCGCGAGCGCGCGCCGCGTTCGCCCACGCCGTGCTGGACCGTCTTGACCTGCATGTCCTGCCAGTTCTTGCGGAACGTGCAGGCGATGCCGCCGTGGCGCGCGCCGTCACGGTAGTTGTCGGCCCAACCTTCCCATACGCAGATCGCGGCCAGGTGTGGCGGCTGCGTCGCCGCTGCGCGCCACTGATTCGCGCCGTAGTACGAGATGCCGTTCAGCCCGACCTTGCCGCTGCACCACGGCTGGCCCGCGATCCATTCGATGCAGTCGTGGAAATCCTTCTGCTCGCGCGCATTGTTGTGCGCCAGATAACCCGGTGACCGACCGGCGCCGCGCGAATCGAAGCGCACGACCGCGTAACCGTCGGGCACCCACTTCTCCGGATCGACGACTTCCCAGTTCTGGTAGCGATTGCTGGTTCCCGACACGGCGTCGGGGTTCTCGCGAGCCATGATCTCCCAGGCGGTCTTGTACCCGTCCTGGAACGCAAGGCCCTTGCCATACGGGCCGTAGCTGGCCAGCGCCGGCCACCGTCCCTCGGCGACCGGCCGGAAGATGTCCGCGCGCAGAACCACGCCATCGTCCATCGTGACCGGCACGTCCCAGTCCACGCGCATACCGTCGCGGATCTCGCCGTGATGTTCATTGACCATCGATTGCCTCCGGATAACCTGCACGGGCACGGCGCATCAATCGATGCGCGCCCCGGACTGCCTGACCACCGTCGCGTACTTCGAAAACTCTTCGCGCAGGTATCGCCCGAACGCCTCGGGCGTACCGCCTGCGGGGTCGTGTCCGTGCGCCTCGAACTGGCTGCGCAACTCTGCCGACTGCACGACAGCCACCAGCACCTGGTTCAACCGGTCGACGATCGCCCGCGGCGTCTTCGTCGGCGCCAGCAGACCGAACCAGGTCGTCGATGCGTAGCCGGGCACGCCGGACTCGGCGATCGTCGGCACCTCGGGCAACTGCTGCGAACGCGCCGCACTCGAGATGCCGAGTACCCGCAGGCGACCGGCCTTGATGAACGGCGCGACCGGGGCGATCGAGTTGAACATCATCGGTACCTGCCCCGCAAGGACGTCGGCGACCGCCTGCGGCGCGCCCTTGTACGGCACGTGCGAGAGGTCCACGCGCGCCATCGACTTGAACAGTTCCATCGCCAGGTGGTTAGCCGCGCCGTTTCCGGCAGAGGCATAGTCGAGCCGGCCCGGCTGGGCTCGCGCCAGCGCGAGCAGCTCACCGATCCCCCGGGCCTGCAGCGAAGGATGCGCGATCAGCAGGAACGGACCACTGGAGATAAGTCCGATCGGGGTGAAGTCGTTGATCGGGTCGTAGGACGCCTTCTTCTGCAGGTGGGGCAGGATCGCCAGCGGGCCGGGACTGCTCAGGAACAACGTGTAGCCGTCGGGCAGCGCCTTGGCCGCGACCTCCGCGCCGATCAGGCCACCGGCCCCGCCCCGGTTGTCGATGATCATCGGCTGTCCGAGCCGGGCCGCCATCGGCGTGACCACCAGCCGCGCCACGACATCCGGCGTACCGCCCGGCGGCACCGGAACGATCACCCGGATCGGTCGGTCGGGCCAGGCGGATTGCGCCTGCGCCACCGGGCACGCCAGCACGACAGCGGCCAGCGCTGCCGCGGCCCTCCGCGCAGGCCCGCCCGCTGCGGAAGCCCTGCCAAGGGGTTCGACCATCGTTCTCCTCCGATCTCTGCGGTGCGGCCGTTGCATGGAGCCGGACACTGGCATGATGCTAACCGATCGCAGCCACGGTACGCTGCCCCGCCGATCCCACGCCACAGATTCCCCGATTGCCATGGAGCCGTCCCGATGAGCCAGCCCACCGCCGCACCCGCCACCGTCCCCGCCAGTGAAACCCCAGGAACCGAACTGGCAGGCAAGGTCGCGCTGATCACCGGAGGCGCCCGCAATATCGGTGCATGCGTCTCCCTCGCGCTGGCTGCCGGCGGCGCAACGGTTGCGATCAACACCCGCGCGTCGCGCGCCGAGGCCGATGCGCTCGCCGACCGCATCGAGGCGGACGGCGGACGGGCTGCCGCATGGCTGGCCGACATCGGCGAGCGCGATGCGGTACGCGCGATGGTCGACGGCGTGCTCGCGCGTTTCGGGCGCATCGACATCCTGGTCCTGAACGCTTCGGTACGCAATGAATGCGCATTCCTCGACCTGCCCTACGACGACTGGCGCCGGGTCATGACGACCACCCTCGACGGCGCGTTCCACTGCAGCCAGGCCTGCCTGCCGTCGATGATCGCCGGCGGCTCGGGCAGCATGGTCACGCTGGGCGGCCTGAATGCACTGTCGGGCGCCAAGCGCCGTATCCACGGGTCGGTCGCGAAGGGTGGTCTGGTCGCGTTCACGCGCGGCATCGCGCGCGAGTTCGCGGAACAGGGCGTGCGCGCGAACTGCGTCGTACCCGGGCAGGTGCTGACCGAGCGGGCATCCCATCGCTCGCCGCGGGCCGATCCGAAGGGACTGATCCCCCTTGGCCGCGGCGGGCAGCCGGAGGAGATTGCAGCCACCGTGCGCTTCCTGTGCGGACCGGGCGCGAGTTTCATCACGGGCCAGACCATTCACGTGAACGGCGGGCAACTGATGACCTGAAACGTGCTGCCTGCCAGGGCTGGAACGGGCCCGGTCGAGGCAGGCAGCAGCGTACGCCTTGCTACTTGACGCCGAGCAGTTCCACGTCGAAGACGAGGGTGGCGTTCGGCGGGATCACGCCGCCGGCGCCGCGCGCGCCGTAGCCCATCTCGGGCGGGATCACCAGCGTACGCTGGCCGCCGATCTTCATCCCGGCTACGCCCTGGTCCCAGCCGCGGATGACCTGCCCGGCGCCGAGGCCGAACGCGAACGGCGACTTGCGATCGACCGAACTGTCGAACTTGCGGCCCTTGTTGTCAATGGCCGCCGGATCGAACAGCCAGCCGGTGTAGTGGACCGTCACCTGCTTACCGGGCACCGCCTCGGCGCCGGTGCCCACCTTGCGGTCGGTGATCTTCAGGCCGGAGGCCGGGTTGCTCTGTGCTTCGCTCATCGGAATCATCATCCAGGGTGTGGTCAGGGCGACAACGGCCGCCAGGAGGGCTGCGCGGGGGATCCGCAGGATCGATCGTTTCAAGGGGTCTGCTCCGTCGACTGGGTAAGGTGTACCGCGGCGCCGATGCTAACCGAAGCCCCGGCGTGCTGCGTTGCCGTGCCGCGCGTCCGGTGATGCCGCACGCGCCTGCCCGGCCGTTCGCTCAGTCCACCACCAGCGCCACACGGCCGACCAGCCGGTTGTCGCGGATCAACTGGTGCACCGCCTCCGCCTGATCGAGGGGGAAGGTACGCTCGACGATCGCACGCACCTTCTTCTGACGCAGCAGTTCCAGCGTCTGGGCGATCTCGGTCGCGGTCACGTAGCGCGAGCCGCGTACCTCGATACCCTTGCGCACCACCACCGTCGCATCGAGCGTGAACTTGCTCGAATCGCCGAACACGGCCGGCGGCCTCACGCCGACGATCACCAGCCGGCCGCCCGGCGCCAGCGCGGTGACCGACGCCTCCAGCGTCTCTTTCGCGCCCACCACGTCGATCACCGAATCGACCCCGCGCCCCCCGGTCAGTGCCGCAACCTGTTTCGCAATGTCACCGCGCGAACCGTCGATCAGGTCGTCGGCACCGGCGGCCTGTGCGCCAGCCAGTTTCGTCTCGCCGATCTCGACGGCGATCACCCGGGCACCCGATGCCTTCGCCACCTGCACCACGTGAATGCCGACACCGCCACCGGCACCGAACACCAGCACGTTGTCGCCGGGCTGTACCTGCGCCTCCTTCGTGCAGGCATGGAAGGGCGTGGCGATCGCATCGGCTGCCACCGCCGCATCGATGTCACTGACGCCATCGGGGATCGGCACGAAGTTGCGTGCCGGCAGCACCATGTATTCGGCATAGCCGCCATCGCACGCCATGCCGACATAACCCTTGAACGCGGTGCACAGCGTCTCGCGCCCGGCACGGCAGTAGCGGCACTGGCCGCAGGTCAGGTAGAAATGATTGGTCACCCGCTGGCCGATCGTGAAGCCGGACACCTCGGAGCCGAGCGCAACGATCTCGCCGGCGACCTCATGCCCGGGAATGCGCGGGTAGGCCGTGACCTGGCCAGGGTTGGCGATCATGTGGACCACCGTCAGGCCGACGCCGATCGCCTTCACCCGGATCTTCACGTCGTTGGGCCCGACTACGGGCTCCGGAACGTCTTCGAGCACGAGCGGTCGCCCGATCGCGTGCAGCACCATCGCTTTCATTCATTCACTCCATCGCAATTGCAGCCCCGGGAACAGGCCTCAGACATCGACATGGCTGTCACGGTCGGCAGAACTGTGCGAGCGGATCTCGCGCACCGGCGGCTGGCCGCCGATGTCGCGGCCGGTGGCCAGCCATGTGCACACGCTAGCCCCCGGTGCCCACACGGTCTTGTACGCACCGGGTGCGAAAAACTCGACGAACACCATGTCCTCGCCGCCGTCGCTGATGAAGAAGTGGCGCTCGTGGTCGGCGAACCACACCACGTCGCCGGCCTGCACCGGGAACGGCTCTTCGTTCGCGTGCGCGATGCCGTGCCCCTTCAGCATGTACATGAAGTGCTCGGCTCCCTCGTGGTGGTGGTTGGCCGCGCTGGTGCCGGGCGGATAGATGATCATCTCGCCCTTGATCGCGGTGGTACCGAACAGCTTGGGCGTGACCAGGTAGATGCGCTTGCGCGCATCGTGCTCGGAGTCGAGCACCGGCTCGCGCCGCCAGTCGATCACGCGCAGCGGCGGTGGTTCGCTGCACAGCTTCGGATCGAGGTCGGCCGCAGTCGGCACCTCGGCGAACAGCACCTGCGCGCCCCCGCTGCTGGCCAGCGTGCCGCGGAAACCGGGCGGCAGGAAAGCCACGTGGGAGTCGCCTAGCGCGATGCCCGCGGCGCTGCCAGCGGCGTCTGTCAGCGTTGCCGTGCCGCCCAGCATCTGGAACCAGCCCACGCTGCGCGGCCCGATCTCGACCGGAGCGACCGAGCTTGCGCCCAGCGCCAGGCGGTCGAGCAGGATGCGCGTACCCTCGACACGCTGTCCGGTGAGCAGCCGCTGCCGCAGCACGCCGGCGCCGAAGGGCTCGCCGTCGACGCTGGATTCATTGAACGTGATGGCCATCGTCATCCTCCTCCTGGCGCGCCATTGCGCCGCTGCGCGCACTCTATTCGCGCGCCGCCACGGATGCAAATCAGCGCACGGTGGCGCCTGGCGAAAGGCCCGCGCAAGGTGTCGACAATCCCACTAAACTTCACGCCTGCACCCGGACCATGGCAATCCGCCTCCGGGTAGACATTTCCCAGCACTGCCGCCACCGGACCACCCCGGCCGCGCGGCGGAAGCCGGGCTCACGGAGGATCGATTGAACCACCCCATGCAGAAATCGCTTCGCGCAGCGCTCGGCTGCGCCGTGTTCGCCGGTGCAGTGTTCCCGGTCGCCGCCCTCGCCCAGCCAACCGAGGGCGGTGCATACCCGACGCGACCGGTCCGCCTGGTCGTCCCCTTTCCGCCCGGCAGCGCCAGCGATTTCCTCGGGCGCCAGCTGGGCGCGCTGCTCGGCGAGGGCTACAAGCAGCAGGTCGTGATCGACAACCGACCGGGTGCCGGCGGGCTGATCGGCAGCCAGTTGATCGTCGCCGGTGCGCCGGACGGACACACGCTCGGCCTGGTCGGTGCCCCGCACTTCGTCGGCGTGCTGATGCAGCCCAAACCGTCCTATCGCCCGATCGAAGACGTGGCGATGATCTCGCAGGTCGCGACCATCCCGAACCTGCTCAGCGTCGCGCCGAACCTGCCGGTCAAATCCGTGCAGGAACTGATCACCTATGCGCGGGCCCGGCCGGGTGAGCTGAACTATGCGTCGCTCGGCGTCGGCTCGTTCGCCCACACCGCAGGCGAGATCTTCCGCAGCGCGGCCGGCATCAAGGTCGTGCACGTGCCATTCAAGTCGATCGCCGACGTCAACGCCGAGCTGCAGGCCGGGCGTATCCACTTCCTGATCTTCACTGCGCCATCGAGCCAGGCGCTGATCGGCGAAGGCCGCGGCCGTCCCCTGGCGGTGACTACCGCGAAGCGCAACCCTGCCTTCCCCGATCTGCCGACACTGGCCGAGGCCGGCCTGCCGGCTGCGACCAACGACGCATGGTTCGGGGTGATCGCTCCGGCCGCACTGCCGCGGCCGCTCGCCGCACGCATCTATGCCGACATCAACCGCGTGCTGCGCTCGCCCGAGGCGAAGGAACGGTTCGCGCGCCAGGGTGCCGATCCGACGTTCGAATCGACGCAACAGAGCTTCCTCGCGATGATGAAATCCGAATATGCGCGCTATGCGAAGCTGGTGAAGGAATTCGGGGTACAGCCGCAGTAGCCGCAACCCCGGAACCGACGAAAAAGGCCCGGCAATGCCGGGCCTTTCTTCATCCGGGCAGGCGCTGGCGGCTGCCCGGGGGGGTCAGATACCGCCGAACAGCATGTACTTCACTTCCATGAACTCGTCGAGGCCGTACTTCGAACCTTCGCGGCCCAGGCCCGACTGCTTGACGCCACCGAACGGCGCGATCTCGTTCGAGATGATGCCGGCGTTGATGCCGACCATGCCCGACTCGATCGCCTCGCCGACGCGGAAGCAGCGGCCGACATCACGGCTGTAGAAATAGGCAGCCAGCCCGAACTCGGTCGCGTTGGCGAGACGGATCGCCTCTTCCTCTGTCTTGAACTTGAACAGCGGCGCGACCGGCCCGAAGGTCTCCTCGATGGTGACCTTCATGTCGGTGGTCACGTCGGTGAGGATGGTCGGCTCGTAGAAGGTGCCACCGAGCGCGTGGCGCTTGCCGCCGGTCAGGACCTTGGCGCCCTTCGCGACTGCATCGGCGACATGCTCCTCGACCTTCTCGAGGCCGGCCTTGTCGATCAGCGGCCCCTGAGTGATATCGCCGCCCAGGCCATTGCCGACCTTCAGCGTGTCGACCTTAGCCTTCAGTTTCTGCGCGAACGCCTCGTACACGCCTTCCTGCACCAGGATGCGGTTGGCGCAGACGCAGGTCTGGCCGGTGTTGCGGTACTTCGACGCGAGCGCCCCTTCTGCCGCGGCGTCGAGGTCAGCATCGTCGAACACGAGGAACGGCGCATTGCCGCCCAATTCGAGCGAGAGCTTCTTGATCGTCGGAGCGCACTGCTCCATCAGCACCCGGCCGATCTCGGTCGAGCCGGTGAAGGTCACCTTGCGCACGATCGGGTTGGCGCACATCTCGCCGCCAATGGCGGCCGCCGAGCCGGTGATCACGCTGAAGATGCCCTTCGGGATACCCGCGCGCTCGGCCAGTACGGCCAGCGCCAGCGCCGAGAACGGGGTCTGGCTGGCGGGCTTGAGCACCATCGGGCAGCCAGCGGCAAACGCCGGGCCGGCCTTGCGGGTGATCATCGCATTGGGGAAATTCCACGGCGTGATCGCCGCGCAGACGCCGATAGGCTGCTTGGTGACGACGATGCGCTTGTCGGCCTGGTGCTGGGGGATCACGTCGCCATAGGCGCGCTTGGCTTCCTCGGCGAACCATTCGATGAAGGATGCACCGTACATCACTTCGGTGCGCGACTCGGTGATCGGCTTGCCCTGCTCCGAAGTCATCAGCACCGCGAGGTCTTCCTGGTTGGCGACGATCAGGTCGAACCACTTGCGCAGGATCGCGGAGCGCTCCTTGGCGAGCTTCGAGCGCCAGGCCGGCCACGCGGCATCGGCGGCCTCGATCGCCATGCGCGTCTCTTCGGCCCCCATCTTCGGTACCGTGCCAAGCACCGAGCCATCGGCCGGGTTGCGGACTGTGATCGTTTCGCCAGACCGTGCATCGACCCATTCACCATTCAGGAAGCACTGCTGGCGGAACAGGCCGGGATCTTTCAACTCGAGCATGTCGCTCTCCTTCATGTTGCGTAGTTTTCTCGGGGGACGCGGCTCAGTAGGTGCCCGGGTAGGCCCCACCGTCCATGAGGAAATTCTGTCCGGTCACGTAGCCCATCTGGGCGGAGCACAGGAACGCGCAGGCATCGCCGAACTCGGCCGGATCGCCCAGCCTTCCCGACGGGTTCTCCTTGCGCCGCAGTTCCCGGGCCTGATCGGTGGTGATGCCCTTGACGTTGGCGATGTGGAACAGGTTGTTGCGCATGCGTTCGGTCTCGAACGGGCCAGGCAGCAGGTTGTTGATGGTGACGTTGAACTTGACCGTCTTGCGCGACAGCCCGGCGATGAAACCGTGCAGGCCGGAGCGTGCACCGTTCGACAGGCCCAGCACTTCGATCGGTGCCTTCACCGAACTGGAGGTGATGTTGATCACGCGCCCGAAACCCCGCTTCATCATCGGGTCGACGGTTGCCTTGATCATCTCGATAGGCGTCAGCATGTTCGCGTCGACGGCCTTGATCCAGTGCTCTCGCGTCCATTCGCGGAAGTCGCCTGGCGGCGGGCCACCGGCATTGTTGACCAGGATGTCCGGTTCCGGGCAGGCGGCGAGCACGGCGGCACGGCCGGCCTCGGTGGTGATGTCGGAGGCAACGGTAATCACGCGCACGCCCGTGGCCGAGCGGATCTCGTCGGCAGTCTCCTCCAGCGGCCCCGGGGTACGCGCCGTGATCACCACGTCGACGCCCTCGCGCGCGAGCGACATCGCACATGCGCGGCCAAGCCCCTTGCTGGCCGCGCAGACAATGGCCTTGCGGCCGGCGATTCCGAGATCCATGGATGTTTCCTTTAGTCGACAGGGTCGAAAGCCAGCCGAAGATGATACCCGAGGCCAGCACGCCCACGGATGGCCATCCTGCCGGCGAGGGCTGGTCAGCCATGTCTGCACGTCAGCATTGCCCAAAACCCAGCCACCGAAAATGCCGATGGCTATAATCCGATGTCCGTTTCCATCGGAGGTAGTCATGCGGTCGAATCGCCCCCCCTCCCGCCGTCGCGCACCCGCAGGCCTGGCGGTCCTCGTAGCACTGGCGCTCAGCGGCTGTGCTACGCCCGGGACCGGCGATCCGCGCGATCCGCTCGAACCACTGAACCGCGGCATCTACGAGGTCAACGAGGCCCTCGACCGCGCGCTGATCCAGCCAGTGGCCAAGGCCTACACGGCAGTACTGCCTGATCCGGCGCGCACCGGCGTCTCGAACTTCTTCGGCAATCTCTACGATTACTGGAATGCAATCAACAACTTGCTCCAGGGCAAGGTGGGGGCTGCAGTGTCCGACATCGGCCGTATCGCGCTGAACACGACAGTGGGCCTGCTCGGCTTCGTCGACGTCGCATCGCGCGTCGGGCTCGAGAAGAGCGACGAAGACCTCGGCCAGACGCTCGGCTGGTGGGGCATCGGCCATGGTCCCTACCTGGTCATTCCACTGCTCGGGCCGAGCAGCCTGCGAGATGGCGCCGGGACGATCGCACAGGTAGTGCTCGATCCGCAGACCCGCCTGATCGACGACGAATCGACCATGTGGGCCCTGTGGGGCCTGCGCCTGGTCAATGTCCGGGCGAACCTGCTCGGGGCCGGCCGGGTATTCGACCAGGCGGCCAGCGATCGCTACGCTTTCCTGCGCGACGCTTACTTCCAGCGCAGGCGCAACCAGCTCTGGGATGGCAACCCGCCTCGGGAGAAGGAGTGGGCCGCTGCGCGTCAGAGCGTGGTGGCACTGGCTCCAATCTGGCAGCGCCCGCCGTCCGCGGTCGACGAAGCCGCCCCCCCCTCGCCTGCGGCGCCCCTGCCAGCTGGCGAAGCGGCTCGGCCGGTCGAGGCCGAATCGCCGGTCACCAGCCAGGTCTCCGCGACCGGTGGCGCACCGATGGGTACCATCCTCGTGGGACATATCCAGCCCGACTGAGTCGCCGGGCGGCGGCTCTGGCGCTGCGCCTGAATGACAGAAGGCCAGGCGTACTGCCTGGCCTTCGTCGTTACGGCAGCCTGGTCAGAGGCCGGCGCGCAGCACTTCGATCCGCTCCTCGAGCGGAGGATGGGTCATGAACAGCCGCTTGAGGCCACTTCCCACGCCGCCGCTGATGCCCATCGCCGCGACCTGGCTCGGCAGATCGGCTGGCTGATGGGCACGCTGCAGCGCTTCGAGAGCCGCGATCATCTTGCCGCGCGAGGCAAGGCTGGCTGCGCCGGCATCCGCACGGAATTCGCGCTGCCGGCTGAACCACATCACGACGATGCTCGCGAGGATGCCGAGAACCATCTCGGCGACGAACACGGTCACGTAGTAGCCGATGCCCTGCCCGGATTCACTCTTGAATACGACGCGGTCGATCAGCTGGCCGATGACCCGGGCCAGGAAGAACACGAAGGTGTTCACCACGCCCTGGATCAGGGTCAGCGTGACCATGTCACCGTTTGCAATGTGACTGACTTCATGCGCCAGAACCGCCTCGATCTCGTCATCGCGCATACCGTTCAGCAGCCCGGTGCTGACCGCCACAAGCGCGCTGTTGCGCGTCATGCCGGTGGCGAACGCGTTGACGTCCGGCGAGTCGTAGATGGCTACCTCGGGCATGCCGATACCGGCCTTCTCGGCCTGCTTGCGCACCGTCTCGACCAGCCAGAACTCGCGCGAACTGCTAGGCGAATCGATCACCACGGCACCGGTCATCCGCTTCGCGGACCACTTGGAGATCGCCAGCGAGATGAACGCCCCACCGAACCCCATGAACGCACAGAACAGGAGCAGGCCGCCCATGCCGCCGCCGAGCATCCGGTCGAGCCCGAGCAGCCGCGCGGTGATGCTCAGTACCAGCAGCACACCGATATTGGTGATCAGGAACAGCACGATACGTTTCATCGATTCACTCCGTAGAAGGTACGCCGACGCAGGCGTGGAAGGTTGAAGACGCCTCGACACGCATGCTTAGATGTGGATCGAAGGCGCAAGTTCAAGTCTGCGGGACGGCTTTTGCCGTCTGGATGCCCTTGACGTTGTCCAGCACCGTCGTCGCCGAGCCGATCAGCGTGGCGATGTCGGCCAGGTTGGCCGGCACGATCAGCGTGTTGCCGGCCTTGGCCAGGTTGCCGAACGCACCGACGTAGAGTTCTGCAACCTTCAGGTTGGCCGCGTTCAGCCCGTTCGGCATGCCGATCGCCTCGGCCACGGCCCGGGTCGCCTGCGCGGTGGCATCGGCGACTGCGATCAGCGCCTCCGCCTCGCCCTCAGCGTTGTTGATCGCCGCCGCCTTCTCGCCCTCGGAGCGAAGGATCGCCGCCTGCTTCGCGCCCTCGGCGAGGTTGATCTCTTCCTGCTTCTGGCCTTCGGACTTCGCGATCAGCGCGCGCTTCTCGCGTTCGGCGGTGATCTGCGCCTGCATCGCGCGCAGGATGGTGTCCGGCGGGGTCAGGTTCTTGATCTCGTAGCGCAGCACCTTGACGCCCCAGGTGCGGCCCGCCTCGTCGAGTACCGCCACGATCTGCCGGTTGATCTCGTCGCGCGACTCGAAGGTACGGTCGAGCTCCATCTTGCCGATCTCGGAGCGCAGGGTGGTCTGCGCCAGCTGGGTGATCGCCGTTATGTAGTCGGAGGACCCGTACGAAGCGAGCCGCGGATCGGTCACCTGATAGTAGATGATGCCGTCGACCGACAGTTGCGTGTTGTCGCGTGTGATGCAGGTCTGCTCGGGCACGTCCAGCGGGACTTCCTTGAGCGAGTGCTTGTACTGGATGCGGTCGACGAACGGCACGATGATGCGCAGTCCGGGCTCGAGCACGTCGTGGAACTTGCCCAGCCGCTCGACCACCCACGCCTGCTGCTGCGGGATCACCCGCACCGATTCGATCACGACGACGATGGCAAACGCGACGAAGAAGAACCAGGGCGCGAACGGCGCAAGCTCGCGGATGGTCGACATCACAGCCGCAATCACGGCGACGACTATCAGTTTCGGAAACATGGCGGGGCCTCCTCGGCTCGCGAGCGGGTCATGGATGGGTTGGGCGGGCTGCGCCGGCCGAAGCAGCCCTGGCCGGCCGGGCAGGAGCTTCGCCAGGTCGATTTTCGCCAGATCGATCTTGCTGAGGTCGAAATCCTTCGGGTCGAAACGCCGCGGGTCGCGCCTCATCGTGTTGCCGATACCTCGAGCAGGTTGCCGGCGAGATTCCGGATGTACAGCGCGGTACCCGGCTCGGGCACCTGCTGGCCGGACTCGAGCGCAACCCGGGCCTCCCACAGGGCATCGCGGTAGCGCACCTTCGCCAGGCCCGCGCCGCGGTCGACCCAGCTCTCGAGCACGACCATTCCGCCGACGTCGAGGGCGTTGCCGGAAACCGCCGGGGTATCGCCGGAGCGCAACTTCCAGACCACGCCAACCCCGGCCAGCGCGACGACCCCCGCAATGCCGGCCTGCACGCCGAAGGTTGCACCGGCCCAGGCAGCCAGGGCGGCAGCGAACGCCGCCAGACCGAGTACCAGCAGGTAGAAAGTGCCGCTCGTCATCTCGACGATCAACAAGAGGAAACCGGCGAGTATCCAGTACAGGTAAGGGCTCATCGGAATGACCGGCGGAAGGAAAAGGCAGCACCAGGCGGGCACCGGCGCGGCGCGGGAACGGCACAGCCGCTGCCGCTGCCCGCTGCGGCCGGATGATACCCCGCGCAGACCGCCTCAGTTGACACGGGCGGCGAGGACTTCCAGCTCGATGACCCGCGCGCGCACTTCTTCGGCATCGGAAGCAAGGGGCGCGAGTTCGAGATAGCGACGGTAGTCCGCCAGCGCCGCGCGGAAACAGTCGAGCCGGTGGTACAGCCAGCCTCGGTCGCGCACCTCCGGGGCCGAGGTCGGGGTCAGCATCAGAAGGCGGTCGGACGCGACCAGGGCGTCGTTGTACTGCTCTGCCCCGACGTAGACCGCCTTGAGATTGCGCAGCACCCGCGCCAGGATCTCGCGCCTCGACGCCCCGACCAGCAAGGCAGACACTTCGGCCCTGGACGGGCGATGCCCCGCCCGCAGCGCTCCCAACCGGCGCTGCAGCGCTTCGATCGAAAGCGACGCGCCCCCCAGGAACGGATCGAGCACGGCCGCGCCCTCGGGCAGCGCACACTTGACCAGGAAATGCTGCGGGAAAGACAGCCCGTCCAGCGCGAGGCCGATCCGGCGCCCGACTTCGATGTACACGATGGACAGCGTGATCGGGATACCCACGCGCCGTTCGAGGACCTCGTTCAGGAAGCTGTTGCGCGGATCGGCGAAATCGTCCTCGTTCGGCCCGAACCCCTGCTCTTCGAACAGGAACCGGTTGAGGACGAGGATACGCTCGACGCTGTCTGCGTCATCCGGCACCTGCGCGTTGAGCATTGCGCCGAGCGTATCGAGCCGCGCGAGGTAGTGGTCGATGTCCAGATCCGGGTAGTGCTCCCTGGCAATCAGCAGCGCGCCCTCGGCCAGGCTTCCGGCCCCGGCATTCTGCTCGACCAGCCGGCGCAACCGTTGCGCCGCTTCCGCATCCCGCACTGCCGTCGACGGCGAGCTCATCGCGACCGCCGATTCATGCCGTGCACTCGCGGTAATGGTCGAGCCGGCCCTCGGCATCGATCGCCTCGAGGCGCACGGTGAAGCCCCACAGCCGCACCAGATGCTTCAGCACCGCAGTGGCATCCGTCGACACCAGCGGCCGGTTGCGGTGGATCTGGTGCCGCAGCACCAGCGACCGGTCGGTATCCCGCTCGTAGCGCACGACCTGCACGTCGGGCATCGACACGTCGCGGTTGTAGTGCTGCGCGAGCAGCCGGCGTACTCGCCGGTAGCCTTCCTCGTTGTGGATGCTGTCGATCTCCAGGTACGACTTCGATTCATGGTCGGCGACCGTGAACAGGCGGAAATCGCGGATCAGCTTCGGCGACAGGTATTGCGCGATGAACGACTCGTCCTTGAAGTTGCGCATGGCGAAGTCGAGCACCTTCAGCCAGTCGCCACCTGCGATCTCGGGAAACCACTGCCGGTCCTCGTCGGTCGGCGCCTCGCAGATGCGGCGTATGTCACGCATCATCGCAAAGCCCAGTGCATACGGGTTGATCCCGCCGTAGCCGCGCTCGTCGAAGCCGCGCTGGGTGACCACGTTCGTGTGCACCTGGAGGAACTCGATCATGAACCCGTCCTCGAGTTGCCCCTTGTCGTACATGCGGTTGAGCAGCGTGTAGTGCCAGAAGGTAGCCCAGCCCTCGTTCATCACCCTGGTGAGGCCCTGCGGATAGAAGTACTGAGAGACCTTGCGCACGATGCGTACGATCTCGCGCTGCCACGGCGCGAGCTTCGGGGAGTGCTTCTCGATGAAGTAGAGGATGTTCTCCTCCGGCTCCGCCGGGAACACGCTGCGCCTGGCATTCCCGGACTTGCCCGAGCCCGGCGCCGGCACCGTGCGCCAGAGGTCGTTGAACTGGCGCTGGATGTAGTCGTTTCGCTCGGACATGCGTGCCTCTTCCTCGCGCGCCGACAGCGGTTGCGGCCGCCGGTAGCGATCGACGCCGTAACTCATCAGGGCATGGCAGGAATCGAGGATCTCCTCGACCGCGCCGATCCCGTATCGCTCCTCGCACTCCATCACGTAGCGGCGGGCGAAAACGAGATAGTCGAGGATCGCATCGGCGGCGGTCCACTGCCGGAACAGGTAGTTGCCCTTGAAGAACGAGTTGTGTCCGTAGCTCGCATGCGCGACCACCAGCGCCTGCATCATCATGGAATTCTCTTCCATGAGGTAGGCAATGCAGGGATTCGAGTTGATCACGATCTCGTAGGCGAGCCCCTGTGCGCCCGTGCGATAGGCCTGCTCGTTCCGGATGAACTCCTTGCCGAACGACCAGTGCGGATAGCCGATCGGCAGGCCGACGCTCGCATAGGCGTCGAGCATCTGCTCGGAGGTGATCACCTCGATCTGGTTCGGATAGGTATCGAGCCCGAACTCGGCCGCGGTCTTGCGTATCTCGCGCTCGTACTCGTCGATCAGCTCGAACGTCCAGTCGGGCCCCTGCGACAGCCGCCTCTCGCGCACCTGTACCCCGCCGTTCATGTCTCAGGCCGTCTCTTTCTTGAACAGCTCGTGGAACACCGGATAGATCTCGTCGCGCCCGCTCACCCTGCGCATCGCGAAGTTCGGTGCCGCAGCGGTCAGCGTTTCATACTCGACCCAGAGGCTGCTCTGGCGGGCGTCCTGGCCGTCGGGGATTTCGACATACGCGAAGTAGCGGCACGCCGGAACGATCTTCTCTCCGAGGAAGCGCGCGCTCTTGCCGGCGTCGCTGCCGAATGCATCGCCATCGGAGGCCTGCGCCGCGTAGATGTTCCACTGTCCGGCCGGAAAACGCTCGACCTGGATCTCGTGCATCAGCTCCAGGGCCGACAGCACAACGGTACCGCCCGACTTCGGATCGTGGAAGAACGCATTCTCGTCGACTTCCTCGGCATTGTCGGTATGCCGGACGAAGACGATCTCGACCTTCTCGTACTTGCGCGACAGGAACAGGTAGAGCAGCGTGAAGAACCGTTTCGCGACGTCCTTCTTGCGCTCGTCCATCGATGCCGAGACGTCCATCAGGCAGAACATCACCGCTCGCGCCACCGGTTGCGGCATGAACACCCGGTGCCGATAGCGCAGGTCCAGGTCGTCCAGGAACGGCACTCGCTTGAGCCGTGCCTCGATGTCCGCGATCTGCGTTTCCAGGCGCGCGATCTCGGCTGCGTCGGCCGGCCGCGCCCGGGCCTCGGCGAGCGCGGCCGCGGCTGCATCGAGTTCGCGCCGGATAGGCGCAGACAGTGCGACGCGCCGCCCGAGGGAACTCTTCATCGTGCGCGGTACCGAGAGATTGGTCGGCGAACCCTCGACGACATAGCCGGCGCGCACCATCTTCTTCTGCTGCACGGTGCCGAGGTAGTTGCGCACCAGGTGCGGCAGTTCGAGATCATCGAAGAAGATGTTCAGGAACTCTTCGCGCGACAGCGTGAAGACGAAAGCGTCGGTCGACTCGCCCTCGCCAGCCTCGCCGCCGGCCCCGCCGCCGCCGCCGCCGCTCTGCGGGCGCCGGATCGTGTCCCCTGGCGAGAACTCGCGATTGCCCGGGTGGACCGTCTCGCGGTTGCCGCCGGGACCATGCCGGAAGCTCGGCTCGGAAATATCCCGGCCGGGCAGGTTCACTTCGCCGCCGCCGTCGATATCGGTGATCGACCGCTTGTCGACCATGTCACCGACGGCGCGCCTCAACTGCTCCTTGTAGCGGCGGATGAACCGCTGTCGATTCGTGGCGCTCTTGTTCCCGCCATTCAGGCGACGATCGATCAGATGGGCGCTGCCGGCCATTGGACCCGCCTACTGTGACTTGCGAACCCGGAGATACCACTCGCAGAGCAACCGCACCTGCTTCTCGGTGTACCCCTTCGCGACCATGCGCTCGAGGAAGCTCTGGTGCTTCTGCTTCTCGTCTGCCGATGCCTTCGCATTGAAGGAAATCACCGGCAGCAGGTCTTCGGTGTTCGAGAACATCTTCTTCTCGATCACCTCGCGCATCTTCTCGAAACTGTTCCAGGCCGGATTGCGGCCGGCGTTTCCCGCACGCGCGCGCAGCACGAAATTCACGATCTCGTTCCGGAAGTCCTTCGGGTTGGCGATGCCAGCCGGCTTCTCGATCTTCTCGAGCTCGCCGTTGAGGGATGCACGGTCGAAGATTTCCCCGGTCTCCGGGTCGCGGAACTCCTCGTCCTGGATCCAGCAATCGGCATAGGTCACGTACCGATCGAAGATGTTCTGCCCGTACTCGGAGTACGACTCGAGGTAGGCGGTCTGGATCTCCTTGCCGATGAACTCGGCATAGCGCGGCGACAGGTAGCCCTTGATGAAGTCGAGGTATCGGCGCTTCGTGTCCTCGGGCAGGTCCTCTCGCGACAGCTTCTGCTCGAGCACATACATGAGATGCACCGGGTTGGCCGCGACCTCGACCTGGTCGTAGTTGAATACCGCGGACAGGATCTTGTAGGAGAAACGCGTCGACACCCCGTTCATACCCTCGTCCAGGCCGGCGTAGTCACGGTACTCCTGGTACGACTTCGCCTTGGGGTCGATGTCCTTCAGGCTTTCGCCGTCGTACACGCGCATCTTCGAGAAGATGCTCGAGTTCTCCGGCTCCTTGAGCCGCGACAGCACCGCGAACTGCGCGATCATGTCGAGCGTGCCCGGCGCGCACGGCGCGGCCGACAGCGAGCTGTGGGTGAGCAGCTTCTGGTAGATCTTCACCTCTTCCGAAACGCGCAGGCAGTAAGGCACCTTGACGATATACACCCGGTCGAGGAAGGCCTCGTTGTGCCGGTTGTTGCGGAAGGTCTGCCATTCCGCCTCGTTCGAATGCGCCAGGATCACGCCGTTGAACGGTATGGCCGAGAACCCTTCCGTACCCTTGTAGTTGCCTTCCTGGGTGGCGGTCAGCAGCGGGTGGAGCATCTTGATCGGGGCCTTGAACATCTCGACGAACTCGAGCAACCCCTGGTTGGCGAGGCAGAGCCCGCCGGAATAGCTGTAGGCATCGGGGTCGTTCTGCGAGAAGCGGTCGAGCATCCGGATGTCGACCTTGCCCACCAGGGTCGAGATGTCCTGGTTGTTCTCGTCGCCCGGCTCGGTCTTGGAGATCGCGATCTGCCTGAGCACGGAAGGCTGAAGGCGTACCACCCTGAAGCGCGTCAGGTCGCCCTCGAACTCCTGCAACCGCTTCACCGCCCACGGACTCATGATGCCGGACAGGTAGCGCGCGGAGATTCCGTACTCCTTCTCGAGGATCGGTCCGTCGCGATCGACGTTGAACAGGCCCAGCGGAGACTCGTTGACCGGCGAGCCCTGCAGCGCGTAGATCGGCCGGGCCTCCATGAGCAGTTTCAGGCGCTCCGCGATCGACGACTTGCCGCCGCCCACCGGACCCAGCAGGTAGAGCACCTGCTTGCGCTCTTCCAGCCCCTGCGCCGCATGGCGGAAGAAGGAAACGATCTGCTCGATCACCTCCTCCATTCCATAGAACTCATCGAACGCCGGGTAGCGCCGGATCACCCGGTTCGAAAACAGGCGCGACAGGCGCAGGTCGTTGCGCGTGTCGACGACCTCGGGCTCCCCGATCGCCGCGAGCATGCGCTCGGCCGGACTGGCATACGTCAACGGATCCGCGCGGCAGAGATCGAGATACTCGGACAGGGACATTTCGTCTGCCTGCGCTGCCTCGTAACGATCGCGGTACTGGCTGAACAGATCAGTCATGCTGCACCTCCGTCGACTCGGAATTCACAAGAAACAGGCCCGCTGGTTTCCTGACCGAGACGATACGGTGCAGACGGTCCTGCGCTGCGAGGATCCGTACTGTCCATCGATCGATGCAGAGGTTCGCGGGTGCTGCCCCGAGATGCCGTCATTGAATCGACAGCATACGCACCGCGTGCTGCACAATCAATGGTGGCGACCATGGTCCCCGACACAACATGTTGTGTCGGGTGGCCGGCGCCCTCCAATCCGGAAATTCTGCGCACGCGGGCCGCACCGATTGAAATTCATGGGGTATAGTTTTCGTCTCAGGGAACATCTGCCCGGCAGTACGAACGGGGGGGTTCTTGCGTCCCCAATGGCCAGTTCAGGGGCCGAAACAGGGATGCGGCGGGCTGCCAGCCCGCTTATTGCTTTGTACGCGCTGCAACAACACCACAAAAGGCGAGTCGGCAGTCGATGCACTCACAGAACCTGCAGCAGGCGCGGCGGCGCCACGGACGCTCGGCGCGCTCGGCCATCGGCGGCGCGGCACTGGTTACCCTGGCAGCGGGCTTGTTGCCGGCGACAGGACTGTCCGGCAATGCGCTGGCGGCCGAAGGCTGGTGGCGCGATCCCCGCAATGTGGAAAGCCTGATCACCCAGCACCCGCATTCCCCCTGGGTCGGTGACCGACTGCCTTCCAGTTCCAGCCCGACCGTCGAGATCCCGCACCCGGAACGGCCGCTGACGCTGGCCGAGCTTACCGACCTCGCGCTGCGCAACAACCCGCAGACGCGCGTCAGCTGGGCTGCCGCGCGCGCAGCCGCTGCCCAGGTCGGCATCGAGCTGGCGGACTACTCGGTGCAGGCCTCCGGCGCGCTCGGCTACACACGTGCGCGCCAGATCAGCCAGACTGGTACCGTCCAGCCCCTGATCGAGCGTTACACGCCCAGCGTCACGCTGTCCTACGCGCTGTTCGATTTCGGCGTGCGGTCCAATCAGCTGGAAGCCGCGCGCTACAACCTGCTGGCGGCGAACCTGTCCCAGAACCGCACGCTGCAGACGGTCGCTTTCGCCGTCGAGCAGGCGTATTACGCCCTGCTCGGCTCCCAGCAGCTGGTGCGCTCGGGCGAAGTTTCCTTGCGCAACGCACAGACCACCCTCGATGCAACCGAGCGCCGCCGCCAGAGCGGGCTTGCGACCATCGGCGACGTTTACCGGGCCGAGACCGCAGTGGCGCAGGCGAGGCTGGCCGTGCAGCAGGCCGGGGGCCAGGTGTCGCAGGCGCGCGGCCGCCTCGCTTTTGCCGTGGGCCTGCCGGTGACCACGCGATTCTCGCTGGCACCGGTGCCACCCCGCCTCGAGGCGCAGAAGCTCAGCGAATCGGTCGCCGACCTGGTCGAGCGTGCCAAGAACGGCCGCCCCGACCTGGTTGCCGCCGAGGCTGCTGCCCGGTCGCTCGCGGCCAATGCCCGGGCGACCGCCGCGGCCGGCCTGCCAACGGTCGCGGCCACAGCGACCTATGCCGAGAATTATTTCGTCAGCCGCCCCGACAGCCTCAACTGGTCGGTCGGCGTGGCGGTGAGCATCCCGCTGTTCACCGGTTTCCGCGACACCTACAACACACGGCTGGCAGAAGCGAATACCCAGCGCCAGCTTGCCACGCGCGATCTGCTGTCCAATCAGGTCGAGCTGGATGTCTGGCAGGGTTATTTCAACCTGCAGACGGCCAACACCGCACTGACCACGGCCGAGTCGCTGGTACGTACCGCGGCCCAGTCGCTGGAAGTCTCCGAAGCCCGCTACAAGGGCGGCGTCGGCAGCCTGCTCGAGGTGATCACCGCGCAGGCCGATGACGTGAATGCGCGGGTGCAGCAGATAGCCGCGCAGTTCAACTGGTATACAGCGTTCTCCCAGCTCAATTATGCGCTGGGATCTTTGCCCCTTGCGGCCGAGGCCGCCCCAGGCACGCCCGGTGCGGCCTCGGGCACGCCCGTGCCACCTGCACCGGCATCCAGCCCCGGCGCCTCCTCCTCCCCGTCACTTCCGGTGCAGAAATAGACATGAAGCGATTCGTCATACTGCTGGTGGGTTTGCTGATCATCGGTGCCGCACTTGGCCTGGGCGCATGGCAGACCGGCCGCTGGAGCCCGTTCGGCGACACCGCGGCCGGCAAGGACGGCAAGAAGGAAGCCTCGAAAGACGGCAAGGCCGGCAAGGGGAGCCGTCCGGCCACGGTGGTACGCACCGCGAAGGTCGAGATCGCACCGATGCCGGTGGTGATCGACGTCGTAGGCACCATAGAGTCGGAGCATGTCGTCGCGGTACGCCCACAGGTCTCGGGACTGCTCACCCAGGTGATGGTAAAGGAAGGCGATCGGGTGAATTCAGGCCAGGTCATGTTCCGGATCGATTCCCGCTCGTTCGACGCCTCGGTCAACCAGGCCAGGGCGGCCGTGGCCCGTGATCAGGCCAACCTGGAACTGGCCCGAGCCAACGAGCGGCGGCTGAAACCGCTGCTCGACCGCGACTTCATCACCCGCGCCGAATACGAGACCGTGGTCGCAAACGTCGCAGCGCTCGAGGCCCAGGTGGCTTCGAACAAGGCGCAGCTCGAGCAGGCGCAGGTGCAGCTCGACTACACCTACATCCGCGCGACGATCGACGGTCGGCTGGGCGCCCTCTCGGTGCGCGCGGGCAACCTGGTGTCGGCCTCCACCGGGTCGACCAGCGTGCCGCTGGTGACCATCAACCGTACCAATCCAGTGCTGGTGAGCTTCAACGTCGCACAGGAAACACTGCCGGCGGTGCGCCGGTTCCAGTCCAGTGGCGAACTGAACGTGCAGGTGCTGCGCGAACAGGGCCAGGAAGTGCTCGCCCAGGGCAAGCTGGTGTTCATCGACAATGCGGTGAACGCCCAGACGGGCACGATCATCATGAAGGCACGGCTCGTCAACGACAAGGAAACGCTCTGGCCGGGACAGTTCGTGGCCGTGCGTATCGTGCTCACCACGGAGCCCGAGGCGGTCGTGATCCCGGAGGCGGCGGTACAGCCCGGGCAACAGGGGTCGTTCGTCTACGTGTTCCAGCCCGGCGAGGGCGACGCGCCCGGCCGCGCACGCGTCCAGCCGGTGAAGATCGACCGCCAGCTTGGCGACCGGGTCGTGATCGCCTCCGGCCTGAAGGGCGGCGAACTGGTCATCACCGAGGTGCCGCCCGGCCTGTCGCCCGGCTCGCCGGTGCGCCTGCCCGGCAAGGGCGACGGCAAGGGTGCCGGCCGGAAGGGCGGCGAAGGCAAGGGCACGGAAAGCAAGGGTGGTGCGGCCGCCGAGCCGGCGCCGGGCAAGGGCGCAGACGCGCCGAAGGCCGGCAAGGCAGCAGACGGCGCCGCGCCGGAACGCAAGGGCGAGCCGCAGAAGTAGCATCGCCTGGCGGGCCGGGCTGGCGATCTCGCTGCCCCGCCTCCCGCCGGGACGCGCACCGAAAGACGGGAGTCGGGCATGAGCAACAGTTCCATATCCAGACTGTTCATCGAGCGGCCAGTGGCGACCGCGACCCTGATGATCGCGATGGTCTTCTTCGGCTTCATCGGCTTCCAGAAGCTGCCGGTGAACGAACTGCCGAACGTCGACTTCCCGAACATCCTGGTCACCGCCGACCTGCCCGGTGCCAACCCGGAGATCATGGCCACGACCGTTGCCACGGTGCTCGAGCGCCAGTTCAGCACGATCGCCGGCGTCGATTCGATGAACTCGGTGTCGCGCGACGGCAATACCCGGATCACTCTCCAGTTCAGCATCGACCGCGACATCGATGCCGCGGCGCAGGACGTGCAGTCGGCGATCGCCGCTGTCCAGCGCAGGCTGCCCGATGGCATGGAGCCGCCGGTGATGCGCAAGCTGAACCCGGCCGATTCGCCGATCCTGTTCCTCGGCTTCACTGGCGAGAACCTCACCCTGTCGCGGCTCAACGAGTTCGCCGACACCCGGATCGCACAACGCCTGTCCATGATCCAGGGCGTGGCGCAGGTGCAGATCTTCGGCGCGCAGAAGTACGCATTGCGGCTGTATGTCGATCCGTCCAAGCTCGCCAAGCGCAACCTCGGACTCGAACAGGTGGTGTCCGCAGTCCAGCAGGGCAACAGCAACCTGCCCTCCGGCTCGCTGGACGGTGGCGTGCGCAACTACTCCGTCAAGGTCGACGGCTCGATCGATACCGCGCGCGAGTTCCGCAACGTGGTCGTTGCCTACCGTGACGGCGCGCCGGTGCGCTTCGGCGACATCGGACGGGTGGTCGAGAGCGTGCAGAACGAGCGCTCATGGACCTGGTTCAACAAGGATCGGGCCATCGTGCTGGCCGTCCAGCGCCAGCCCGGGTCGAACACGGTCGAGGTGGTACGCCGCATCAACGAGATCCTGCCCGAACTGACCACCGCACTGCCCGCCGGGGCGAAGATGGACGTGATCTTCGACCGCTCGGTGTTCATCAAGGCATCGATCAACGAGGTCTACAAGAAGTTGTTCATCGCCACCACCTTCGTGGTGCTGGTGATCCTGTTCTTCCTGCGCAACCTGCGCGCGACGGTGATCACCGCAGCGGTGCTGCCGACCGCGATGATGGGCACCTTCGGCATCATGTACCTGCTCGGGTTCTCCATCAACAACCTGTCGCTGATCGCGATCATCCTGGCGGTGGGCTTCGTGGTCGACGACGCGATCGTGGTGCTCGAGAACATCGCACGGCACATGGAGATGGGCAAGACACGCATGCAGGCCGCCTTCGACGGAGCCAGGGAGATCGGCTTCACCGTCCTGTCGATGACGGTGTCGCTGTGCGCGGTGTTCCTGCCGATCCTGTTCATGGGTGGCCTGCTCGGCCGGCTGTTCACCGAGTTCGCGGTGACCGTCGGCATCGCAGTCGCGCTGTCGGGGATCATCTCGCTGTCGCTGACACCGATGCTGTGCAGTCGCTACCTGACCACCTCTCACAGCCACCTGTTCATCTTCGAATGGTTCGAGGCCGCCTTCGAGGTGAGCAAGCGCGGCTACGAGCGATCGCTGCGCTGGTCGATGCGCCACCGCGGCCTGATGCTGCTGCTGTCCGCGCTGGTGATGTACGGCACCTACATGCTCCTGGTGGCGATCCCCAAGGGCTTCATCCCGCGCCAGGATACCGGCGTGATCAACGTCACCACGCGCGGCCCCGAAGGCCTGACCTTCGAGGAGATGGCGCGCCGGCAGGCACTGGTCACCGAGACCGTGCTGAAGAACCCGAACGTGGCCGGCATCCGCTCCAGCGCGGGCCAGGGCTTCGGCGGCGTACAGCAGCCGAACGTCGGCTCGATGACGGTACGACTGATACCGTTGAAGGACCGCGAACTGCGCGTCGACGGCGTGATCGAGCAGTTGCGTGAAGCGTTCCGCGGCCCCGCGAGCCAGGGCCTGCGCATCTTCTTCTCGAATCCGCAGGCAATCAACCTGGGCGGAGGCGTGACCAATGCCGACTACCAGCTGGTGCTGGCCGGGTCCGACCTGCAGGCGCTGTACGGTCCCGCCGAGGCGCTCGAGGCGAGGCTGCGAGAACTCTCGTCGCTGCGCGACGTCAACACTTCGCTCGAACTGCGCAACCCACAGCTCCAGGTGCAGATCCAGCGCGACCGGGCGGCCGCACTCGGCATCACCCCCCAGCAGATCGAGTCGGCGATGTACAACGCCTTCGGCGGCCGCCAGATCAGCACGCTCTACGGCGACACCGACCAGTACGACGTCATGCTGCAGGTCGACAAGGCGTTCCAGCAGGACATCAACGCGCTGTCGATGATCTACGTGCAGAGCCCTGGCGGCGTCACCGTGCCGTTGTCGAGCGTCGCGACCATCCGACGCGGCGTCGGACCCATGACCGTGCAGCACTTCGGGCAGCTCGCCTCGGTGACGCTGTCGTTCAACGCGTCGGCGGGCGTTTCTGTTGGCGAAGTGGTCGACGATGCGCTGCGGCTGGCCTACGAGACAGTTCCGGCGGACGTCTCGGTCAACCTCGCCGGCAGCGCCAAGTTCTTCCAGGATGCTACGAAGGCCCTGCCGATCCTCCTGCTGATCACCATCCTGGTCATCTATGGCGTGCTGGCCATCCTGTACGAGCATTTCGGCCATCCGATCACCATCCTGACTGCGCTGCCGCTCGCGGGCTTCGGCGCGCTGCTCACGCTTATCCTGTTCGGCTACGAACTCAACGTGTTCAGCTTCGTCGGCATCATCCTGCTCGTCGGACTGGTCAAGAAGAACGGCATCATGATGGTCGATTTCGCGTTGCAACTGCAGCGCGAACGCAGCATGACGCCAGTCGATGCGATCGTGGAGGCCTGCGTCGTGCGGTTCCGGCCAATCATGATGACCAGCTTCGCGGCGGTGTTCGCCACGCTGCCGATCGCGATGGCGAGCGGCGAAGGTGCCGAATCGCGTGCACCGATCGGCCTGGCGGTGGTCGGCGGCCTGCTCTTCTCGCAGTTGCTGACGCTGTACGTGACACCGACCTTCTTCGTGAGCCTGGACCGCGCCACCCGGTACCTGCGCGGCGACCGACGCAAGCCGGAGGAGGCCTACTACGTCGAGCCTGAATCCAGGAAGAAGGCCCCGTCGGTGGCGACCGAGGGCGCAGCGAGCTGATCGCCGGCGTCGGCCGTCGGCCCGCTGGCGCCGGCCGGCCGACGCTGGACGGGGAGCGTGTACCGGCCTAAAGGTCGGCGGTACACGGCCGTTATACGGGAGTCACCATCCGGTTCCTGGAGCCGCCCCGCCAATGGCCGCCGCCGTCATCTCTGCCCCCGCCGCAGCACCGCAGGACCGCCTGGGCGACCCCACGATCGAAGGTCAGCTGCTGGAAAGCCTTCAGCACCAGGCAGAGTCGTTCGACCCGGCGCGACTGCCGCGCCTGTCGCCGCTCGCTGCCCGACTGTCCGGAATGAACGTGAACGAGTTCGGTTCGGCACGTGAGTTCTGCCGGCTGATCGAGCACGAGCCGGCACTGGTCGCGCGGCTCATCGGCCTCGCCAACTCGGTGGCCTTCGGCGTGCCCGGCAGGCGCTTCAACACGCTCGAGCAGGCCCTGACGCGGATCGGGCTGCACCAGTCGGCGCAGATCTGCTTCGCGCTGCTGTGCAGCCAGGCGATGGAGAACGCCCTGGCGCCGCGCTGGCGCAGCGTGCTGTGGGTGCATGCCCTGTGCACCGCCGCCACCGCGAACAAGCTGGCGCGCGAACTGAAGAGCTGCGATGCGAACGACGCCTACCTGGGCGGCCTGATCTACGACATCGGGTTGATGGCGCTGGAATCGGTACGACCGGGAACGCTGGACGCGATCGCTGCGACGGCCGAGACCGAGGAACGCCCGATACGCGAGGTCGAGGACGAGCGCGTCGGGGCGGCGCGCGACCATCTTGCGCGCACGCTGCTGTCGAACTGGTCGATGCCGGCACCGATCATCGATGCGGTCAGTTGCCGCACGCTGTCCGTGATGGCCCAGGACTCGATGCCGGCCATACTCTGGTGTGCAGACCAGATGGCACGCTCGCGCAATCTGGTCGAAGGCATATACCTCGACGAGACGCCACCGCTGCCGCTGCACATCTGTACGCAGGCGGCATTGCCGGACGCCTTCTACGTTGTCTGCTCGCTTGCGCCCGACGACGCCATCAAGATCGAGGCACGCGTGGCCAGCCAGGTACAGGCGCTGCGGGCCATGGCGTCCTTGATCACCCAGATTCGCTGAACCCACCGAAGGACCACCGCAGTCCCATGGATGATTCGCTCGACTTCACCGTAAAGCCGCAGGCGGCGCCGCCGCCACCACCACCACCACCGCCGCCGCCTGCCGCCGGCGGCGCAATGAGCAAGTTGTCCGAGCGCCTGGACTCCCTCGACCTGACTGCCCTGCCCCGGATTTCGCCCGTGGCGAGCAAGCTCGCCGCGCTCAAACCGTCGGAACTGGAATCGACCAAGGTCTTCTGCGCGATCATCGAACAGGAGCCGATCTGTGTCGCCCGCCTGATCGGCCTCGCGAATTCCGTCGCGTTCGGCATCCCTGGAAAGAAGTTCAACGCTCTCGACCAGGCCGTGAACCGGATCGGGCTCGAGCGCGCCGCGCAGACGGCATTCGGCATGCTGTGCGGGCAGGCCCTGAACAAGGGACTGTCGCCGCAGTGGCGCGATTTCCTGTGGATGCACGCGATGGCCGTGGCTTATGGTGCGAGCATGCTGGCGACCAAGGTCGCACCGGCCGAGCGCGCCAACGCCTACCTGGCCGGGATGATCTACGACATCGGAACGCTGGTGATCGAATGCCTTCGCCCCGGTACGCTCGACCTGCTGCTCGAGACGGCGGTCGCACGCGAAATGAAGCTCGGGCAGGTCGAGCAGGTGATGCTCGGCAAGGCCCGGCGCGCCGTGTCCACGGCACTGCTGCGCAAGTGGAGCCTGCCCGACGAGATCACCGGCGCAGTGGCCGAGCGCGAGTTCGATGTGATCGAGCCCGACTCCCTGTCGGCGATCCTCGCCGTCTCCGATGAGCTTGCGCGGTCCGAGGTCGTGATGAGTGCGGTCTACGCCGACACCGCCGCGCCATTCCCGCTCGAAGCCGTCATGCTCGATGGCGTGTCCGAGCGGACGGCATCGCTGCTGTCGATCGACACCGACGCGATAGAAACCATCGGCGAGCGGTTGTCCAATCAGGTGGTCGCGCTGCGCGCAACGGCGGAGTCGTTCTCCAGCGCCGGGTGAGGTCCGGCTGGCGGCGATCCTCGCCGCACGAATGAACACGGCCGGCAGCCGGACTGCACCCGGACGGGTGCGTTACGCTATCGGAATGCTGTCGCGCCCTGTCCTGCTCGCGTTCCTGCTGCCGGTGACCGCCGCAACGGCGCTGGCGCTTTCGATCGCCACCGGCATTTCCGGCGCACAACCGCTGCAGCCCGCCGAAACCGACCGCTGCCCCCAGCCGGGCAGCTGGCTGGCCGCAACGACAGCCCCGGGCAGCAGCCGGGACACGGCGCTGCAACTGCGGCCGGCACCCGAGCTGATCGCCGAAGCGGCCAGGCGGCAGGTCGTGCTCCTGGGCGAACACCACGACAACGCCGACCACCACCGCTGGCAGTTGCAGGTACTGGCCGCGCTGCATGCGCGCCGCCCCGACATGGCGATCGGCTTCGAGATGTTCCCGCGGCGGGTGCAGCCGGCCCTCGACCGCTGGGTGGCCGGCGAACTGTCGGAAGCCGAGTTCCTGCGCCTGTCGGACTGGAACCGGGTGTGGGGTTTCGACCCGCGGCTCTACCTGCCGCTGTTCCACTTCGCCAGACTGAACCGCATCCCCATGATCGCGCTGAACGTGGAACGCACGCTGGTGCGCCAGGTCGGGGCGAGCGGCTGGGACAGCGTACCGGAGGCACAGCGCGAGGGGGTCACCCGCGCCGCGCCCGCGCCAGAGGCCTATGCCGCGCTGCTGCGCGAAACCTTCGAGATGCACCTGCCGCCGCGCGCGCCGGGCGCCGCCCGGCCACCCGAGGGCGACACCCGGTTCACCCGTTTTCTCGAAGCCCAGCTCACCTGGGACCGCGCCATGGCGGAAGCCCTTGCCCAGAGGGCCCGTGCATTCTCGGCACCGCTCGTGGTCGGCGTGATGGGCAGCGGCCACCTGCAGTTCGGCCACGGCGTCCCTCACCAGTTACGAGACCTGGGCATCGCGGATCCCTACACGATGCTGCCGTTCGACGCAGCGTCGGGGCCGGACTGCTCGAGGCCACCGCAGGCCTTGGCCAACGCAGTGTTCATCATGCCTGCCGGCGCTGCGCCTGCGAGCGGCCAGCGGCTGGGCATTGCGCTCGCAGGCGACGAAGGAGCACCCCGGATCGAAAAGGTCGCCGCAGAGAGCCTTGCAGCGCGCAGCGGCCTGCGCGCTGGCGATCGTATCCAGCGCATCGCCGGTGCCACCGTGCGCGGCGCGGATGACGTCACCGCTGCGGTCCGCGAGCAGCCGCCCGGCACGATCCTGCCGATCGTGGTCCAGCGCGACGGCCGCGACATCGAGGTGATGGTGCGCTTCCCGCCACGCGCGCCGTGAACGGGCAGCGGCACGGCACGCGGCGGGCCAGACCTTCTGCAACTGGCCGGTCGATGGCGTTCGTGGTGCTCGTGGTGCTCCTGGTGCTGGCGGCATTGGGCACGATGGCGCCCGCCTCGCACGATGCACGGGCCGCTACCGGTGCGCTGGCCAGCCCCGCCCCTGCAACAGCACCCTTGCGCGCGGCGGCAGTACCTCAGGTGACGATGTCCGTCCGGTTCGATCCCGAGACCCGGCTGCTTCAAGGAGAGGCCACCTGGACGATCCCGGCGGGCGTCGCGCTGGAGCTGTCGCTCGACCGGCGCTTCAACCTCGACTCGGTATCGGTCGACGGCCGGCCAAGGCCACTGCCGACGGGCACTGCGGCCGCGGGCAGCACCGCACGCCAGGTGATCGCGATCGCAGCCGCGCCCAGCGGCACGCGAAAGTGGCAGTTCCGCTGGCGCGGCGAACTCGCCCCGCTTGACCGCACGATCGACCATCGCGGCGTGATCGCCGCCCTGCCGCCGATGGCCTCGCCCCGAGGCAGCTACCTGCCGGCCGGGTCGGGCTGGTACCCGGAGACCGGGTCACCGATTCACTACCGCGTGAGCGTCGACCTGCCGGCGAACCAGCGTGCCATCGTGCCCGGCCGACTCGTCTCGGAATCGACCGATGCCACCGGCTCGCGCGCGGTGTTCGAATCGCAGCTGCCCACCGAAGGCATCACGCTGATGGCCGGCCCGTATCGGGTCGACGAGCGGATGCTGGCCTTGCCGGGCGGACGCAGCGTGCGGCTTCGCACGTACTTCGTCGAGAGCGTGCATGCGCTGGCCCAGGACTACCTCGCCGCCGCCGCCGCGCCGATCGAGCGCCATGACCGCGAGATCGGCCCCTACCCGTTCGACGGCTTCAGCATCGTGTCCTCGCCGCTGCCGACCGGGTTCGGCCTGCCCGGTGCCACCTACATCGGCGAGGCCGTGCTCGGCCTGCCCTTCATGCGCGGTCAATCGCTCGCGCATGAAGTGCTGCACAACTGGTGGGGCAATGGCGTGCGCCCCGACTGGCGCAGCGGCAACTGGAGCGAGGGGCTGACCACGCTGATGGCCGACCATGCCCTGCGCGCCGCGCAGTCGCCCGATGCGGCCCGCCTGATGCGCTGGAGCTGGCTGCGCGACTTCGCTGCAGTCGCACCGGGCAGCGACGCGCCGCTGGACCGATTCACTGCGCGCACGCACGGCGCAGCCTCGGCCGTCGGCTACGGCAAGTCAGCGATGCTGTTCCACATGGTGCGCGCCGAGATCGGCGAGGCCACGTTCGACGAGGCGCTGCGCGACTTCTGGCGCAGCCATGCCGGGCGCACCGCGACGTGGCAGGACCTGCAGGCGGCCTTCGAACGCCGTGCCGGGCGCCCACTGGGCGCACTGTTCACACCGATGGTCACCGGTACCGGCGCACCGTCGCTGGTCGCGCAGTCGATCCGCGCGCAGGCGGCGGGCACCGCGCTGCAGGTCACGTTCGCCGAGCCGATGCCGTATTCGTTCTCGCTGCCCGTAGTCGCCTGGACCGGCACGCGCGCCGAACCCGGCACACTGGACCTGCGGCGCGGCGAGCGCACCGCCCTCTACACGGTGCCGGGCGGACGCATGCCCGAGGCGCTTCAGTTCGACCCGGGGTTCTCGGCGTGGCGCCGGCTCGGACCCGGCGAGTCACCGCCGCTGCTGCGCGATGCCATGCTGGCAGCGGACATCCGGGTGATCGTCGCCAGCGACGGCGACGACGGCTGGAAGGCCGCCGCCGGCGAACTCGCGAAGCGGATGCTCGAGGCACAGCGCCCCGCTGCCGCCCGGCCATCAGACCTGGATGCACCCGTCCCCCTGCTGGTGATCGGGCGCCACGAAGACATCGAGCGCCTGGGGCGCCGCGATCCGCGCCTGGCGCGTCCGGCGGCACTGGCACGCCTGCCCGATGCCGCGTTGTGGGCCGCCCGTGGCGCGAACGGCGCCCCCCGCCTGCTGGTCTCGGTCGAGGACACCGCCTCACTGATCGACCTGCACCGGCGGGCACCGCATTACGGCGCCCAGGGCCACGTCGGCTTCCGCAACGGGCGGGCGATCGTGTCGGGCGTGGGGGCCATCGAGACACCGCGGATTCCGGTTTCACCCTGAGTCTGCCCGAGTCGCCCTGGCACCGGCGCAGCCTTCCCGGCGCCATAGTCGTTCGGCGCATATCTATCGAAATAGATATGCGTTCTTGTTATGTCTGCCCCACGTTACCCTTGCGGCCCTTGTACGACGGATGACGCTCGATGCACGACAGACGGTTCCCCACGCGGCGTGTTCACGCCTTGCTCGCCACCCTGCTGATCGGTGTCTGTTCCGCGCTTCCGTGGGATGCCTGGGCGACCGATGTACGCTTCCCGAACCGGCCGGTACGGTTCATCGTCGGCAACACCGCCGGCAGCGGCGCAGACCTGGCCGCGCGCATCGTCGCGCGCGGCCTCACGGACGCCTGGAAGGAATCGGTGGTCGTCGACAACCGCGGTGGCGCCGGCGGCCTGCTCGCCGCCGAGATCGTCGCCAAGGCAGAACCCGACGGACAGACGCTGATGCTCGCGCAGGAGGGCGCCATCGTCATCGCCCCGGCGATCCAGCGCAACCTGAGCTTCGATCCGCAGAAGGCACTGGCACCGGTAGTCAACCTCGCCGATACCGATTACGTGCTGATCGCGTCGGCGAAGTCCGGCATCAAGACCCTCGACGACCTGCGCGCGCTGGCCCTGAAGCAGCCCGGGCAACGCACCTTCGCCTCGGCCGGCGTTGGCACCGTGCACCACCTCGGCTTCGAGCAGCTGAACCAGCTGCTGGGCATCTCGATGGTGCACGTGCCGTTCAAGGGCGGGCCGCCCGGCGCGGCCGAAGTCGCGGCCGGCAACGTCGACGTGATGTTCGTGTCGCCTGCAGCGGCGATGGGCTTCGTCACCAACGGCCGCTTGTTCCCGGTGGCCACCGGCGGCGTCAAGCGCAATCCCCAGTTCCCGGCGGCACCCGCGGTCGCCGAAACCTACAAGGGCTTCCGCGTGGTGAGCTGGTTCGCGCTGTACGCGCCAGCGAACACGCCACCGCGCCTGCTCGAGAAGATCGCGCGCGATGCCACCGAGGTCGTGCGCTCGCCCGACATCCGCGGGCAACTGACTGCACAGGGCATCAACCCGGTGGGCGGCACACCGAAGCAGATGGCCGACCTGGTCCGCTCGGACGCGCGCACCTACGGCGAAACGATCAAGCGGCTGAAAATCACGGCCGACTGACCCGCGCCCCGCCCGGTGCCGCAGCCAGTCGAGCGTGCCGGCTACGGGTGCCGCCGTCGCGGTAGAATCGTGGCGTGGGTACCGCGTATCGGTGCACGCCCCGGTAGCTCAGTGGATAGAGCAGCCCCCTCCTAAGGGGCAGGTCGGACGTTCGATTCGTCTTCGGGGCGCCAGTAGCATCCCCTCCCAAGTGCACGAACAATGCAGCAGAGTGCAGCAATCCTCTGATGCATATAGGGAAGTAGATTTCCCTGGTGTCTTGCGAGTGCATGATGCAGCCGCCCGGGTGCGCGTGAACGCACGCGCTTCTGGCGGACCAGCTGCGACCGTCCTGGCGGACTGAGCTGACGACGCCTTTGCGAAACCTGCTCAAGGATCAAGCACATGGGTTCGAAGCGACCCGCCGAAGCCGCTGTCGAACATGGGCATAGTTGGGCCTGATGCCATTTGCTTCAGCCGATTCACGCGTTTCCTGCGACGCATCTCGTCGCACGCATCCGGACACTGTGATCACCGCCAAGGAGATCCCAGATGCCCACTCGCTCGCCCCGCGCCACCCTCACCGCGTCGCCGCCACTTGTCCGTCGTGTCCCTCTTTCACCCCTCGTCAAACTGTGGATCATCCGCACGCTGCGACTCGGCCTGTATCGCGAGTTCATCCGTAAAGACAGCTTCCTCGACGACGAGACTGCGGCCGCGATCGGTCTCGCCCATTGGGTCGACCCTGCCGATTGCGACTTCGATGCAAAGGCCGTCCGCGCGGAGCTGAGAGTCTTGCACGCACGGGTCGAGGCCCGTAGCGCTGGCGCGCGGGCGCCGTCGCGCGTAAGCCGCAATATTGCCGCTCTAGGCAGCCTTGTCGGCCTGTCCCGGGTGGACCGCCAGATCCTCGAATTCACAGTGATGCTGCACACCGAGCGCCTGCTCGACGAGGTGACCGGACATCTGGGGCCGATGACAGCAGAGCGCGTCCCGCGCATCGTGGCTGCACTGCTCGGCCTGCCTGAGCGCGAGGTTCAGGAGGCGCTTCACCCCAGTGCCGTACTCGCAAAGTCTGGCCTGGTCCTGCTTGAACGCGATGGCCCGAACGCGCTTCGTTACAAGCTCCTGCTCCTCAGCGACCATTTCGCCGAGCGCCTTCGCTCGACCATCGGCGATCCGGTCACGCTGCTGAGCGATGCCGTCGCGCCGAGCCCGGCCCCCGACCTTTCGCTTGAAGACTACCCGCACGTACAGCAGACCCTGTCCATTCTTCGCCCCTGGCTCGCGCGCGCGCTGGCCCACCGCAGTCGCGGCGTCAACGTCCTGATCTACGGCATCGCCGGCACCGGCAAGACCCAGCTCGCCCGCGTGCTTGCTCAGGATGCCGGCTGCGCGCTGTTCGAGGTGGCAAGCGCGAACAGCGACGACGACCCGGTCTCCGGTGGCCAGCGGCTGCGCGCCCTGCGCGCCGCCCAGTGCCTGCTCGCCCGCCGACGCGCACTGGTGCTGTTCGACGAAGTCGAGGACGTATTCGACGACCGCAGTGGCCCAGGCGCCCGCAGCACCGGCCAGTCGCACAAGGCCTGGATGAACCGCACGCTCGAGGGCAACGCGGTGCCGACCGTCTGGCTGTGCAACGCAATCGGCGCCCTTGACCCAGCGTTCATCCGCCGCTTCGACCTCGTGTTCGAACTGCCGCTTCCACCGCAAGCCCAGCGCGTACGCATCGTGCAGGACGCCTGCGGCGACCTGCTGCCCCCCGCGCGGGTCACGCGCCTCGCGGACACCCCGAAGCTCGCGCCAGCGATCATGACCCGCGCCGCGGCCGTCGCCCAGGCGATCCGCGGCACCCTCGGTGATGCGGCCGCTGGGGAGGCCATCGAACACCTGATCGCCAACACGCTGCAGGCACAGGGCCGCCACACCCTCGCTCTGGACCGCAGCGCGCAACTCCCCGAGCTCTACGACCCGGCCTTCACCAATATCGATGCCGACCTGCCGGCGCTCGCCGCTGGCCTGCGCGAGGCGAAGTCCGGACGCCTGTGCATGTACGGCCCGCCCGGCACCGGAAAGACCGCTGCCGCCCACTGGATCGCGCGCGAACTCGAGCGCCCGCTGCTCCTGCGCCGTGCCTCCGACCTGCTCAGCATGTACATCGGCCAGACCGAGCAGCGGATCGCCGAAGCCTTTCGCGAGGCCGAGCGCGAGGGTGCAGTGCTGCTGATCGACGAGGTGGACAGCTTCCTGCAGGACCGCCGCCGCGCACAGCGCAGCTGGGAGGTGACCGAGGTGAACGAGATGCTCACCCGGATGGAGGCGTTCACCGGCATCTTCATCGCCTCCACCAACCTGGTCGACAACCTCGATCCGGCCGCCCTGCGCCGCTTCGACCTGAAGCTGCGCTTCGACTACCTTACCGCAGCGCAATCGGTGGAACTGCTCGCCCGTGCCACAGCCCAGTTGGGCCTCGCAACCGCGAGCGCCGACGACCAGGCGCAGATCGCCCGGCTGCGCACCCTCACCCCGGGCGACTTCGCCGCCTTGATACGGCAGGCCCGCTTCCACCCGCCCGCCTCCGCGAACGCGCTGGTGAACGCCCTCGCGGCCGAGTGCGCGCTGAAGGCCGGCACGTCGACGTCGATCGGGTTCCTTTGACCGCAGCGGCGAGCGCGTGACGCGCGCCGTCCCATCCCGTAGCATTTGCCGGAGGTAGCCTTATGCCCGCCCAACGCACGACGACACCCAGTCCGATGTCCATGCCAATTACGCCCGCGCCGCTGCGCGCTCCGCCGAAGCTGTTGTCCAAGTCCCGCCTGATTTCTTGGCGACAGTGCGAAAAGCGGCTCTGGTTGGAGGCTCGCCAGCCCGAGCTGCAGGACCTGTCCGCATCGACCGAGGCCGCCTTCGCAATCGGCAACGAAGTAGGCGGAATCGCCCGCACGCTCTACGACCCTGCGGGCAAGGGATGGCTGGTCGAGATCGAGTCCGGGAACGTCTCCGGCGCCATTGCCCGCACCACTGAACTGCTCCGCGACCGCAAGCCGATCTTCGAGGCAGGCTTCGCCACCGACCGCGCACGCGCGTTCGCCGACATCCTGCTGCCGGTGACTCGCGGCGGCAAGCCCGCCTGGCGCATGGTCGAGGTGAAGTCGAGCAGCAGCGTCAAGGAGTACTACCTCGACGACGTCGCCATCCAGGCGCGCATCGCGCGCGCCGCCGGGGTGCCGCTCGCGCAGATCAGCCTCGCCCACGTGGACACGACCTGGACCTATCCCGGCAACGACGACTACCAGGGGCTGCTGGTCGAACACGATCTGACCCAGAAAGCCTTCGCACGCGGCGACGAAGTCGATGGCTGGGTCGAGGCCGCCCACCGCATCGTGCGCCAGCGCACGCCGCCGAAGATCACGACCGGGGCGCACTGCAATGCCCCCTATCCCTGTGGGTTCATCGAACACTGCACTGCGCAGGAACCGCAGGCCGAGTATCCGGTCGCCTGGCTTCCGCGGGTGCAGACCAAGGCACTGAAGGCGCACATCGAGGACGGCGGTATCACCGACCTGCGCCAGGTCGACGACGCGCTGCTCAACGAGCGGCAATTGCGCGTCAAGCGGCACACCCTGTCTGGCGAGGCGTACTTCGACAAAGCCGGCGCCGCCGCAGCGCTCGCCGAGCACCGTTTGCCGGCGTGGTTCCTCGATTTCGAGACGATCCAGTTCCCGGTCCCGATCTGGAAGGGCACCCGGCCGTACCAGAACATCCCGTTCCAGTTCAGCGTGCACCGCCTCGGACGCAATGGGCGCCTTGCCCACGTACCCTTCCTTGACCTGAGCTGCGGCGACCCGTCACGTCCACTCGCCGAGGCCCTGATTGCCGCATGCGGTGAGCGCGGACCCGTGTTCGTCTACAACGCCGTGTTCGAGAAGTCCCGCATCCGGGAACTCGCAGCGCGTTTTCCTGCGCTGCGACGCGGGCTCCTCGCGATCGAAGCCCGCATCGTTGACCTGCAACCGATCGCCGAAGCGCACTACTACCATCCGTCCCAGCAGGGGAGCTGGAGCCTCAAGGCGGTACTGCCCGCGATAGCATCCGACGTCAGCTACGACACGCTGGACGGCGTGCAGGACGGCGGCGCGGCCATGGAGGCGTACCGCGAGGCCATCGCGCCCGAGACTTCCCGTGCCCGCAAGGCCGAGATCGAGCGCCAGCTGCTCGCTTACTGCGAGCGCGACACCATCGCCCTCGTACACCTGTGGCAGCGGTTCACAGGCCGGCAGCCCGCATCCCGATGAGCATGGCCAAGCGCCCGAAGACGCTCGAGTCGGTCCGGATCGCGGTCGAGATCCTGCGCAGGATCCCCCGCAGCGGGAAGATCGACGCGCCGACCCTGCACCATCAGCTCGCCGAGATGGGCATCGATCGCAATATCAAGTCGATCCAGGTGCTCATGAAGCAACTGAGCGAGGCGTTCCCCGACATTGAATGCGACACCACCAGCAAGCCCTACGGGTACTGCTGGAAGCGCTCCTCGACCGGCCTCAACCTGCCGACGCTCAGTGCACAGCAGGCGCTGCTCCTTCGCCTCGCCCAGCAGCAACTGGCCGACCTGCTGCCCGCAGGCCTGCTGCAATCGATGAACGAATTCTTCCATCAAGCCCGTGCCGTCCTCGGCCCCGGCGGAGATGCGATCCTGGAACGCGAATGGCTGAATAAGGTCCGGGTCGTCAGCACTACCCAGCCGCTGATTCCGCCCAAAATAGACCCGGCTGTCTTCAAAGAAACGACGCGCGCGCTGTTCGGCAACTTCCTGCTCGATGTCGCCTACCGGAACTCCGAAGGAAAGAACCTCGAGACGCAGGTGATGCCCCTGGGGCTCGCCCAGATGGGGCCGCGCCTCTACCTTGTGTGCCGGTTCGTGAAGTACAAGTACAGTGACAATCGGATCCTCGCGCTGCACCGAATCCAGTCAGCGAGTGCCACCATCTTCACCTTTGATCGTCCGGCCGATTTCGACCTCGCTCGATACGATGCGGAAGGCCACTTCGGGTTCGGGGAGGGGGAGAAGATCAGGCTGAGCTTCACGATCACGAAGGAGGCGGGGCAACACTTACTGGAGACGCCGTTGTCCGAGGATCAAGAGGTCAGGGACCTCGGAAACGCCTTGCGCTTTCGTTCGACCGTTTACAAGACGATGCAGCTGGAGTGGTGGTTGCGCGGATTCGGCCGGCAGATCAGCAAGGTCCGCCGTATTGCAATAAAGGCCAGCGGTTAAAGAGAGCTACTCAAGAGGCTTCCCCGCGCGCTACGACAGCTCGCCAAGGGAGACTGCGCCGATGTTATGTAGCAGTTCCTGTGTCCCTAAAACACGTTAGGCATTAGAATTTAACCTTCTCACATCTACGCGGCCTCAATCATGCTCATCGCTCTCAAGAACGTTCAACTAAAGCGTGCCACCGACCACGAGCGTGGCAACGTGCAGCATTTCCTCGACCGATTGCTCGTTGAGGTGGTGAGCGAGAACTATCGCTATTTTTTGGCCGAGCATCGCCTGCAAGGGCTTCCACCTGAAGACTTTCCAGAAGCCTCTTGCTGGCCACCACTTCTAAGCAATGAGCGCCAAGTCTCCGGCCTCTTTGCAATAGGACTTTCGCGAGTGTGTCCAATTTCCATGCCAGAGCACTCCATTGCACGCTCTGGAAAGAACTTGAGCGACAATGATACCGATAAGTCGAAACGAAATGGCCGAATTGACTTTCTTTCCTATTTTGGGAATCGGAATATCGCAATCGAACTGAAGCGATGCCCTATTTCAACACTTGGAGACGCGCGGGAGAAAGCGGGCCTCACAAATCTCTGGAATACCGTGGAAAGTCAGTCGAAGGAAGCCTTGGTCCACATGCGCAGTTTGCGCGACGGCTACGACTCACCAGTGTCGATTGGGCTCCTGGTGGTTCGCGTCAGCCGAAAGGTGACAGCCCAACGCACCCTGGACCAAGAGCGCGTCAACGCTGCAAAGGCACTTCCGGAAGTCGCTGAGTCCGTAAAGAAGCTGACCCGAGCAGACTACATCTCGTACTATAAGGCGCCATCTGAGATGCAAGCCTCCTACGGCTGGGGAAGGTCTGAAGACGAGTACCGTGTCTTTCCGGGGGTCGTGTTCGCTGCAGTGGTTCATGAGAGCACAAAGCGAGCGGCGCCGCGCTGATGCCTAGGCTTGAGCAGACGCTCGACCGTCTGGTGTCCAGGGTTCCACGCGACGACCTTCATGGATGTCATCTGTGCAACCTAAAGTTTAAGCTGCGCGGCGCGCGCCAGCGAGACGCGCTTACCGCGCAGCGGCTGATGAACCACGCCGCTGCGCGGCAAGCATAGCTTGCCGGTGGGCGTCCGCTCGAGCGACGGGTCAGGCAGCGCTCTCCACCGGGTAGAAAACCCACGTTTCGACGAGTGCGGGGTACGCGTGACTGGGGCTGGTTGGAGGGGGTTCTTTCTCTTCAATCTGGTACACCCATCGGGAGACGAGATCGTCGCCAGGTACGAGCCTCCGTAATTGATGGCGTAGGCGCTCAAGGTGGGACTGAACCGCTGCGGGGCGTGTGCCGTGGACGTATCCAAATGCCGCTCCTTCATGCGCGATGAAATTCCTTGCGCTCTTCGCTTCATCGAGGATTCTAGTGACGTCAGAGTCAAGGCCTGCAACCGCGGATAAACGAGCGATGATCGGACCGAGGAGCTTTTGGCCTGATGCGGCGGCAAGCGCTTCTGCGAAGGAGGCGTTCGGTACGCGCTCAACGTAAGCATCAAGCTCAGCGATCTGAAGGACGAAGCGGCACTTCGATTCGTAGGCATTCGCAAGATAGAGCGCCCGCCCTGCGACCGAAAGCGCCTGCTCGACGTATGCTGGAGTACCGGGGAATACGGGGCTGAGGGACCATGCCATAGGCTACCTAACTCAGAGTTATGACCTGCCGGGTTTTTTCGGACCACTGATTAGTTGAGAATGGCGTGATCCGTTTTGGGTGGGGTGAACTGCTGTAACTGCTGCTTGAACTCGAAGGGCGTACGATAACCAAGGCTCGAGTGTGGCCGATCGCTGTTGTAATGCTGCC
>CANGXU010000006.1 GCA_947457885.1 Betaproteobacteria bacterium
CGAAACGCGACTCGACGACGTAGCGGGCGAGGATTCGGGTGACTTCTTCCATGTGCGGCTCCTGGCATGCGAGTGTCGCGCGGCGCGCATTGTGGCGCGCGCGGCAGGCACGAAAAAGCCGCGATTCTACCGAACCGCGGCTTCGGGGTACTGCCTGCTGGCAATCAGACGGTTTCCGGCATTTTCGTCCGGGTACCGAACTGCGACGACGACAGCGTGCCTTCGGCAACGCCGTTGGCCACCGTCTCGTCCGGGAAGATCAGCTCGACCTTGTTGCCGACCGGGTCCTTGGTGAACACCTGATAGGCATTGGTCGACACCAGCTGCTCTTCGTATTCGACGCCGAGGGCCTTGATCCGCGAGCGGTAGTCGTCGATCCCGACGCAGTGGTAGGCGGTGTGGTCGTAGCCCGAATGCGCCTCGTCGATGCCGGCCCAGTCTTCCGGGAAGCGGACGACGACATGGAGCAGCGGGTGGTCGCCGTCGTACATCCAGATGCCTTCCGACGGAAACGGCGGGCGATAGCCTACCTTCAGGCCCAGCAGCCCTTCGTAGAACGCCTCGATCTTCGGCAGGTCCGAACGGCGGCAGCCGATGTTGATATGGTGTACGGGCACGCGCGACTGGGTCATGTCATTCTCCTGGGGATCGCGGCATGGTCCGGCCGCGGTTGGATGATGTCCGGCTACCCGTCCACTCTACTCCCGCAGCGCCGGGGGCTCAAATGATGAGGGTTGTTGCCGCGCTGCATGGATAGGGCCGGCGGGCTCAGTCGATCCGGACCTTTGCCGTCTTCACTACCTTGGCCAGCTTCTCGATCTCGGAACGGATCATCGCGCCGAACGCTTCCGGGGTGCTCCCGGCAATGTCGGCACCGACCCCGGTCAGCCGTTCGCGCACGTCCGGCTCTTTCAGGATGCGCACCAGTTCGGCGTTGATGCGGTTGATGATCTCGCGCGGCGTGCCCGCCGGCACCAGGATGCCGTTCCAGGAATTGTTGGCGTAGCCCGGCAATCCGGACTCGGCCACCGTGGGCACGCCCGGCAGCACCGGCGAGCGAGTCTCGGTGGTCACCGCCAGAGCGCGCAGCCGGCCACTGCGGATGTGCGGCGTCGCGCTGATCGTGTTCTCGAACTGCATCGAGGTCTGGCCACCGAGCAGGTCCATCAGGGCCGGGGCGGAGCTCTTGTAGGGCACATGCACCATGTCGAGCCCTGCAAGCTGCTTGAACATCTCGCCGGAGATGTGCCCGAGGCCGCCCGAACCGGACGATCCGAAGGTGAGTTCGCCGGGACGCTTCCTCGCCAGCGCGATCAGCTCCTTCACCGACTTCACCGGCAGCGACGGGTTGACCACCAGCACCGCGGGGGAACTGGTCAGGTGGATCACCGGCGCGAAGTCCTTCAGCATGTCGAACGGCAGCTTGTAGAGCGACGGATTCACCGCGATCGTACCGACCGTCGCGATCACCCAGGTGTAACCGTCGGGCGGGGACTTCACTGCCAGTTCCATGCCGATGTTGCCGTTGGCGCCGCCGCGGTTCTCGACCACGACCTGCTGGCCCCAGGCCTCGGTGACTTTCTGCGCCAGCAGCCGTGCGGTCTGGTCGGTCGGGCCGCCTGGGGTAAACGGGCAGATCAGGCGGATGGGCTTGGCCGGGAATGCCGGCTGGGCCAGGGCCGAAAAAGGTACCAGCATCGCGGCGGACGCCAGCAACAGCAGGCGCACGGCATCCTGTCGCGGAACGGGTGCTCTCATGTTTTCCTCCTTCGGAGCATTGCGCTTGCTTCTTGCGGACTTTGGCCCGTCAATCTATCGGAGAGAATCCCGCGGCGACGATCACTGCGCGGCCCTGCACAGAGCGCAGCAGGTCATGGAACGCCTGGCCGAGCTCGGGCTCGACTGCATGGGCCGCGCACGCTACACCGTAGGCAGTGATCACCTGCAGGTCGCCCGGGATCTCGGCCAGCAGGTCTATCGTCGGTATCGGCTTGATCTCGCTGACCTGCGTGACGCCGATCGACCCCGGGATGCGCTGCTCGCCGAGCCAGGTCATCGACACGTTGCCGTTCGGGAAGTGGCGGATACGGCTGTCCAGCGCATCGCGGATGCCCAGCTTGATCAGCGCATTGTCGAAATTGCGCCCGGCCGAGGCGATGGCGGGGTCTGGATAGACCACCAGCGTGGCAGCAAGCATCGTCGCACGCAGCGCGTCCGGCGTGGATACGTCGACCGGAGGATGGCCCTTCGGCACCACCACGCCCATGCCGACGCGGCCGAGCGTGCACTGCGAGCCGGGGACCGCCCAGCCAGTGGCCGCAAGATCGTCGAGCATCTCCGGCGTCAGCAGGATCACGTCCGCCGGCTCGCTGGCAAGCACGCGTGCCTTCTGCTGGCCGACCGCGCCAAAGGTCACCGATACCCGCGCGCCCGATGTCTTCTCGAACGCCGGGATCAGCTCGGTCACGACCGCCTGCATCGCACCGGCACTGATGATGTGCAGCGTCTTCATCTCAGGCCTTCACTTCGTTGACCAGCGGTTGCCCCTTGCACCACAGGTCGAGGTTGTTCAGGAAGATCGACGCGACACGTGACTCGTTGCCGTCGGAAGTCGATGAGTTGTGCGGGGTGCAGATCACGTTCGGCATGTCCCAGAGCGGCGATTCGGCCTGCAACGGCTCGGTCTCGAACACGTCGAGGTAGGCCCCGCCGAGGTGACCGGACCGCAGCGCTGCGATCAAGTCCTGCTCGACCACCACCGGGCCGCGTGCGACGTTGATCAGGTGCGCGCCTTTCGGCAGCAGCGCGAGCCGGCGCGCATCGATCAGGCCGCGCGTCTCTTCGCTCAGCGGGCAGCAGAGCATCAGCCAGTCGGTCTTGGGCAGCAGTTCGTCGAGCTTCGACGGATGCACGATCTCGTCGACCACGTCGTCGGGCCGCTTCGGGCTGCGCCGCACGCCGATCACCTTGAGGCCGAGGGCCTTGGCGATCGGCGCGGTGAAGCCACCGATCGAACCGACGCCGACGATCACCATCGTCTGGCCGCGCAGGTCCTTCGGGGTCTCGGCATCGCGCAACGCATGCCACTGGTGCGCGCGCTGGGCAGGCAGCCACTTCATGAAACCGCGCGAGAGCATCAGCATCGCTCCGATCGAGGTCTGCGCGATCGGCTCGGCATGGGTGCCGGCACCGGTGGAGACGCGAATGCCGCGTGCCATCAGTTCGCCGTAGATCGGCCGGTCGATGCCGGCGCTGGCGATCTGCAGCCACTTGAAACCCTTCGACTGGTCGATCGGCTTGAAGAAGTGCGGGCAGGCCTCGGGAACCGGCTCGTAGTGCCCGGCATGCGACATCGAACCGAAGCGGATGTCGCGCGACAGAAAGGCGGCATCGATGCGCGAGGCGACGTCGTCCGGCAGGTAGACGAGCTTCGTGTCGAGCCGCACGAGTTCGAAGGTCGTGTTGTTCGCCTTCTCGATCTGCGCCAGCCGTGCGGCATGTTCGTCGATGAAGTTCTTCGAAAGCATCAGGGTCGGCATGGCGTGGGCTCCAGTGTCTCTTCGTATGGCAGTCAAGTGTCCCGGCTCGGGCCGGACGGTGCAGGATCGAGGGGTGCCGTGGCGGGATCAGCCTGCCGGGGGCAGGTATTTCCCTTCCCACTCGACGATCTCGTCGAGCTTGAGCGCCTCGTTGTAGTCCTTGAAGGACAGCATCCGGTCGCGCGCGGACTTCGTGTTGCCGTCTCGCTTGAGCGTGTCGAGCGCATGGCGGATGCCGAAACCGGCCGCATAGCGGGCGAGGCCGGGATAGATCGCGATCCGGAAACCGAGTTCTTCCAGCTGGGTCGCCGTCAGCTGTCCCAGCGCACCGCTTTCCTCGACATTGACCAGCGCCGGGGCGTCCACCGACCCGGTCACCCGCTTCATGTCGTCGAGCAGCGTCGGGCTGTTCTTCATCTCGACGAAGGTCACGTCCGCGCCGGCCGACCGGTAGGCCTTCGCCCGCGCGATCGCCTCGTCCAGCCCGAGCCCGCCGGCGGCATCGGTGCGGGCGATGATCAGGAAATCCGGATCGCGGCGCGCAGCCACTGCGGCCTCTATCTTTCGGGCATGCTCAAGCAGCGAGACGACCGGACGCGCGCCCGGGATGTGGCCGCACTTCTTCGGCATCACCTGATCTTCGAGGTGGATGGCGGCGATACCGCCAGCCTCGAACTCCTCGACCGTGCGCCGCACGTTCACTGCGTTGCCATAGCCGGTGTCCGCGTCGCAGATCAGCGGGATCTCGACCGCGGCAGCGGCGCGGTGCGCATGCTGGGAGAAGAGAGTGAGGTCGATCAGGCCGACATCGGCCCGGCCGAGAAGGCTGGCGGAGACGCCGTTGCCGGTCATGTAGACGGCCTCGAAGCCGGCCATCTCGGTCAGGCGGGCACCGTAGGCATCGTAGATGCCGGGGGCGATCACCATCGGGCCCGAGGTCAGGCGTTCGCGCAGGCTGCGGCGGGCGGAGGAGGAGGGCATGCAGAAGTTCCGGTGGGATGCGAGCGGCGGCTGCACCGGCCGGATCAAACGGCGGGTGGCCTGCAACGGCGGGCAGCGCCGCACGCGGGAGCGGGCAGATACACCCGCGGGAGCGACGATTGTAGCCGACCCGTCGCGCGCGGCCGCGGACGCGGACGCGCGCAGGCTGCTGCGGGTGTTCAGTCGATCTTGACGTTGGCCGACTTGACGATCGTCGACCAGCGCGCCAGTTCGGACTTCACCAGTGCCGCGAGTTCTGCCGGCGTGCCGCCGATCGGGATCGCCCCGAGCGAGGACAGCCGCTCTTTCGCCTCGGCCGAGCCGAGCCCGCGGGCAATCGCCTTCGACAGCGTGTCGATCACCTCCGGGCTGGTGCCAGCGGGCGCGAACACCGCGTACCAGTTGGTGACTTCCCAGCCGGGTACGCCACCCTCGGCCGCGGTCGGCACGTCGATGCCGGGCACGCGCCTGGGCGTCGCCAGCGCCAGCGCGCGCAGCTTGCCGGCCTTGATCATCGGTGCGGCGGGTGCGTATTCGATCGACATCCACGGCACCTGGCCGCTGATCACGTCGGCCATCGCCGGCCCGGCGCCCTTGTAGGGCACATGCACGAACTGCGCGCCGATCATCGAGCGCAGCATTTCGGCCGCGAGGTGGTGGATGGTGCCGGTACCCGACGACGCGTAGTTGAGGCCCGGGTTGGCGCGCGCGAATTTCACGAACTCCTGCAGCGTCTTCACCGGCAGCGACGGATGCACGATAAGCACATGGGGCACCGACGAGACCAGCGAGACCGGTGCGAAATCCTTGATCGGGTCGTAGGGCAGTTTCTGCAGCACCGGATTGATGCCATGGGTGCCGGCCGCGCCCAGCAGCAGCGTGTAGCCGTCGGGCGCGGCCCGCATCACGTGCTCGGTGCCGATCACGCCCGACGCCCCGGCCCGGTTCTCGACGATGCCAGGCTGGCCCAGTTGCTCCTGGATGGCCTGCGCCGCGATCCGGGCATTGAGATCGAGCGCGCCACCCGGCGCGAAGCCGGCGATGACGCGCACCGGCTTTGCCGGGAACTTCGCCGCCTGCGCGTATGCTGCCGACGTTGGCAGCAGCAGGCCGCTGCCGCCGGCGAGCGCGGACAGCAACCCGCCGCCGCCGGCCAGGGCGACACTGCGGCGGCGGGCATCGGGGAACGTGCGGCGGACGTGGTTCATCTCTGTGTCTCCAGGCGGGGAAGGGCAGCGGAGGCTCGCGCTCAGCGCGCGGCGCGCCGGGCGTCGTCGATCATGTGCCACAGCCTGGACGGCGACAGCGGCAACGAAGCGGGATTCAAGTCGAACTCGCCGAGCGCATTGGCAATCGCGTTGACGATCACCGCCGGCGCGACGATCGTGCCGCCCTCGCCGGCTCCCTTGGCACCGATCGGGTTGATCGGGGACGGGAAGTCCTCGGTGATCACTGCGCGCAGGCGGGGAAAGTCCGTCGCGGTCGGTACCAGGTAGTCGGCGAGCGTGCCGGTGAGCATCTGGCCCTCGGCGTCGTACACCATCTCTTCCAGGAAGGCGCCGCCCAGTCCCTGCACCGTGCCGCCGAGCAGCTGCCCGCGCAGCAGCAGCGGATTGATCGCACGGCCGACGTCCTCGACCACGACATAATCGAGCAGGGACACATCGCCGGTGCGTGCATCGACCGCGACATGCGCCGCGGCCGCCCCGTAGGCCCAGGTATGGTGGTGGTTGGCGAACGTGCCATCGACCAGGATCGTCTCGTTCTTCGCCAGTTCGGCAAAGCCGATGCTTCGGCCGCGCGGCGATTTCGCCTCGGTGCCGGTGATCGTCACCTGCTCGGGCAGGCACTCGAGGTAGGTCGCAGCTGCTTCGCGTACGGCCTGCTTGAACTTGCCGGCCGCGTCGATGATCGCCGAGCCACCCATCACGGTGGAACGCGAGTGGTACGAGCCGAAGCCCTCGTGAAGGTAGGTGGTCGACCCGTGCAGAAGCGTCAGCGCGGACATCGGGATGCCGAGGGCATCGGCCGCGATCTGTCCGAGCGAGGTCTCCAGGCCCTGACCGACCGAGGTGGAGCCGACATACAGCGTGACCGATCCGTCGCGCGCGAGCTCGATCTTCGCGTTCTCGCGCGGGCCGGCTGCGCCGCCTTCGATGAAGCAGGCGACGCCGATGCCGTGATGGAGGCCGTCGACCACCGTGCCCTGCAGCGCCAGCTTTCCCTGCCAGTCGAACTCGACCAGGCAGCGCTCGAACGCGGCGAGGTAGTCGCCGCTGTCGGCCTCGGACAGGCCGCTCGATTCCGGCGCCGACGGGGTGAGCGTCGCGAAGTGCCAGGGCATGTCGCTCGAGGTGACAAGGTTGCGCCGACGAACCTCGACCGGATCGAGGCCCATCGCCTTCGCCCCGCGTTCGATCAGCCGTTCGCAGAACATCGCGGTCTCGGCACGGCCGGGCGCACGGTAGGTGCCTGCCGGTCCCTTGTTCGTGAACTGCACGTGCGAATCGACGTGCACCGCCTCGATGCGATACGCATTGGTCAGGAAATGCGGGATGTTGCGCGGCTGGATCAGCCCGTTGGTGCGCGGATATGCGCCCAGGTCGCACCAGGCGGTGCCACGCACGCCGAGGATGGTGCCGTCGGCCGCGAACGCCATCTCGACGTCGGCCTCGCACTCGCGCGACTGTGCCATCGTCATCAGGTCTTCGCGCCGGTCGCTGATCCACTTGACCGGGCGGCCGATGTGGCGCGCGGCAAACGGCACCAGGAAATCCTCGACGTAGAACTCGCCGCGGGCGCCAAAGCTGCCGCCGGTGTCGCCCTCGATGAAGTCGACGGCGCTGTCGGGCATGCCGAGCATCTGCGCGCTGGCGTGGCGGTTGAAGAACGGTACCTTCGCCGCGCCGTACACGATCAGCCGGCCGTTTGCCGCATCCCAGTCGGCAACCACGCCGCGCGCTTCCATCGTCACCGGCGCCTGGCGCTGGACGGTGAAGCGCTCGCGCTGGACGTGCACGGCTGCCGCGAACGCGGCATCGGCGTCGCCGCGTCTGGCGGTGAAGGTCACGCCGCGGTTGGTCGTCGTGGCGTCGAACAGCAGCGTCTCGTCGGCGGCCGAGATCTTCCAGTCGGCGACTGCAGGCAGTTGCTCGAGGTCGAGCTCGATCGCCTCCATCGCGTCTTCGGCCAGCGCGAGCGTGTCCGCGACGACGATCGCGATCACCTCGCCGACGTGGCGGATGCGGTCCTGCACGATCACCGGCTGGCGATAGGGTTCCATGCAGGGTAGTGGCTGCAGCCTGAGCGGGACGGTCGGTACCGGCTGGCCGGGCGCACCGGCAATCTCGGCCGCGGTGATCACCGCATGCACGCCGGGCATCGCGCGCGCGGCGCTGGCGTCGATGCCGCGTACGCGGGCATGGGCGACAGAGCTGCGCAGCATCGCCGCGTGCAGCATGCCGGGCAGCGCCACGTCGTCGGCATAGCGGCCCAGGCCGCGCAGCAGCCGCAGGTCTTCGACCCGCTGTACGGACCGGCCGATGTAGGGTCCGTCGGCCGCGGCGGCTGCGGACTCCGGCAGGATGTCGGTCAGGCGGGCATTCATCGGCCGGCTCCGGCGCTCGGGGTGGCCGCGGCAGCGTGGCCGGCCGCACCGTCGCTGGCCGGGCCGCCATAGGCCGCGCGTGCATCCAGCACCGCGTCAACGATCGGAACGTAGCCGGTGCAGCGGCACAGGTTGCCGGACAGCACCTCGCGGATGCGGTCGGCGCTGGCGTGCGGCTCGTCGGTGAGCAGCGCATGCGCAGTGGTGAGCATGCCCGGCGTGCAGAACCCGCACTGCAGCGCATTGTGGCGGCGGAACGCCGCCTGCAGCGGCGACAGTGCATCACCGTCGGCCAGCCCTTCGACCGTCGTGATGGAACGGCCTTCGACCTGTACCGCCAGCGTCAGGCAGGAGCGCACGGCTTCGCCGTCGACGATCACCGTGCAGGCGCCGCACACCCCGTGCTCGCAACCGACATGGGTGCCGGTGAGCCTGAGGTTGTCGCGCAGGCACAGCGACAGGGTGGTGCGCGGTTCGACCTGGGCCTTTACCGCATTGCCATTGACCTTGAACGAGACTTCCATCAGTGCGACTCCCCGCTGCGATTGATTGCCGTGCCGCCGCTCGTCGTACCAGCCAGCGCCCGGATCAGCGCCCGCTCGACCAGCACGCCGACCAGGTTGCGCCGGTAGGCAGCGCTGGCATGCAGGTCGTCCGCGGGATCGCATGCGCCGGCGGCCGCGCACGCGGCTTCGCCGATCGTGCCGGCATCGACGAGCTGGCCGTCGAGCTTTGCCTCCGCGGCGGGCAGCCGGCGTGGACGGTCGGACGCGCCGATCACCGCGATGTGCGTATCGAGCGCACGGCCGGCCGTGTCGAGGTCGAACCAGACCGCGGTACCGGCCATCGCGAAGTCGCCGTGCCGGCGTGCGAGTTCCTCGAATGCACTGGCGCGCGTGGCGGGCCAGGCAGGGAAGGTGATCGCGGTGATCAGCTCATCGGGCTGCAGCACCGTGGTCAGCGCGCCCTCGAAGAAATCGGCGGCCGCCACGCTGCGGGTGCCGCGCGCGCTGGCGATCTCGATCGTCGCGTCGCAGGCCACTGCGATGCCGGGCAGCTCCGCGGCCGGGTCGGCGTGGGCGAGGCTGCCGCCGACCGTGCCGCGGTTGCGGATCTGGTAGTGGGCGACGTGCCCGATCGCTTCGGCCAGCAGCGGCAGCGCGGTCTTCAGGCGTGCATCGCGCTCGATGTCGCGCCAGCGCACCTTCGCGCCCATGCGTACGCCGGCAGCATCGATGTCGATGCGGTCCATGCCCGGCACCCGGCGCAGGTCCACCAGCAGGCGCGGCGAAGCCAGGCGGAAGGCCAGCACCGGCATCAGGCTCTGACCGCCCGCCAGCGGCTTTGCATCGCCGTCCGGATGGGCGAGCAGCGCGAGCGCTTCGGGAAGGGTGGCGGGCGCGGCGTATTCGAACTGGGGAGGCTTCATCGGATGGGCTCGACTGTCTGCGGGGTGATCGGAAAACGGAAGGGTGACTACTCGGCCTTCACGCCGGCGGTCTTGATGACTTTCGACCAGCGCGCGAGTTCGCTGCGCATGTGGGTGGTCAGTTCCTCCGGCGTGCTGCCTACGGTGACCGCGTTGAGCGAGGCGAGCTTCTCGCGCGCTTCGCCCGAGCCGAGACCGCGGGCGATCGCCTTCGACAGGATGTCGACCACGTTGCGCGGGGTGCGGGCCGGCGCATAGACTGCGTACCAGGCCGTCACTTCGAATCCGGGCACACCGCTTTCGCCGACCGTCGGCAGGTCGACGCCCGGCACTCGTTTCGCCGTGGCGATCGCGATCGCCCTGAGCTTGCCGGACTTGATCTGGCTGACCGCGGCGGTGAGTTCGATCGACATGAACTGCACCTGGCCACCGATCACGTCGGACATCGCGGGCGCCGAGCCTTTGTACGGCACATGGGTGATATCGATGCCGGTGGCGATCTTGAGCATCTCGCCGGCGAGGTGGTGCGGTGAGCCCGTGCCGGCCGAGCCGTAGGTCAGGCCGGGTTTGCTGCGTGCATACTTGACCAGGTCGGATAGCGTGTTCACCGGTAGCGTCGGGTTGACGACCAGCACATGCGGGATCGTCACTACCAGCGACACCGGCGTGAAATCCTTGATCGGGTCGTAGCTGAGTTTCTGCAGTACCGGATTGATGCCGTGGGTCGTCGTCGCTCCGAGCAGCAGCGTGTATCCGTCGGGTGCCGCGCGCGCGACCTGCTCGGACCCGATCGCGCCGGCGGCACCGGCGCGGTTGTCGACGATGACCGGCTGGCCCAGCTGCTCGGTGATCACCTGCCCGACCACGCGTGCCGTCAGGTCGAGGGCGCCGCCAGGCGCGAACGGTGCGATCAGGCGAATCGTCTTCGAGGGAAAGGCCGGCTGCGCGAAGCCCGCTGCCGGCACCGTGGCCAGCACGGCACAGAGGATTACCCGGCACGCTGAGTTTGCCGGACGGACAGAGCGTTCAGTGTTCGGAGCGGGTGTCAGGCGCATGCAGTGGACCTCTCGTGATGGGGTTCGTGCCGGTGTCTGGCCGGACGGCGATGTGATCACATCCGGAAGGTGGCGATATTACGGCAGCACAGGCGGTTCGCGCGCGAGCGTATGGACATGTCCGGAAAAAACCGTGCGCGGTTGCCTTCGCGCTCAGTGGCGCACTACTATCGATCGTCGACAATCAGACGCAACAACACGAGGAGCGAACACCATGCCAGCTGCACGCCATCCGATGCCCCCGGAACTCGTCGGGCTGCCGCTCGAAACCGTGCTGAAGAAGTTCACCGGGCGATTCAAGGAAAAGACCGCCGACTGGGCCGCGTTCGAAGACGCGAAGATCGAGGGCTGGAAGCGTGCCCAGCATCGCTTCATCGGCGCCGGCGGCTCCGGCAAGCACGATGACCCGTCGGTGATCCCGGCGCGCGGCTTCACGCTGTCGATCATGTTCGTCGAGCCGGGCCAGGGCAACGCGGCGCACACCCATGAGGTCGAGGAGGTGTTCTTCGTGCTGGACGGCTTCCTCGACGTGTTCGTCGAGGACGAGCAGGGCAACCGCGTGACGACCCGGCTGGGCAAGTGGGAGTGCGTCGCCTGCCCGCCGGGCGTGATCCACGGCTACGACAACAACAGCCTCGAGCCCGTCTACTTCCAGGTGATGCTCGGCCGCGCGAAACCCGAGACGATGGGTTATGCGGACGAGAAGCTGTACCAGCAGCGGGACGCCCACTTGAAGGGTTGACGTCCCGCCGGTCCGGTCTCCGGGTCGGTGCTCAGGCGGTCGGCAAGGCCCAGTCGGGGTGCTGCTTCAGGAACGGCAGCAGCCCGCCCGCGGCGATCAGCGCAAGCACTGCGGGCGGCAGTTTCGGCACCGATGCGCTGAAGCCGCTGGCCGGCACGGCGATCCGCCCGGCCGCCACGTCGACCTCGATCAGGTCGCCGTCATGAATCGCGGACACGTCGCATTCGGCGATCGGCAGGCCGTTGTTGATCGCGTTGCGGTAGAACTGGCGGCCGAACGACTGTGCGATCACGGCCGACACCCCCATCGCGCGCAGCACATGCACTGCCTGCTCTCGCGACGAGTTGATGCCGAAGTCCTTGCCGGCGACGATCACGTCGCCCGCCTTGATGCGCTGCGCGAACCCGGGCTGCAGCTGCTCGAATGCATGTTCGGCCAGCCACTGGACGGATTTGCCCATGTTGTACTTGGCCGAGCAGTGGATGTCGGTGCTGACCTCGTCGCCGAGGCGGTGCACGGTCGCACGGATCGGGGCGACCGTGGATGCGGTGCCGGTCATGGGTGTCTGCGTCATCTGTGTCTCCTTCACGCCGCGCTGCGGATGTCGTACGCGAACTCGCGTGGATCGGTGACGCGCCCGGTCAGCGCGGATGCGGCCACCGTCGCGGAGGAGGCGATCAGGATCTCCGAATCGGGATTGCCGAGCCGGCCCTTGAAGTTGCGGTTCGCGCTGGAGATCACGCGTTCGCGGTCGGCGGACATCAGCTTGTGCGTGATGCCCACGCAGGTGCCGCAGCCGGCGGCATCCACCGAGGCACCGGCCTCGGTCAGGATCTCGAACAGCCCTTCGCGCATCGCGGCGAGGTAGATCGCGCGCGAGGCCGGGGTGACGACCAGGCGCACACCCTTCGCGATCTTCTTCCCCTTGAGGATGCTGGCAGCCTGCCGGATGTCGTCCAGGCGGCCATTGGTGCAGGTGCCGATCAGCCCGACATGCACCGGCTGGCCTGCCAGTTCCGACACGTCTACCACATCACCGATGTCGTGGTTGTGCGCCACCTTAGGCGCCAGCGTCGAGGCATCGATCGCAAAGCGGTCGGCGTAGCGCGCATCGCCGTCGGCGGTGACCGGCTTCGGCGCCTGAGCGCCGTGCGCAGCGAGCCAGGCGACGGTCTTGTCGTCGCATTCGAGGATTGCGGCTTCAGCGCCGAGTTCGGCCGCGTGGTTCGACAGGGTCATGCGGTCGTCGATCGCCATCGCCGCCACCGCGCTGCCGGTGTATTCGATCACCTTGAAGTTCGCACCTTCGGCACCGAGGCGGCCGAGCATCGCGAGGGTGACATCCTTGGCCCACACGCCCGGGCCGAGACGCCCGGTGAGCTCGACACGGATCGTTTCCGGAACCCTGAACCAGGTGCGGCCGGTGGCGAGGATGGCAGCCACATCGGTGCCTTCGTGTCCGGTTCCGTACACATTGAACGCCCCATAGGTCGTCGAATGCGTATCGGTGCCCACCACCAGATCGCCCGCGGTGAAGTGGCCGTGTTCGGGCAGCACCTGGTGGCAGATGCCGTCGCCGACGTCGTAGATCACCGCTCCGGTACGTTCGCAGAACTCGCGCATGTCGGCATGCACATTCGCCGCCTCGCGCGATGGCGGCGGCGAGAAGTGGTCGAGCACGAAGGCGGTGCGCGCCGCGTTGGGGAGCTTGTCGAAACCGAGCGTGGCTACCGCCTTCAGGGCGTTGGCTGCGCGTGCATCGTGCACCATCGCGAAATCGACGCGGGCGACGACCACCTCGCCTGCATTGACCGGGGCGCCGCCCGAACGGGCGCCGAGAATCTTTTCAGCCAGCGTATGACCCATCGCTCAGACCCTTCCATGTGAAGGACGCGATTATGCCCGAGGCAGGCTGCGCATCGGGCCGCCGCAGGCGCCGCGTCCGGTATCATCGGCCGCGCAATGCAGAACCGGGCATGCAGCGCCCGGCAGGGTCGACCCGCCGTTGCGGGCCCCCCGTCAATCCGTGCCGAAGTCCTCGAACCAGGGGCCGGCCGCACCGGAGGAGTTTCCGTGATCCATCGTCGCACATGCGCCGTCGGCGCCGTCTGCCTGTCCGTCTCCGTCCTGCTCGCAGTCCTGCTGCCGGCCCCGGCAGCCGCCCAGGGCAGCTACCCCCAGCGCCCGGTTCGCCTGATCATCCCGTTCGCCCCCGGCGGCGGTACCGACGCGGTCGGCCGCGTGCTCGCCCAGCAACTCGGCGAGCGGCACGGCCAGACCTTCATCGTCGACAATCGCCCGGCCGGAAGTGGCATCGTCGGCGCGCAGATCGTGTCGCAGGCGCCGGCCGACGGCTACACGCTGCTGTTCACGTTCAATTCGTTCGCCAGCAGCGCCCGGTTGGTCGAGAAGCTGCCTTACGATCCGGTGCGCGACTTCACGCCGATCACGCTGGCCACGACTTCGCCGTTGCTCCTGCTTGCCCATCCGTCGCTGCCGGCGTCGAACATGAAAGAGCTGATCGCGCATGTGAAGGCGAACCAGGGCAAGCTCAACTACGGATCTTCGGGTAACGGCTCGCCGCCGCACCTGGGCATGGAACTGCTGATGTCGCGCACCGGGCTGTCGATGTCGCACATCCCCTACAAGGGCATCGGTCCGGCAACCGTGGCGCAACTCGGCAACGAAGTGCAGCTCGCGTTCACGCCGGTGCTGGTCGGCCTGCCGCACATGAAGGCCGGGCGGCTGAAGGCGATTGCCTCGGGCGCGCCGAAGCGCTCGGCTGCGGTGCCCGACGTGCCGACCGTTGCCGAAGCAGCCGGGCTGCCCGGCTTCGACGTAAGCGGCTGGTGGGGGCTGCTGGGGCCTGCGAAGCTGCCGCGGCCGATCGTCGACCTGCTCAACGTATCGGTACGCCGGATCCTCGACGACGCCGAGGTGCGCCGCAACCTGCTGGCACAGGGCATGGACCCCTCTCCGACCACGCCTGAAGCCTTCGGCGCCCTTATCCGGGACGATATGGCGGTGTGGGGCGACCTCGGGCGCAAGCTCGGAATCAAGCTGGACTGAATTGAAGCACCGAATTGCAGCACTGACCTGCAGCACCCTGCCGGGCGACCCGGCAACTGCCCAAACAAGAGGCTGTACATGACTGACAAGGTACTCGAGACCCGCCCGCTGATCGGCCTGATGCTGGGCGATCCGACCGGCATCGGCCCGGAGATCGCCTGCCGGATGATCGCCCGACGCGCCTGGCCGGCCGGTACCCGGGTGGTCGTAATCGGCGATGCACGCGTGCTGGCGATGGGCCAGGGCGACGCGCAGGTCGAGTTCGCGGTGCGCCGGTACCCGCGCGTCGAAGACATCGACTGGAACGAGGTCGAGCAGCCCGGCGGACCGACGCCGCTGATCGACCTCGGCAACATGGACCCGGCGGCGCTGCCGCGCGCCGAGGCCTCGCCGGAGGCGGGCAAGCTCGCGGGCGACACGCTGAAGGCGATGATCGACATGGCGCTGGCCGGCCGGCTCGATGGCATCTGCTTTGCCCCGCTCAACAAGGGCGCGATGTTCCGCGGCGGCTGGAACTTCCCGGACGAGCACCAGATGTTTGCCGCGCTCACCGGGCACCAGGGGTTCTACGGCGAGATGAACGTCATCGATCAGTTCGCGACGTTCCGGGTGACCTCGCACGTCTCGTTGCGCAAGGCGGTCGACATGGTGCAGCCGCCGCGTGTCGCCGACGCCATCCGGCTGGCCGACCGGATGCTGCGCGACAAGGGCGTCACCAGCCCGCGCATCGGGGTGGCCGCGCTCAATCCGCACAACGGCGAGAACGGTCTGTTCGGTGACGAGGAGATCACGATCATCCGCCCGACGGTGGAGCGGATGCGTGCCGAGGGAATCGGCTGCGTGGGCCCGGTCTCCTCGGATGTCGTGTTCATCAAGGCGCGTGCCGGCGAGTTCGACGGCGTGGTCATGATGTATCACGACCAGGGTCAGATCGCGACCAAGCTGCTCGGGTTCAACAAGGGCGTGACCGTGACCGCCGGGCTGCCGACCGTGTTCACCACGCCGGCGCACGGTACCGCCTTCGACATCGTCGGCAAGCACGTGGCCGGCAGCGGCGCGATGGAGGCGGCGATGGACATCGGTGCGCGGTTGGCCGCGTCGCGCAAGGCCGGGGCACGCTGAACAACCACAGGAGATGAAGATGACACCACAACGAAAACAGCAGAATCGCCGCTGCGCGATCCCGTCCCTGGCCGGCGTCGCCTCGATCGCACTGGCCGGCATGTCCTGCGCCGCGAACGCACAGCAGAAGGGGCCGGTCTATCCCGACCGTCCGGTGCGCATGCTGGTCGGCTTCGCGCCCGGTGGCGGTGCGGACACCGCGGCACGTCCGGTCGCCCAGCGGCTGTCCGAAGTGCTCGGCCAGCAGTTCGTGGTCGACAACCGTCCGGGCGCCGGCGGCAACATTGCCACCGAGATTGCCGCCCGAGCGACGCCGGACGGCTATTCGCTGCTGGTGGGTACGATCGCCGCGCTGGCGATCAATCCGTCGATCTACGAGAAGCTCGCCTTCGACCCGATCCGGGACTTCTCGCCGATCACCAACATGGCGTCCTCGATCAACGTGCTCGTCGTGCACCCGTCGGTGGCCGCGAAGACGGTGAAGGAACTGGTCGCGCTGCTGCGCTCGAAGCCGGGCAGCCTCAACTACGGTTCCTCCGGGGTCGGCAGTGCCGGCCACCTGTCCGGCGTGCTGCTGGAGCACATGACCCGAACCGACATCACTCACATTCCCTACAAGGGCGGGGCGCCGGCCATGGGCGCGCTGCTCGGCGGCGAGGTGCAGATGGTGTTCGCCACAGCGGCGACGGCCATCCCGCAGATCAAGGCCGGCAAGGTGCGTGGCCTTGCCGTGACCACCGCTACCCGGGCCGGGATGCTGCCCGACCTGCCGACGATCGCCGAAGCCGCGCTGCCCGGCTACGAGGCGAACAACTGGTACGGACTGCTCGCGCCGGCGAAGACGCCGAAGGCGATCGTCGACCGCCTGAATGCCGAGACGGTGAAGATCCTCGGGTCGCAGAGCATTCGCGAGATCTATTTCAGCCAGGGGCTGGAACCGACGCCGACCACCCCTGAGGCGTTCGGTGCGTACATCAAGTCCGAGATCGCCAAGTGGTCGAAGCTTGTGAAGGCGGCGGGGGTCAAGCCGGATTGAGGCCTGGCGCCCGGCGTGGCTCGTCCTGCTGCATGAACGAAGCCGCCTCCGGGCGGCTTCTTCCTTCGTGCAAGGCGCCGCCGGGTACAGCCCCGGTCGCTGCATGCCGGCTCAGCGGGCCAGCGTGACTCCCTGCGCAATCATGCGGTCGATCGTTGCCGCGTCGTAGCCTGCCTCGGCCAGCACCTCCCGGCTGTCGGCACCCAGTTTCGGCGCCGGGCGATAGTCGGCGCGCACCCCACCGCTCAGCCTGTTCGGCACGCGCATGTTGCGGATGCGACCTTCCGTCGGGTGGTCTTTCCACTCGAAGAAGCCGGCCTCCGCCAGGTGCGGATCTTCCAGCAGCGTCTCCAGCGTGTGGTAGGGCATGGCCGGCACGTCGGCGGCGTCGAGGATTTCCAGCCACTCGGCGGTCGTCCTGTCCTTGAGCGCTTCGATACGGATCGCGAAATAGGCCTTCACATTGCGGTGCCTGGCCGACACCGACGAGAAACGCGGGTCGGTGATCAGTTCCGGCCGGCCGACGGCGCGGAAGAATCCGAACGCCTGCGCGTCGGTATTGGCGGACACGCAGACCCAGCCGTCCTTGGTCGGCAGCGGCCGTCCGTCCGGGTCGAGCAGCCGCGGGTCGCCGGTGCCGCCGTGGTCCGTCGGCGCGCCCTCGATCGGCGGATCGAAGGTCGCCTGGTACATGTGCTCGTCGAGCACGAAGGCAGCCATGTTCTCGAACATCGGGATCTCGATCGACTGGCCCTCGCCGGTACGGGTGCGCGCGAACAGCGCCATCACGATCATCTGCACCGCGATCAACCCGACCGTACGGTCGCACATCACGATCGGCACGTAGCGCGGCTCGCCTGCGGCCCGGTGCAGCAGCGCGGACAGGCCGCTGGAGCCCTGGATGATCGTGTCGTAGGCCGGCTTGGAACGGTAGCGGCCGTCCTGCCCGAAGCCGAACATGCCGCAGTAGATGATCTTCGGGTTCACCTTGCGCACGTCCTCGTAGGCCAGCTTCATGCGCGTCATGGAGTCGGGTCGCACGTTCCAGAGCACCCCGTCTGCGGTCTCGACCAGCTTCAGCAGCGCCTCGCGGCCGGCCGGCTTCTTCAGGTCGAGCACCACGCTGCGCTTGTTGCGGTTCAGGTGAAGGAACTTCGGTCCCATGTTCTCGGTGCGGCCGCGGCCACCGATGTTGCGTCCGAGATCGCCGGACGGGCTCTCTACCTTGATGACGTCCGCGCCGTAATCGGCCAGCGTGCGCGTGCAGAGCGGCCCGACCACGACCGAGGTGAGATCGATGATGCGCACGCCTTCGAGCGGGCCTCCCGCCATGTCCATCTCCTGTTGAAAAAGCAAGGGTTCATCACGGCTGGCGCCCCGCGCCAGCGTCAGTGCCAGCTTGACACGTCCTGGTCGGTCGCGCAGAGCGCGTGCCAGAGCAGGCTGGCCGCAGCCCGCGCAGCGCCGGCGAGTTCGTCGGGCGCCACCTGGTCGCGGGTGTCCTGTGCGGTCAGGATGTGCCGGACACGACTTGCCGGCTGGTCGAAACCCGCGATCAGGCGCAGGGCCGGGATACCGTACGCCGCGAAGTTCGCATGGTCCGAGTTGGACATCAGCGGCCGATGCAGGGCGATCGGCTGCCCGGCCGCCCGCGCGCTGGCGGCAACGAACGCGTCCAGCCCGGCGAAGCCGCTGGTCAGTGCCGTGAGCCGCGGGTCGGCACCGACGGTATCGAGGTTGATGTCGATCACGAATCGGCGCCGCTCGGCGGGCGCCATCGCGGCCAGCCATTGTCGTGACCCGGCCAGTGCCCATTCTTCGGCGGTGAACAGGCAGACCCGCAGCCCGAGGGCTGCCTGGGCCATCTGCGGCGCGACCGCGCGCGCCAGTGCGAGCGCCACAGCCAGCCCGCTCGCGTTGTCCATCGCGCTTTCCGCGAGCGGATGGCCGTCGAGGTGCGCCGACAAAACGACTCGGCGCGGATCGTCCGTGTCCCTGCCCGGCAGGTCGAGCATCGGTGTCTGGCCGACCGCTCGCCGGTCCGTTCCCTGCACGACCAGCCGTGTGCCGGAAGCGTCTGCGGCAGCCAGCCGCGCGCTGCCCGCATGGTCGGTGGCGACGGCCGGTATACCGTCGCCGCCATTGCGGCCGGACGACCCGGACGTGGGACTTGCCAGTGGATCGGTGTGCGCGATCACGAAGCCAGCGGCGCCCGCAGCCCGCGCTGCCTCGTACTTCCGGCGCCGGTGGATGTGGTCCGGCGAAAACGGGAACTCGTGGCGGACCAGCGCGATCCGGCCCGGGATCCGCGCCGCCGCGCGCCGGAAATCTTCGTCGGTGCCACGCCCGAGGTCGACCACGCCGGCGACCAGGCCGGCCGGCGGCGTCGAGGCCGAGCCGAGCAGCGGCTGGCAGGCGAGCGGCGTGCCGTCGGCCAGCGACAGCGAACAGCTTCCCGGCTGCCATCCCGCATAGTCGACCGGCTCGAGCCAGGCGCGCCCGGCGCCGGCGATCTCGGCCAGCCGGCCGAGCGTGAGGTCGCATGCCCGCCGTTCGCTGTCGGATCCGGCCACCCGTCCGCCGCAGTCGCAGATCGCGTTGAAATCGGCGAGCAGCCCCGGCAATCCGTCTGCGACACGCTGCAGGAACGGTTCGAGTCCATCGGGTTCAACCCTGCGTCCGGTCATGCGTCCATCCTGTCTTCCATGCATCCCGCCGCGCCGTCGGCTCAGGCCTCGAAGAAGCCGTTCAGTTCGCGCAGCGTCTCTTCCGGGCTCTGTTCGTTCGGGTAGTGCCCGCAGGGGAGGGCGACGAACCGCTCGATGTTCGCGGCATAGCGCGGCCAGACCGTCGACGGCGAATAATACTTCTGCGTGTGGCTGTGTTCGCCCCAGAGCACCAGAGCAGGCTGCTCGACCCGGATGCCGCGTTCGAAAGCGTCGCGGTCCACCTCGTAGTCGACGAACGCGGTCGCACGATAGTCGGAACACACGCCGTGTATCTGTTCTGGCGTGCAGACCCGGATGTACTCCTGCACGTCTTCCTCGGAGAAGCCGCCCTTGCCGACACCCTGCTTGAGCAGCTTCTTCCGGATGTAGTACGCCTCGTTCCCGGCCAGCAGCCGCTCGGGAAAGTCGTACGGCTGTGCCATGAAGAACCAGTGGTAGGAATTCAGGCCCCATTCGCGCGTACTGTGCGCGAACACATGGTGGGTCGGCAGGATGTCCATGAAGGCGACACGGCTCACCCGGTCCGGGTGGTCGAGCGCCATCCGGAAGGCTACTCGAGCACCCCGGTCGTGGCCGGCGACCTGGAATCGCTCGAATCCGAGCGCAGCCATCACCTCGACCTGGTCGAGCGCCATGCGGCCGAAGGTGTAGTTCGAGTGATCCGGCAGCCCGCGCGGCTTGGAACTGTCGCCGTAGCCGCGCAGGTCGGTCGCCACCACGGTGAAGCGCTGCGCCAGACGGTCGGCCAGCCGATGCCAGGAATGATGCGACAACGGATTGCCGTGCAGCAGGAGCAGGGCGGGGCCGCTGCCGCCGTGGCGCACATTGATCTCGACGCCGGGATCGGATGTGGCGATCCGCGCCCGGGCAAATCCTTCGAAAGCCATCCGCACATCCGCCCGCGATGATTGACGTCCGGATGGTATCGCAGCCGCCGGTGCACCGAACCCTGCCGCCGTGCGCGCGGCGGCGGCGGACGCGATAGCATGGCACCCGGCACGCGGCCGCAGCGTACGGCCCGCGGCGATATCTCCGAAGGAGTCCCGATGACCACTGGTCAGGCGCGCACGCTGCGCAAGAAGCAACGGCTGCTGCCGCTGCTGGTTCTGCTGTCATCCGTTCCGGCATCGACCGGCATCGCGCTCGCCCAGTCGGCGCAGCCCTACCCGAATCGTCCGCTGCGTTTCATCATTCCGTTCACCCCGGGCGGCAGCAACGACATCTTCGGCCGCATCATCGGCCAGCGCCTGAGCGAGGCGATGGGCCAGCCGGTGCTGATCGACAACCGTCCCGGGGCCGGCGGGCTGCTCGGCGCAGGCATCGTCGCCAAGGCGCCGCCGGACGGCTACAACCTGATGATCCACTCGACCTCGTTCACCACCAACGTCGCGATCCAGGCGAAGGTCCCGTTCGATCCGTTCCGCGACATCGCGCCAGTCACCCGGCTCGGCATGGGGGCGCTGATGATCACGGTGGCGGCGGAGTCGCCGGCGAAGACGATGGCCGAGCTGATCGCGCTCGCGCGCGCGAAACCGGGGGCGCTCAACTACGGTTCGTCCGGCAGCGGCGGCATCAACCACCTCGCCACCGAGGTGCTCAACCGGATGGCGAAGGTGCAGACCGTGCACGTGCCCTACAAGGGCATCGGCCCGGCGCTCACCGACCTGATGGGCGGGCAGATCCAGTTCCTGCTGTCGGGCATCCCGAACGTGATGCCGCAGGTGAAGTCCGGCCGGGTACGCGCACTGGCGGTGTCGACGCCGACGCGCTCGCCGTTCGTGCCCGACGTGCCGACGATCGCCGAGTCCGGCGTGCCCGGCTATGCGGCGGTGCTCTGGTGGGGGCTGTTCGCGCCCGGCGGAACACCCAGACCGATCATCGACCGGCTGAACGCGGAGACCGTCAAGGTCCTGCAGACGGCCGAGATGCGCGAGCGCCTGGCCGCCGAGGGGGCCGAGCCGGCTGGCACCACGCCCGAGGCGTTCGCGCGCATCGTGCGCGAGGAGATCCTGTTCTGGCGCGCCGTGGCCCGCGACGCGGCCATTCGCCCGGACTGAACGCAATGGCAAAGGCAAACGCCGGGCCGTCGTCCACGCCGGCTCCCCGCGCCCTCAAGCGGCGCAGATTCGCGACCGGTGCGCGCGGTCCGCTGCGCGGCGTGCGCGTGCTCGATCTGTCGCGGGTGGTTGCTGGCAACATGGTGAGCCTCGCGCTCGCCGACTTCGGTGCGGAGGTGATCAAGGTCGAGACGCCCGACGGCGATGCGCTACGCGACTGGCTGGTGAACGGGGTGCCGACGAACTGGAAGGTCTACGCGCGCAACAAGAAGAGCCTCTGCCTGAACCTGCGCCGGCCGGAGGCGATCGAGGTGCTGCTATCGCTGGTCGAGCGCGCGCAGGTGCTGATCGAGAACTACCGGCCCGGGACGCTGGAGAAGATGGGGCTGGGGCCGGACGTGCTGCATGCGCGCAATCCGAAGCTCGTCCTGGTCCGGGTCACCGGCTGGGGCCAGGATGGGCCGTACCGGCACAAGCCCGGCTTCGGCACCCTCGCCGAGGGCATGTCCGGCTTCGCCGCGCTGAACGGCTTCCAGGACCGCGAACCGGTGCTGCCGCCCATGCAACTGGCCGATTGCACCGCCGGCCTGTACGGCGCCTTCGCCACAATGGTTGCGCTGCGCGAGGTCGAGGTGACTGGCGGGGCCGGGCAGTCGATCGACGTGTCGCTGTTCGACCCGCTGTTCTCGGTGATGGGACCACAGGCTGCCAGCTACCGCGCGAGCGGGCGGCTGCGCAGCCGTACCGGCAGCCGCTCGACCACCGCTGCCCCGCGCAATGCTTACCGTACCCGCGACGAGCGCTGGGTGTGCCTGTCGGCTTCGACGCAGGCGATGGCCGAGCGGGTGCTGCGCTCGATCGGCCGCCCCGATCTCGTCGACGACCCGCGCTTTCGCACGAATGCCGACCGCCTGCGTCATTCGGCCGAACTGGACGCGGTGATCGGCGCGTTCATCGCCGGCCGGACGCTCGATGAGAATCTGGCATTCTTCGAACGCGAGGAAGTCACCGTGGGCCCGATCTACGACATCTCGCAGATCATGCAGGATCCCTACGTGGTCGAGCGCGAGGTGCTGGCCGAATACCCGGATGCCGACATGGGCCAGGTGCCGATGCACTGCGTCGTGCCCCGTCTTTCGGCGACACCCGGTGCGATCAGGCTGCCGGCGCCTGCGCTGGGCGAGCACAATGACGCGATACTCGCGGATGCCGGCTTCGACCCGTCCCGGATCGCGGCCCTGCGCGCAAGCGGGGCGCTGGTGGGGCCCGCGCCCGGCAAGCCGCCGGCAGCCGACTGCAGCGCCTGAACGTCAACGGAACAGGAGATCACGATGCATACCCAGGATGAACTGCCGGTCTGGCGTTCGCTGCTCTACGTGCCGGTCAACGTCGAGAAATTCGTCGACAAGGCACACACGCGTGCCGCCGACGTGATCCAGCTCGACCTCGAGGATGCCGTGCCGCCCGGCGAGAAGGCCACCGCACGGACGCTGGTCGAGAAGAACGCGGCCCGCGTACGCCAGGGCGGCTCTGACGTGGTCGTGCGCATCAACCAGCCGCTGTCGCTGGCGGTACGCGACATCGAGCATTCGATCTGCCCCGATGTCGATGGCCTCGCCATCACCAAGGCGGACAGCGCCTCGCATGTGCGCCTGCTCGACGAACTGGTCAGCGAGCTCGAACTGAAGCGCGGCATGAAGGTCGGGCACACGAAGTTCATCACCATGATCGAGACGCCGGACGCCTTCCTGCGCATCGACGAGATCCCGCGCGCCTGCCCGCGCGTGGTCGCGATGAACATCGGTGGCGAGGACTTCGCCCTGAACTGCGACATGCTTCCCGAAGAAGAGGTGCTGCTTCATCCCAAGCAGCGGATGATCATCGCGGCGCGGGCCGCCGGCGTGATGCCTCTGGGCTTCATCGGTACGGTCGCCGATTTCAGCGACTGGGACAAGTTCCGCGCGATGGTGCGCAAGTCGCGCCGCTTCGGCTTCGACGGCGCCGGCTGCATCCACCCCGGGCAGGTGAAGATCGTCAATGCCGAGTATTCCCCGTCGGATGAAGAGGTCGCGTTCGCGCGCAAGGTGATCGAGATGAACGCCAGGTTCGCGGCCGAGGGCCGCGGGTCGTTCCAGATCGACGGCAAGATGATCGATATCCCGATCGTCGTGCGCGCCGAGAAGCTGCTGCGCAGGCACGAGAAGATCAAGGCACGCGAGGCCCGGACCCTGGCGGCTGCATCATGAGCAACCACATGAACACCGACGAACAGAAGGAACAGGCCGTCGCCGAGGCACTCGCGGTTCGCGCGCGCTTCGCGGCGCTCAGCCCGGCGGCGCTGCAGGCCGCCGTCGCGGGGCTGCTGACCGGCGCCCGCTCGCACAAGATGTGGCTGGCGCGAGAGGTCGACGACGCCACGCTGCACCGGTTGTACGACCTGATGAAGTGGGGCCCGACCAGCGCGAACTGCAACCCGGCGCGGATTCTGTTCATCCGTACCCGGGAGGGCAAGGCCCGGCTGATCCCGACCCTCGACGCGGGCAACGTGGCGAAGGTGCGCGAGGCACCGGTCACCGCGGTGATCGCCTACGACACCCTGTTCTTCGAGCACCTGTCGCGGCTGTTCCCGGCGGGCGACCATGCAACCCACTTCCGTACTCATCCCGATGCGGCCGAGCCGTATGCGCTGCGCAACAGCACGCTGCAGGGCGCCTGGCTCATGATCGCCGCGCGCGCCCTGGGCCTTGACGTGGGGCCGATGTCCGGCTTCGACAACGCCAAGGTCGATGACGTGTTCTTCCATGGCACGTCTTTCAAGTCGAACTTCATGGTCAACCTCGGCTACGGCGACGTGGCCGCGCTGCCGCCTCGGCTGCCCAGGCTGTCGTTCGACGAGATGTGCACGCTTCTGTAGCCCTTGCGACAAGACCGGGCATGAGCCTGGAGGAGAATCCGATGCAACCGACTGCCCGATCGATCATCCGCAATGCCGCGCGCGCCCTCGCCATCGGCCTGCCGCTCGCCGGCACTGCGGCCCAGGCACTGGCGCAGGCCCAGCCGTCGTCCTTTCCGTCGCGTCCGCTGCGCGTAGTGGTCGCGTTTCCGCCAGGCGCCACGACCGATACCATCGCCCGGCTGCTGCAGCCGCGCCTGGCCGAAGCCTTCGGCCAGCCGGTGCTGATCGACAACCGGGGCGGGGCGGGTGGCAACATCGGCGCCCAGATCGTCGCCAAGGCTGCGCCCGACGGCCATACGCTACTGGGCACGAGCGTCGCCTTCGCGGTGAACGTGAGCCTGTTTTCGCGACCAGGCTTCGAGATCCGCGACTTCGTTCCGGTTGCGATGGCCACGCTGACGCCGAACATCCTGTTCGTGCACCCGTCGGTGAAGGCGACCAGCCTCAAGGAACTGATCGCGCTGGCCCGCACCGAGCGCCTGAGCTATGCATCGTCGGGCACCGGCACGACCACGCACCTCGCGGCCGAGGTGCTGTTCCGGCAGCTGAACAAGCTGGACATCACGCATGTGCCGCATACGCCGGCCGCCGCTGTCACCGCGGTGCTCGGTGGCCAGGTGCCGATCGGCAGCACCTCGATGCCGCCAGCCGTGCCACTAGCCCAGGCCGGCAAGATCCGGCCGATCGCGGTGACCAGTGCGAAGCGCTCGGCGACGCTGCCCGACGTACCGACCGTCGCCGAACTCGGCTATCCTGGCTTCGCCGACTACACCTGGATCGCGTTCCTCGCCCCGGCCGGCACCGCCGCGCCGGTGGTCGCACGCATCAACACCGAGATCAACCGCGCGCTGGAAGCGCCCGACGTGCGCGAGCGGATGAACGGACTCGCGATCGAACCGACGCCGATGTCGCCGGCCGCATTCGGCGCCGTGCTGCGAAATGACGTCGAGCGCTACGCGAAGATCGTGAAGCAGCTCGGATTGAAGGCAGACTGAACCCGTCCGCCACGGACCCAGGAGGACGCATGCAGGCGATCGACCGCAATACCCTCACCGATGCGGTCATCGCATCGTTCTCCGGCGCGCGCGATCCCCGCCTGAAGGAAGTACTCGGCGCACTGGTGCGCCACCTGCATGCCTTCGCGCGAGAGGTCGAGTTGCGGCCCGAGGAGTGGCGCGCGGGCATTGCATTCCTCACCGCCGCGGCCGCGATCACCGATGACCGGCGCAACGAGTTCGTGCTGACATCGGACATCCTCGGGCTGACCTCGCTCACCGACCTCCTGCAGGGCGTGCCGGGCGCGACCGAGCGCAGCGTCCTGGGGCCGTTCCATGCCGAAGGCTCGCCCGTGCTGGCGGTCGGCGGAGACCTGATCCGAGACAATGCAGGGCAGCCGGTGCTGATGCTGGGCCGGGTGCTCGACCTCGCGGGCCAGCCGATACGCGGGGCGACGATAGACTTCTGGCAGACCAATTCACACGGCCACTACTGGCAGCAGGATCCGAGCCAGAGCCCGGACAACCTGCGCTTTTGCATGCCGCTGGGCGATGACGGGGTCTATGCGTTCACCACGGTGCGGCCCGCACCGTATACGGTGCCCTACGACGGTCCGGTCGGCGGCCTGCTACGCGCCAGCGGTCGGCACGCGTGGCGCCCGGCGCATTTCCACTTCCGGGTGCTGGCCGACGGATTCGCGCCGCTGACGACCGAACTGTTCCCGGCGGACGACCCGTACATCGACCAGGATGCGGTGTTCGGCGTACGCGCGTCACTCGCGGTCCCGTTCGTAAGATGCGATTCACCCGAAGAAGCTGCACGGCACCGGTTGCCCAACCCGTTCGAGCGGGTCGAGTTCGATTTCCGGATGTCGCCTGCGCGCTGAGCTGCCGATCACGCGGCGGGGCTCCTGCCGGGAGCTCTTCATTTGCCGGTCCGTTGACCGATAACGGCAGGATGCGCGGCGTGGCCGCATAATCCAGCCGTTCGAGCCGCGATACCAATGCCTCCAGAATCCGTCCCGCCCTCCCGCCCGGCGACCCCGGCCCGTACGCCGGGCGAACTTGCTCGCGAGACCCTGAAAGTACTGGCCAGTCGCCGGATCGCGCCCACGCCGGAAAACTATGTGCAGGTCTATGCCGAGATCGCCGGTAACCCGGCGATCGCGATGCCCGGCCGACCCGTGGCTACCGATGCCGATCCGACCGACTGGTCGCAGGTGATCCGCGACCTGCTGCGCCAGCTCGAGGTACGCCACGCCGCCGTGTCGCTGGCCCAGAAGAGGGAGGGCCTGGAGCGGTTGCTGATCAACTTCCGCAGGTCTCCCCAGCTCGGCGAAAAGCTCGCCTCGATGGTGAAGGCTTGGGGCGAAGCCCTGCCGTCGGCGCCGGGAGCGTTGGTGGTCGATGCAGTCGAGGCCGCTGTCGCGCCGGCTGGCGTGGCATCCGGTGCTGCCCCTGCCGTTGCTCCTGCACCGTGGCAGGCGTCGCCCGTGTTCAATGGCATCGCGGCGATGAATCCGCCGCCATCGGGCGTGATCCTGCTGCCGATGGTGCAGGACCTCGCGCAGACCCTGCGCGAACTGCTCGCCGGGGTTTTCGAACGGGAGGTGGCGCCACGGGTATCCGACTACCCGAAGCTGGCCGGCACCGTGTCCCGGTTGCCGTCGCTGGTGCGAGCGGCAGCGACCTCCGCCGATTGTGCGGCGATCGACACCGCGATCGGCCACGCATTGCGCGAGGCCGAGCTGGTGCAGGTTGAGCAGCGGTTGATCGTCGAGGACTCGATGGCGCTGGTGCGCATGCTGGTCGCCAATCTCGCCGAACTGGTGGACGACGATCGCTGGGTTGCCGGCCAGGTACAGATGCTCGAACGAACCGTGGCGCAGCCACCCACGTCGCGCACGCTCGCCGATGCACAGGCGCAGTTCCGCGAAACGGCAGAGCGGCAGCGCGCGCTCAAGCAGGCGCTGCGCGAGATGAAGCGCACGCTGAAGGAACTGATCGGCGTGTTCGTCGAGCGCGTGGGCGAGATGGCCCAGAGCGCGGTCCACTACCAGGGGCGGATCGTCGGCTATACCGAGCGGGTGCGGGTGACCGACAACGTCAACGCGCTGCGCGACGTGCTCGACGACCTGATGGTCGACATCCGCCGGATGCAGGTCGATGCGACGCGGTCGCGCGACGACGTGCTCGGCGTGGGCGAGCAGGCGACACGCGCCAGGGCGAAGGTCGCCGAACTCGAGGCGGAGCTTGCCCGCGTGAGCGCGGCCCTGCGGGAGGATGCGCTCACCGGCGCGCTCAACCGGCGCGGGCTGGATGAAGCCGTCGAGCGCGAGGCTTCGCGCGCGCAGCGCTACCGCTCGACGTTGTCTTTCGCAATGATCGACCTCGACAACTTCAAGAAACTGAACGACCGCCTCGGCCACCAGGCGGGAGACGACGCGCTGCGCCACCTGGTGTCCGTGGTCCGCACCATGCTGCGTCCGTCCGACACGATCGGCCGCTACGGCGGCGAGGAGTTCGTGTTGCTGCTTCCCGAGACGCCGCTGGCGGACGCGACGGTCGTCATCGAGCGACTGCAGCGTGAGCTGACCCGGCAGTTCTTCCTGCACAACAACGAGAAGGTCCTGATCACGTTCAGTGCCGGGGTATCGCGGATGCAGCCGGGAGAAACCGGCGCGCTGGCGCTGGCCAGGGCGGACGAGGCGATGTACCGGGCCAAACGCAAGGGGCGCAACCGGGTGGTGCTGGCCGACGGCGACTGACCGTCGGCCGGGCCCGGCCCGGCGCTGCGCGGTGGTACGCTTGCGGCCATCGCAATCGACCGCGCTCCCACGATGTCAGACAGTCCTGATCGTCCTGTCGCTGGAGGACCGGCGGCCACCCTTCCGCTGGCCGGGCTGCGCGTGCTCGAACTCGGCCAGCTGATTGCCGGTCCGTTTGCCGGGAAGATGCTCGCCGACTTCGGCGCGGACGTGATCAAGGTCGAGCCGCCTGGCAGCGGAGACCCGCTGCGCAAGTGGCGGATGCTCAAGGACGGCACTTCCGTCTGGTGGCAGGTGCAGTCGCGCAACAAGCGGTCGGTGGCGCTCGACCTTCGCTGCAGCGAGGGGCAGGAACTCTGCCGCCGGCTGGCCGGCGAGGCGGACGTGGTGATCGAGAACTTCAAGCCGGGCACGCTGGAAGGCTGGGGTCTGGGCTACGAGGCGCTGGCAATCGAAAACCCCGGGCTGGTGATGCTGCGCATCTCCGGCTATGGCCAGGACGGTCCGTACGCTGACCGGCCCGGCTTCGGCGTGATCGCCGAGGCGATGGGCGGGTTGCGGCACCTGTCTGGCGAGCCCGGGCGCTTGCCGGTGCGGGTGGGCGTCTCCATCGGCGACACCCTGGCTGCGCTGCACGGCGTGATCGGCGTGCTGCTCGCGCTGTACCACCGGAAGGCCTCGGGCACCGCGGGCCGCGGTCAGGTGGTCGACGTCGCACTGTACGAGGCGGTGTTCAATTGCATGGAGAGCCTGCTGCCCGAGTACAGCGCGTTCGGTGCGGTGCGTGAACCGGCGGGCAGCGCGCTGCCGGGCATCGCCCCGAGCAACGCCTACCGCTGCGCCGATGGCGCGGTGCTGATCGGCGGCAACGGCGACAGCATCTATCGTCGCCTGATGGACCTGATCGGCCGTGCCGATCTGCGCGATGCGCCCGATCTCGCATCGAACGACGGCCGTGCCAGACGCGCCGCCGAACTCGATTCGGCAATCGGTGCCTGGACCGCGGTGCGGCCGCTCGCCGAGGTGCTCGACGGCCTTACCCGCGCGCGGGTTCCGGCAGGCCGAATCTACACCGCGCGCGACATTGCCGAGGATCCGCACTACCGCGCACGCGGCATGATCCAGCGTATCACCACGGCGGAAGGCTACGAACTCGACGTGCCCGGCGTGGTGCCGAGGCTGTCCGCGACGCCCGGCCGGCTCTCGACGCTGGCGCCGGCGCTCGGCCGCCATACGGCGCAGGTGCTGCGAGAGCTCGGCATCAGCGAGTCGGCCATCGCCGAGCTCGCGGCGAAGAAGGTCATCGAGACCGGCGGAGAGGCAGGCTGATGATGGATCCGTGCGTTGGTGCCGTGCGTCGCGTGTTCCTGCAGGATGTCGCGATGCGCGACGGGCTGCAGGCGGAGAGTGTGTTCGTGCCGACGGACGACAAGGTCGCATTCGTCGATGCCTTGTCCGCGACCGGCGTGGCCAAGATCGAGGTGACCTCGTTCACGTCGCCCAGGGCGATCCCGATGCTGGCCGACGCCGACGAGGTGATGCGCCGCATCCGGCGGGTACCCGGCGTCGAGTACACGGTGCTGGTGCCCAACGTGCGCGGCGTCGAGCGTGCGCTGGCCGCGCCGCCGGACGAGTTCAACCTCGTGATGTCGTGCTCGGAGACGCACAACCTGGCCAATCTCCGCATGACGCGCGAGCGGTCGGTCGCCCAGTTGCTGGAGGTGATGCGGCTGTCCGCCGAAGCACGCGTGCCTGTCAACGTCTCGCTGTCCTGCAGCTTCGGTTGCCCGATGGAGGGCGACGTGCCCTCAGGCGATGTCCTGGATTTCGCTGCGACCTTCATCGACGCCGGTGCCCGCGGCGTGACGCTGTGCGACACCACCGGCATGGCCTATCCCTCCCAGGTCGCCGCGCTGTGCACCGATTACCACCGGCGTTTCCCGGGCGCGATGCTGACGCTGCATGTGCACAACACGCGCGGCATGGGGCTGGCGAATGCACTGGCGGCGTTGCAGGCCGGCGTCGATCGATTCGATGCGTCGCTCGGCGGGCTGGGCGGTTGTCCCTATGCGCCGGGCGCGACCGGCAACGTGTGTACCGAAGACCTCGCGCACATGCTGCTGCTCGAAGGCTGCAGCATCGGCGTCGACCTGCCCGCACTGCTCGACTGTGCGCGCCGGCTCGGGGCTCTGGTCGGCCATGAACTCCCCGGGCAGCTGGTGAAGGCCGGGCGCCGGCTCGACCTGCATCCGGTGCCGTCTTCGGTCGCCCAGTCGGTCGCCCAGTCGCGCACCCGCGCGGAGGCGCCATGATCGATCACCTGGACCATCTGGTGCTCACCACCACCGACCCCGCCCGTGCAATCGATTTCTATACGCGCGTACTCGGCATGCAGCTCGAGCGCTTCGGCGTGACGCCCGAACTGCCGCAAGGGCGCGTCGCATTCCGTTTCGGCAACCAGAAGATCAACCTGCACGTGAAGGGTGCAGAGTTCGAGCCGAAGGCGCACCTGCCGGTGCCGGGCGCGCTCGATCTGTGCTTCATCGCGGCGCTGCCGCTCGAGGCGGTGATCGAGCGCCTCCAGGCTGCAGGCGTACGGATCGAGGACGGTCCCGGGCCGCGCACCGGCGCGACCGGCCGCATCCGCTCGGTGTATGTTCGAGATCCCGACCTGAACCTTATCGAAATCTCGGAGTACCTGCAGTCCTGAGATCGGAGGAGAGACAAGATGAAACGGATGATCGTCGGCCTGCTGCTGGGCCTGTCCACGGTTGCAGCAGCGCAATCCTTCCCTTCGCGTCCGGTCACGATGGTGGTGGCCACCGTTCCCGGCGGGTCCACCGACTTCACGGCACGGCTGCTGCAGGAGCCGCTGTCCAGGGCGCTCGGCCAGCCGGTGCTCGTGGAGAACCGCGGCGGCGCCTCGGGCAACATCGGTACCGAACTGGTCGCGCGTGCGAAGCCCGACGGCCACACCCTGCTGCTGCAGTTCTCGGGCTTCCACGTCGGTAACCCGCATCTCTTCAAGGGCCTGAAGTGGGATCCAGTCAAGGATTTTTCGCCTATCGCGATGGCACTCTACGCGCCGCAGGTGATCGCCGTCGGGCCGTCGACGAAGGTCACCACGATGAAGGAGCTGGTCGATCTGATCCGGGCCAACCCCGGCAAGATCAGTTATGGCTCGTCCGGTGCGGGGTCGATACAGCACCTTTCCGGCGAAATCCTCGAGCAGCAGGCCGGCGGAAAGATGATCCACGTTCCCTACAAGGGCAGCGGTCCGGCCGTGGTCGATCTGATGGCCGGCAACATCGACATGTTCATCACCACGCCGCCAGGCGTGATCCAGCAGGTGCAGGCAGGCAAGCTGCGGGCGATTGCCTACGCGGCACGCAGCCGCCACCCGTCGATGCCAGCGGTGCCGACCGCGGCCGAAGCCGGCTTCCCGAAGTACGAGGTGGCGTCCTGGTTCGGCCTGCTCGGGCCGGCGGGTCTGCCGCCGGAGGTGGTCAGGCGCCTGTCGGAGGAAGTCCGGCGGATCGTCGAGGGCCGGGAGTTCCGGGAGAAGGCCGACTCTCAGGGCGCATTCGCCCAGTACCAGGATCCCGCAGCATTCGCGAAGACGATCGCCCAGGAACTGGCTTACTGGGGTGCGCTGATCCGCAACGCCGGCATCGCGGCCGAGTGACCCGGCCGGCGGTGCTGCAGCACCGCTAAAGCCGCGCGCCCGGATGCCGTTAACGGGGGACTCTCCTGTCGGAGTGGTCTTGATGTCCGTACGCGTGTCGCCGGGGCGCGCCGTGCCTCTGCGCATCCTCGCCATCGTGTTCGTCGCCTGGCTGGGCACCACCGGTGCCCTGCTGTGGCACCTGGACGCCGGCAACAGGCTCCGCGGCATCACCTGCTCGGCGCCCCGCTGAAAGTCTGCCATGATCGATGACGCTACCAATCCCGCCTCGGGCCAGACCCTGCTGCAACTGCTGCAGCGCGGTACCGACCGGCTGATGCTCGGTGCCTGTGCATTGCTGCTGGTGATCTGCGCCGGCATGGGGGCGGTCTGGGGCGACCTGGCCGTGGCGCTGCTGGTCGGAGTACCGGCGCTGGCTGTGCCGCTCGGGCTCTACCTGGTCGCGCCTGGCAGCCTGGCGGTGCGGCTTGCGATCGCCGCGTCAATGATGATCTACCCCGCGCTGATGATCCAGCTCAGCCACGGCCTGATCGAGATGCACTTCGGTATCTTCGTACTGCTCGCCTTCCTGCTCGCCTACTGCGACTGGCGTCCGGTGGTGTTCGCGGCCGTGGTGATCGCCGTCCACCACCTCGGCTTCGATGCGATGCAGCGGGCCGGTCTTGGCGTTCATGTATTCTCCGAGTCGCAGGGCTTCGGCTGGGTGCTGCTGCACGCGGCCTATGTGGTCGTGGAGGCTGGCGTGCTGTGCTATCTCGCGCTCATGCTGGCGCGGCTGCTCGAGCGCAGCGAGCAGGCGGTCTCGTTCGCCATGCACGTGGCCGATGGCCGGCTCGACCATGTGTTCGACCGCCGTACGGTCGCCGACAGTCCGATGATCGCCGCGCTCGAGCGCATGCAGTCCAGGTTGGTTGCGACGCTGCAGACGGCCTCCGGCAGTGCGCGGCAGGTGGCAGGTGCGTCTACGTCGCTGGCGGACTCGGCCCGGCGCATCGCCGACGGCAGCGGCGACCAGTCGAGGGCAGCTTCCACTGCCGCGAGCACGGTCGAGCAGATCAGCGCGTCGATCGGTTCCATCGCCGAGAGCGCGCAGCAGGCGCGCAGCGCGGCAGAGCAGTCCGCCCAGCGTGCAGAGCTGGGCGCGAACGTGATCGAGGATGCCGTCACTTCGATGCAGTCGATGGCGCGCTCGGTGAACGAAGCGGCGGTGGTCGTCGAGTCGCTGGGCGAGAAGTCCGAGGCGGTGCAGGGCTTCGTGCGTATCATCAGGGATATCGCCGAGCAGACCAACCTGCTCGCGCTCAACGCTGCCATCGAGGCCGCGCGCGCCGGGGAGGCCGGCCGCGGCTTCGCGGTGGTGGCGGATGAAGTGCGCAAGCTGTCCGACGAGACCGGGCGCTCGACCGGCGAGATTAGCCGCATGATCGACGAGATCATGGCTGTCCGTGGCCAGGTCACCGAACGCATCGCCGATGCCGTGCAGAAGGTCGATGCCGGGTTGTCTTATGCCGGCGATGCCGGCTCGACGATCGGCGCCATCCGCGAGCAGTCGGCGCTGGCACGCGACAGCGTGCGCGAGATCGCGACCGCATTGCAGCAGCACGCCCTGGCTGCCAGCGAGATATCGACGCACGTCGCGCAGATTGCCGCGATGACCGGCCATGCGCGGGAGGCGACGGCGGCCATCGCCGACGACGCACTGCAACTCACCGCGACCGCGGATTCACTGCAGGCAGCGGTCAGTCAGTACCGGCTCGGGGCCGCCTGAAGCGAGGCAGGTGCGCTGAAGCGGGCAGCAAAAAACAGCCGGCAGGGTCACCCCTTCCGGCTGAAGCTGCTTGCGTCGCTGGCCGCGACCGCAGTGCCGTCAGTATTCGCCTCCGGTGTACGATCCGCAAGCGCATTTACGAACTGTTACGGGTTCCCGCCCGGCCAGTCCTCGGGCGGACTCGCCCGCGCACTTTCCCGGCATCCCAGGAGAAATACATGACGCAGGATCTCGATCGCCTCGCCGAATGGATCGGCAACCGTGAATCCGACATCGACTACGTGACGGTGCCCTCCGTGCACCGGCTGTCGTGCACGCTCGATCGGGACGATCCGCGCCCGAAGGTCGGCGATCCGCTGCCCATCGGCTGGCATTCCATCCTGTTCCCGCGGGTGGTGCGCCAGTCGCAGATCGGGCCGGATGGTCATCCCCAGCGCGGCGATTTCCTTCCGCCGGTGCCGCTGCCGCGCCGCATGTTCGCCGGCAAGCGCATCACGTTCGAGGGCGAACTGCGGGTCGGCGACGAGGTCACGCGCGAATCGGTGATCCAGAGCGTGACCCCGAAGCTGGGCAAGTCGGGCCAGATGGTGTTCGTCACCGTGCGCACGGAGATCTCCAGCGCCCGCGGGCTGGCCGTGGTCGAGGAGCAGGACATCGTCTACCGCGAGGAGCCGGACCCGAACGCGCCCAGGCCGCCCGCGGCCCCGATGGCCGCCCCGGGTACCGCCGTCTGGAAGACGGTCGTGACGCCGGATCCGGTGATGCTGTTCCGGTATTCCGCGCTTACCTTCAACGGCCATCGGATCCACTACGACCAGCCGTACGTGACCGGCACCGAAGGCTATCCGGCGCTGGTGATGAACGGGGGGCTGACCACGCTGCTGGTGTTCGAGCTTGCGCGCGCGAACGCGGGCGGCCCGTTGCGCCACATGGCGTCCCGCAATGTCCGCCCGTTGTTCGTGGACCGGGCGATCACCCTCTGCGGTGAACCCTCGGCCGATGGGCGCAGTGCGAAGCTGTGGGCCGAGGACGACACCGGAGCGGTTGCCTTGAGCGCGACGGCCGAGTTCGCGGTCTGACCGGCATCGGCGAAGCGGGCGGCCGCCGGTGCTGCTGGAACTGCCGGTGCCTGGTGGCGGCCGCGCTGCACGGTCGCCTCGGGTAAACTCGGCGGTTTTCCACGATGTGCCGCCGACCGACGGTCGCGGCGACAGGTGACTGAACAGATGGAAGAATTCGCCCGGATCCGACGCCTGCCGCCGTACGTGTTCAACATCACGGCGGAGCTGAAGATGGCTGCCCGCCGCCGCGGCGAGGACATCATCGACCTGTCGATGGGAAACCCCGACGGGCCGACGCCCCCGCACATCGTCGCCAAGATGATCGAGGCCGCGCAAAGACCTGACACCCATGGCTACTCGGTGTCCAAGGGAATCCCGCGCCTGCGCAAGGCCATCTGCAACTGGTACCACACCCGGTACGGCGTGGAACTCGACCCGGACAGCGAGGCCATCGTCACCATCGGGTCGAAGGAGGGGATCGCTCACCTCGCGCTCGCCACCCTCGAACGCGGCGACATCGTACTGGTGCCAAACCCCAGCTACCCGATCCACATCTACGGCCCGGTGATCGCGGGCGCCGACATCCGCCATGTGCGGATGACCCCGGGCGTGGATTTCTTCGACGAACTCGACCGTGCGATGAAGGAGTCGTACCCGAAGCCGAAGATGCTGATCCTGAACTTCCCGTCGAATCCGACCAGCCAGTGCGTGGATCTGCCGTTCTTCGAGAAGATCATCGAGATCGCCCGCCGTCATGAGATCTACGTCGTGCACGACCTTGCGTACGCCGACATCACGTTCGATGGCTACCGTGCCCCGTCGATCATGGAAGTACCCGGCGCACGCGACGTCGCGGTCGAGTTCTTCACCATGTCCAAGAGCTACAACATGGCGGGCTGGCGCGTCGGGTTCATGGTCGGTAACCGCGACCTCGTGTCGGCGCTGGCACGGATGAAGAGCTACCACGACTACGGCACCTTCACCCCGATCCAGATCGCCTCGATCCTCGCGCTCGAAGGCCCGCAGGAGTGCGTGCGCGAGATTGCGATGACCTACCAGAAGCGGCGCGACGTGATGGTGCAAGGCCTGCACGGGGCCGGGTGGATGGTCGAGTCGCCCAAGGCGGCGATGTACATCTGGGCAAAGATCCCCGAGGCCTACGCGAAGATGGGTTCGCTCGAGTTCTCGAAGAAACTGCTGGACGAGGCCAAGCTGGCCGCATCGCCCGGCATCGGCTTCGGCGAGTACGGCGACGACCATGTGCGGCTTGCGCTGATCGAGAACGAGTCGCGCATCCGCCAGGCGACGCGTGGCGTGAAAGAGATGTTCCGCAAGGATGGGCTGCTCTGATGAAACCGATCAACGTAGGTCTGCTGGGCATCGGTACCGTGGGCGGGGGCACCTTCGGGGTGCTCGCGCGCAACCGTGACGAGATCGAACGGCGCGCCGGGCGCGGGATACGCATCACGTGCGTGGCGGACAAGGACCTCGTGCGCGCGCGTGCGCTGGTGGCCAGCTCCACGCCGGCCGGCGAGGCGGCGGCACAGGTCGTCGACGACGCTTTCGCGGTCGTGCGCGATCCGGACATCGATATCGTCGTCGAACTGATCGGCGGCTACGGCATCGCGAAAGAGCTGATCCTCGAGGCGATCGCCCACGGCAAGCACGTGGTCACCGCAAACAAGGCGCTGCTTGCTCTGCACGGCAACGAGATCTTTGGCGCTGCGCAGGCCAAGGGCGTGATGGTGGCTTTCGAGGCAGCCGTCGGCGGTGGCATCCCGATCATCAAGGCGCTGCGCGAGGGTCTCACCGCGAACCGCATCGAATGGATCGCGGGCATCATCAACGGTACCAGCAACTTCATCCTGTCCGAGATGCGCGACAAGGGGCTCGCGTTCGACGCGGTTCTCGCGCAGGCGCAGAAGCTCGGCTACGCGGAAGCCGATCCGACCTTCGACATCGAGGGCATCGATGCCGGGCACAAGCTGACCATCATGTCGGCGATCGCCTTCGGCGTGCCGATGCAGTTCGAGCGGGCATACACCGAAGGCATCACGGCGCTGACCGCCGACGATATCCGTTATGCCGAAGAACTCGGCTACCGGATCAAGCTGCTCGGCATTACGCGGCGGGTAGGCGAGGGTGCCGGCGCGGGCATCGAACTGCGGGTTCACCCGACGCTGATCCCCGGCAAGCGCCTGATCGCCAACGTCGAGGGCGTGATGAACGCCGTGCTGGTAAAGGGCGACGCGGTGGGCCAGACGATGTACTACGGGGCTGGCGCGGGCGCCGAGCCGACCGCATCGGCCGTGGTCGCCGACCTCGTCGACGTCACCCGCCTGGCGACGGTCGACCCGGAGAACCGGGTGCCGCACCTGGCATTTCAGCCCGACCGCATCTCGAATCTGCCGATCCTGCCGATCGCGGACATCGAGACCGCCTACTACCTGCGCATGCGGGTGCAGGACAAGCCCGGCGTGCTCGCCGACATCACGCGCATCCTCGCCGACCGGACGATCTCGATCGACGCGATGGTGCAGAAGGAGCCGGCCGCGGGCGAGAGCGAAGCCGACATCATCCTGCTCACGCATCGCACCGTCGAGCGCAACATGGATGCGGCGATCGCCAGTATCGAGGCGCTGCCCACGGTTGCCGACCGGGTCACCCGGCTGCGCCTGGAAGAACTCTAGGCCGTGCGTTACCTCAGTACCCGCGGCGGGATGGCACCGGCGAGCTTCCGCGAGATCCTGCTGGAGGGTCTCGCACCCGATGGCGGCCTCGCGATGCCGGAGTCCTGCCCGCAGGTCGACCGGGCGACGCTCGCGCGATGGCGCAGGCTCGACTACCGCGGCCTCGCATTCGAGATCCTGTCGCTGTTCATCGACGACATTCCGCCGTCCGCGCTGCGCGCGATCGTCGAGCGTACCTATCGGGCGGAGGTGTTCGGATCCGATGCGGTGACCCCGTTGACCGAACTGCAGCCCGGCCTGCACCTGCTGCAGCTGTCCAACGGACCGACGCTCGCGTTCAAGGACGTCGCGATGCAACTGCTCGGCAACCTCTTCGAGTTCGTGCTCGCCGAGCGCGGGGAGTCGCTGAACATCCTCGGCGCCACGTCCGGCGATACCGGCTCGGCCGCCGAGTACGCGATGCGCGGCAAGCGCGGCATCCGGGTGTTCATGCTGTCGCCCCAGGGCGCGATGAGTCCGTTCCAGACGGCACAGATGTTTTCGCTGATGGATCCGAACATCCACAACATCGCGATCCGCGGGGTGTTCGACGATTGCCAGGACATCGTCAAGGCGGTCAGCGCGGACCTCGCATTCAAGGCACGCTACCGGATCGGTACGGTGAATTCGATCAACTGGGCGCGGCTGGTCGCCCAGGTCGTCTATTACTTCAAGGGCTACTTCGCAGCGACCCGTTCCGACGACGAGACGGTATCCTTCTGCGTGCCCTCCGGCAATTTCGGCAATATCTGCGCCGGCCATGTCGCGCGCCGGATGGGGTTGCCAGTCCACCGCCTGATCCTCGCCACCAACGAGAACAACGTCCTCGACGAGTTCTTCCGGACCGGCGTCTACCGTCCGCGCAGTTCGCGAGAGACACGGCAGACGTCCAGTCCGTCGATGGATATTTCGAAGGCGTCGAATTTCGAGCGTTACGTGTACGACCTGGTCGGCGCCGACGGTGCCCGGGTACGGGCACTGTGGCGCGAAATAGACGAGCGTGGCGCGTTCGACCTCGCTGCCTCCGGCGAGTTCGCGAAGGTCGCGGAGACCGGTTTCGTCTCCGGGCACAGCACCCATGCCGACCGCTTGCGCACGATCCGCAGCACGTTCGAAGGCAGCGGACGCATCGTCGATACCCATACCGCCGACGGCATCAAGGTCGCGCTCGAACTGCGCGAGCCGGGCGAGACGGTGGTGTGCCTGGAAACCGCGTTGCCGGTGAAATTCGAAGCGACGATCATCGAGGCGCTCGGCCGTCCGCCGTCGCGTCCGTCCGGCTTCGAGGCGCTGGAGTCCTCGCCGCTGCGCTTCGACGTGATGGATGCCGATACCGTCGCGGTGAAACGCTATATCGAGGCGCACTGCGCCGACTGACCGGCAGGCAGGCCGTGAACGGGAACATGGACCATGACTGATCCGGAACGCGAACTGGCCCGGCTGCTCGCCGAACGGTTCCAGGATGCGGGCGACCTCGATACGGGCTTTGCGAACGAAGGCCATGTCAGGATGGCCGCGCACGCCTCGATGCGCGACTGGGCCGATCGGCCCCTGCCGGAAGGCATGCTGCGCACGCTCGCGGCGATCGCGCTGTCCTCGCCCACCAAGAGCGACATGCAGAGTCGCGACATCGTGGTGGTCACCGATCCGCAGCGCAAGGCAGGGCTGGCCGCCCTCACGGCGCCGGATGCATGGATCGCCGCCGCCCCGGCGTTGCTGGTGTTCTGCGGCAACCACCGGCGTCAGCGCCAGATCAGCGAGTGGCGAGGGGTACCGTTCGCCAACGACCACCTCGACTGGTTCTTCAATGCGGCGGTCGACGCCAGTATCGTGCTCGGCTCGTTCATCGTCGCGGCAGAGGCGGCCGGGCTGGGCTGCTGTCCGATCAGCCAGATCCGCAACCGCGCGGAGGCGGTGAGTACCTTCCTCGGATTGCCCGAGCGGGTGTTTCCGGTGGCCGGCCTCGCGGTCGGCTGGCCGGGTGCCGAGGCTCCCGTGAGTCCGCGGCTCCCGCTCAAGCTCACCGTACATGCCGACCGTTATCGGGACGACGGCGAGACGGAGACTCGCGCGGCAGTGGAGGGCTATGACCGCTGGCGCGACGCCCGCCAGCCATACCGGCGTCAGCGGCGCGCACGCGACCTGGGGGTAGCCGCGTTCTACGGCTGGTCGGAAGACAAGGCGCGGCAGTACTCTGTCCCCGAGCGTGCCGACTTCGGGGCATACGTCCGCGCGCGGGGATTCAAGCTCGACTGACGGTGGCCTCCAACCCAGGCGCCGCGATGCCGCACGGCCTGTCTGAGGCCATGCGGTCAGAGTGTGCGACCCTTCTGCCAGAGGACGTCTGCAATCCCGGCATCTCGGTTGACGACACGGCACAGCACGAACAGCAGATCGGACAGCCGGTTGAGGTAGTGCTGGGCCAGTGGCGAGACGGGCTCGGCTGCGACCAGCGTCACCATCCGCCGTTCCGCTCGTCGCGCGAGCGTTCGTGCCAGGTGGCAGGCCGCCGCCGCCCGCGATCCGCCCGGCAGGATGAAGTCTTTCAGTGGTTCCAGGTCGGCGTTGAACCGGTCGAGCACTTCCTCGAGCCGGCTCACATGGCGCTGCGTGACTGCCGTATAGCCCGGTATGCTCATCTCGCCGCCGAGATCGAACAGGTCGTGCTGGACGGCGGTCAGGCAGTCGCGCACCTCGGCCGATACCGGTTCGGCCAGTACGAGCCCGATCGCGCAGTTGAGTTCGTCTACCACGCCGAGCACCTCGACCCGCGGCGCGTCCTTGGCAACCCTGCTGCCGTCGCCCAGCCCGGTGTCTCCGCCGTCGCCGGTACGTGTGTAGATCCTGGTGAGGCGGAAGCCCATTGCCGTCGTCCCTGATGCCAGCCGTAGCTGCCGTGAATGTCGTGGGTACTGCCGGTGCCGCAAGTTCCCTGGCGCAGGCGCCCGGCAGGCCCCGCCGGGCGAGCGCGATTATAGGGGTGGCGTGCCGGCCGTCGAGGGTGATCGGCTTGCCGAAGCTGGCGCAGCGGCTGGCCGGACCCCTCAGGTTGCGCGGCGAGTGTCGATCGCGGCGCCGGGCGTGCGTTGCGCGATCGCCTCCATCGCCTGGCCGGACGTCCTGAACAGGTTGGCTACGCCGATCTTCGCGCACAGCCCGGTACGTTCGAAAACTTCCATCACCTGCAGCTTGACGCCGCACAGCGACAGGGTTGCTCCGCTCGCGGCCAGCCGGTCCGACAGGTGCTCCAGCACCTCCACCCCGGATGCATCGATCGCGTTGATGCCATCGGCCACGATCAGCACCTCGCGCGCGTCCGGTGCGGCGGCCACCTCCGCCAGCACGCAGTCCTCGAAATACGGGACGTTCGCGAAGTACAGCGAGCCGTCGAAGCGCAGCACCACCAGTTGCCGGCTGGTCGGCAAGTCATGCAGCCGTGCGTCGCGCAGGGTGCCGTCCGGATGGAGGGCCAGCACGGCCATGCGCGGGCGCATCGTACGGTACAGGTAGAGCAGGATCGCGAGCGCGGCGCCAAGCAGCACGCCGTAGTCGATTGCGGGTGCAAGCAGCAGTGCGGCGAAGAAGGTCGTCCAGGCCGCGATGCCGTCGTGGCGGTGCGCGCGCCAGGCATGGTTCATCGCCCTGAAGCCGATCAGGCTGGTGATCGCCATCATGATCACCGCCGCGAGCACGGCCTGCGGCAGGTGGTAGAGCATCGGGGTGAGCGCGAGCAGGGTCACCAGCATCAGCGCTCCGGTCACCACGCTCGACAGCCCGGTGCGTGCGCCGGCGCTGATATTCACCGCCGAGCGGGAGAACGAGCCCATGGTCGGAAATGCCTGGGTGAGGCTGCCCGCGATGTTGGCAAGGCCCTGTCCGAGGAGTTCCTGGTTGGCATCGATCCGTTGCCGTGTCCGCGCGGCCATCGCCTTGCCGATCGATACGGCTTCGACGAACCCGATCAGTGCCATCACGAGCGCGGCGCCGAGCAGCGAGCGCAAGGCCTCCCAGGAAAACTGCGGCAGTGCGGGCGATGGCAGCCCGGGCGGGATCGCGCCCACGACCTCGCCGCCGCCGGACAGGTGCACCGTTCCGCCGCGGATGGCGCGGATGCGCCAGGTCTGCCGTGTCGCCTCGCCGCTGCTGCCGGACGGATCGAGGCTGGCGATCGATCCGTCCGGTGCCGTCGTGGCGTGGAAGACCAGTTGCCGCAGGTCGCGCAACCGCTGTGCGTTCTCGCGTTCCACGTCCGAGCGTTCGAGCTGTTTCAGTTCCAGCTCGTGGCGGCGGGTCAGCGCATCGCTGCGCGACAGGGCGGGGGCCGCTTCCGCGCGCAGGCCATCGATGCGTACATCGAGTTCCCGAAGCCGTGCCGCCGCCTGCTGGTAGTCGCGGGCGATCGCCAGCACGCGCGGGTCGCCGAAGGCTTCGACCGGTGCGCTGCCATTGCGCTCGAAGCCGATCGCCCAGCTGATCGTGGTGCCGAGCGCGACGGCCACGAGCACCCCGGGCCAGCGTGGCAACCAGCGGCGGAAGCCCCAGATCACGGCCATGGCCCCTACGCCGATCGCCAGGCTGGGCAGGTGGGTATCCGGGAGCTGGAGCAGCATGCGGCAGACGTCGCCGAGGAAGAAATCGCTGCGGCCCAGTGGCAGCCCGAGCAGCTTGTTCAGCTGCGACAGGCCGATGATGATGGCCGCCGCCGACGTGAAGCCGAGGATCACCGGATGCGACAGGAAGCTCACCACGTTACCCATCCGGCACAGCGCGAGCACGAGCTGGATCGTGCCCACCATGAAAGCGAGCAGGATGGCGAGGGCCACGAACTGCTCCGAACCGAGGGTGGCCAGCGGAACAAGGGCCGATGCGGTGAGGATCGAAGACACCGCGGCGGGCCCGGTTGCCAGCTGGCTGGACGATCCCCAGAGCGCGGCGACGATCACCGGCAGGAAGCCGGCATACAGGCCGTAGTACGCGGGCATGCCTGCCAGCTGTGCATAGGCCATCGACTGCGGCACCAGCACCAGCGCGACGCTGATGCCGGCGACGATGTCTGCGCGCAGCGCGTCCCGCTGCAGCGGCCACCAGCGCAGGAACGGCAGCAGCCGCTTCATGGGGTGTCCTGCGCCGCAGCGGCGCGCGCGGCCACGCGGCACTCGTCGAACGCACACCCGGTGCACGCCGCGCAGGTGGCCGTGTCCCGCCGCGCGAGGATCGCCGCGAGCGCGTCACCCTTGCGCTCGAACACATGTCCGGTGCCCAGCGCCGCCAGCGTGCCCGAGCGTTCCAGCATCTCGCGTACCGTTGGCTTGATCGCCGCCAGATACAGGCCGCCGCCTGCGGCAGCGAGACGTTGGGCCTCGACATCGATCATGTGCGCGCCGGCAATGTCCATCAGGTTGATACCGTCGCCGAGCAGCAGCAGGTTGCGCGGTTGCCCGGCAGCGCCTGTCAGCTCGAGCAGCCGGTCGCGTACGTGTTCGACCGCACCGTAGAAGAGCGACCCGTCGACACGCAGCACCAGCAGCTGGGGGCATCCGGCCGACGGGGGTGCCGAGGCTGATACCGGCACGAAGCGCCGGGTGCCGTCGGCGTCGGAAGCGGGCACCAGCTGCACCAGGGCCGGCTTGGAGGTCCGGTTCAGGTAGAGCATCAGCGACAGCATCACGCCGGCGAGTATGCAGAACTCGAGGCTGATGAGCACGCCGGACAGGAAGGTCAGTACCAGCACGGCCGATTCGGTGCGGCTCGCCTGCAGGATCTGCCGTATGCCCTTGAAGTCGATCAGTCCCCAGGCGACGACCATCAGCACCGCCGCCATCGCCGCATGCGGCAGGTATGCCGCGAGCGGCGCGACGGCGAAGAGGATTGCCAGCAGGAAAAGGGCGGATGAGGCCGCAGCCAGCGGCGAGCGCGCGCCGGCGTCGTAGTTCACGCCGCTGCGGTTGAACGAGCCGCTGGACGGATAGCTGGAGAAGAACGCGCCGGCGATGTTCGACAGTCCCTGCCCGGTAAACTCCTGGGTGCTGTCGATGCGCTGGCCGGAGCGCACGGCGATGCTGCGCGCGATCGATACCGCCTCGGTCAGCGCGAGGATGGTGATCGCGAGCGCGATCGCGCCGGTCTCCCGTATCGCCGCAGTCGACAGGTCGGGCAGCGACAGCGGCGGCAGGGACGCGGGCAGCGCGCCCACGGTCGTGATGCCCGAGCGTCCGCCGCTGGCTGCGTCGATGGCCAGCGCGGCCAGTGCACCGATCGCCATTGCGATGATCATGTACGGCCATCGTGGTACGTAGTGCCGCAAGGCAATCGCGCAGCCGAGGGTGACCAGGCTGACCAGCGTCACCTGGAGATCGACCCCGTCCACACGCAGCAACAGCGCGCCCCAGGTCTCGAAGAACCCGGCACCGCGCGGGATGTCGATCCCGAAGAACGTCTTGAGCTGTGCATCGATGATCACGATCGCCGCTGCGGCCATGAAGCCGACGATCACCGTGTGCGAGATGAAATTCACCAGCGTACCCAGGCGTGCAAGGCCCATCGCCAGTTGCATCGCGCCGACCAGCAGGGTCACCGTCAGCGCCAGTTCGACGTAGCGTGCGCTGCCCGGTTCCGCCAGCGGCGCGAGCGAAGCGAACAGCACGATCGAGATCGCGTTGGTCGGCCCCGAGACCAGATGCCAGGACGAGCCGAACAGTGCAGCGATCACTGCAGGTACCATTGCACAATAGAGGCCGTACTCGATCGGCATCCCCGCCAGGGTTGCGAATGCCACGCACTGGGGCAGAACGATCACCGCGCCGGTCAGCCCGGCGAGCAGGTCGGCGCGGGCCGACTGGCGAGTGATGCCAGGCAGCCAGCGCATGAATGGCAGCAAGCGCAGGATCGTGCGGGGCAGGGCGTTCGAATCGGTTAAAATCGGCGGCACGGAGTCCGGATGTCCCGAAGGAGAGTTGTAGGGCGTCACTGCGACAAGGCAGTGCAAGTCCCGCACAGCATCCGTCCCTGCCCGATTATCGGGCAAGCGGCAGGTCCGGGCAAACCGCGTCGAGGCCCCGGCCGGCGCAGGATTGCCGCGTGCTCGATTGACCGTCCCCACCCGATTCCATTACAGTCCGTGCCACTTTGCGGTGCGAGAAAGCAGTGTATCGATGAAGAATGCAGTGAGCGGCAGTTTCATCGGCCTTGCAGCCATCCTCCTCGGAACGACGGCAGTTCCGGTGTCCGCCCAGGCGCCCGTCGGCGATGCACGCGTCGGCGCACAGCGTGCGGCCATGTGTGCCGGTTGTCATGGCATCAGCGGGCTGCGCAATGCCTACCCTGAAGTCTTTCATTTCCCGAAGATCGGCAACCAGTATCCGGAGTACATCGTGTCCGCACTGCAGGCGTATCGCAGCGGCGAGCGCAGCCACCCCACCATGCGTGCGATTGCCTCGTCGCTGACCGACCAGGCAATGGCCGACCTGGCTGCGTTCTACGGGCAGGGCGGCCTGCGGGCAACCACGGCTTCCGGCAAATGAGCATGACCACGATGACCCCGATCCGATCAGCCATCCGCGCCCTGGGCGCGAACACGGTGCGCCTGGTACTGTCTGCCGGGCTTGCCTGCGCATTCCTCGCCTCGCCGGCGATCGCGCAGAACGCGCAGCGCGGTGCCGAACTGTCCAAGCCCTGCGCGGCGTGCCATGGTCCCGATGGCAACAGCATCGCGCCGAACTTCCCGCGCCTTGCAGGCCAGTATGAAGACTACCTGGTGCATGCGCTGAGGTCCTACCGTACCGGCGCACGCAAGAACGCGATCATGAGCGGTCAGATCGGCAACCTGACCGAACAGGATTTCCGCGACCTGGCTGCGTATTACGCGAGGCAGAAGGGGACGCTGGCAGTCATTCGCCAGTAGCAGGCCCGTCCACCTGGCGCGCACGGTGGGGCGGCCGGCGGTGCACGGCGTCATGCCTTGCGCTGCACGCACTCCAGGTAGGCATCGCCGTCCGGTGGTACGTTGTCGCGCTGCGCGCGCCACATCGTCTCGGCAAGGCACTCGATCAGCGCATGCTGGGCGTCCATCGGTTCGCGATGCCGCGCCAGCACCCGCTGGTAGGCGGCGCGAATTCCCGGCGGCTGGTCGATCGACAACTGCTCTGCGAGCGCCAGGTGCAGGTGCAGGTGCAGGAACGGATTGGTGTTGCCGCCCTCCGGCAGGAAGTCGCGCGTATCGGCTGCCGGTGCGGCTTCGAGCAGCGGCTGGTACTCCGGGTGCGCAGCGATGATGTCGGCCGTGATCGCCTCCAGTGGCGTCAGCGGTTCGCGAGCCAGATGCTTGCGCCATGCATCGGCGAGGAAACTGCGCGCTTCGTCGCGCGTGGGCTGGAACAGGCTCATGCCTGGGCTACCGACTTGCTGCGGTACTCGCACAGGTCCCTGATCACGCAGCCCGGACAATCCGGCCGCACGGCCTTGCACACGTAGCGGCCGTGCAGGATCAGCCAGTGATGTGCATGCTGCAGGTACTCCGGTGGCACGACCTTCAGCAACCGGCGCTCCACTTCGAGCGGTGTCTTCCCGGGGGCTAGCGGGATCCGGTTGCCGAGCCTGAACAGATGGGTGTCGACCGCGATCGTAGGATGGCCGAACGCGATGTTGAGGATCACGTTGGCCGTCTTGCGGCCCACGCCGGGCAGCCGCTCGAGCGCCTCGCGGTCGTCCGGGACCTCGCCGCCGTGGTCGGCCAGCAGGATTGCGCAGGTCTGCGCGACATGCTTCGCTTTCGACCGGAACAGCCCGATGGTGCGGATGTACCGTTCGATGCCCGCCTGCCCGAGGGCGAGCATCTCGCGCGGCCCTGGCGCGTCGCGAAACAGCGCTGCGGTGGCGAGGTTCACGCTGCGATCGGTTGCCTGCGCCGAGAGGATCACCGCCACCAGCAGCTGGAACGGCGTCTTCCAGTCGAGTTCACCTTTCGGATGCGGATTCGCCTGCGCGAACCGCTCGAAGATGGCGCGCCGCTTTGCCGGATTCACCGTTGGTCGGTCCTGGCTGGCGCTCAGGCCGGCTTGCGGTGCTTGTCGAACACGACCGAATCGGCGAACAGCGACTCGATCTGCTCTGGCGCATAGCCGAGTTCGCCGAGCACGTCCGAGGTGTGCTGGCCGAGCCAGGGTGCCGCGGAACGGAACTGCTGCGGCGTGCGCGAGAACTTCACCGGATAGCCGATGTTCTTCATCTTGCCGATGATCGGGTGTTCGACGTCGAAGAACATCTCGCGCGCCTTGATGTGCGGGTCTTCGACCGTCTCGTCGAAGGTGTAGACCGGGCCACCCGGGACGGCCGCCTTGTCGAGCAGCGGTACCCAGTGCCCGGTGGGCTGCGTGACCAGCACCTTCTCGATCTCGTCCTGCAGCGCATCGACGTTGGCGAGCCGGTTCTGCAGGCCCTTGAAGCGCTCGTCCTGCAGCAGTTCGGGCCGGCCGAGCACGTCGTTGCAGAAGCTCGCCCACATCTTTTCGCTGTTCGCGCCCACCGTGACATAGCCATCGGCGGTGCGGAACGCCTGGTACGGCGCGGAACGGCGGTGGCGCGTGCCGTTGGCCATCGCCACTTCGCCGGCGCCGAAGAACGCGGCCGACTCCCACATCATCCACGCGAGGCCGGCATCCACCAGCGAGGTCTCCAGGTACTGTCCTTCGCCGGTGCGCAACCGGTGGATGTAGGCCGCGAGGATTGCGTACAGCGCGGTGATGCCGCCCGCGATGTCGTTCATCGCAATGCCGACCTTGGCGGGACGGCCACCCTGGTCGCCGGTCATCCGCATGATCCCGGTCATGCCCTGAGCGACGATATCGTAGCCACCCTTCTTCGCATACGGGCCGGTCTGGCCGAAGCCGGAGATCGACGCATAGATGATCTTCTCGTTGATCTTCTTCACCGACTCGTAGTCGACGCCCATGTGGAACTTCGCGTCGGGGCGCATGTTCTCCAGGATCACGTCTGCCCCGGCCGCCAGCTTCATGAACACTTCCTTGCCACGCGGGCTCTTCAGGTCAAGCCCTATGCTGCGCTTGTTGCGGTTGACCATCGCGAAGCAGTAGCTCTCGTCGTTGATCTTCGGCGACAGGCGGCGCGACAGGTCTCCTTCGGGGAAGTTCTCGACCTTGAGCACTTCCGCACCCATGTCCGACATGGTCATCGTGCAGAAAGGCCCGGCCAGTACATTGGTCAGGTCGATCACCTTCACGCCATCGAGGGGAAGTGCCATCGTTGCTTGCTCCGCTTGCGGTCGGACGGACCGGGAGGCGGATTATAGCGGCGGGGCCGTCGTCGCCGGCGTGGCAGGCCCTCCGCCAGCGGTCAGAACCGCTCCTCCGGACCGAGGTAGCGCCACTGGCCCACCGGCAGATCGCCGAGCCGCAGGCGGCCGATGCGCACGCGCTTGAGCCCGGTCACCCGCAGTCCGACGAGTTCGCACATGCGGCGGATCTGCCGCTTGCGTCCCTCCTGCAGCACGAAGCGAAGCTGGTCGTCGTTCTGCCAGCCGACCTTCGCCGGCTTCAGTTGCACGCCGTCCAGCGCAAGGCCATGGTTGAGCAGCGCCACGCCTTGTGCCGACAGGCTGCCCTCGACTCGCACGAGGTATTCCTTCTCGATCGCGCTGTCGGCCCCGATCAGCTGGCGTGCGATCCGGCCGTCCTGTGTCAGGACCAGCAGCCCGGTCGAGTCGATGTCCAGCCGTCCGGCCGGCGCAAGTCCGCGCAGGTGCGCCGGTTCGAAGCGCAGCGGCGCACGGTCGCCCGCGAAGCGGTTGCCGGGGCAGAACAGCACGACCGCGGGCTTGTAGCCCGCCTCGGCCTGTGCGGATACATAGCCTACCGGCTTGTTCAGCAGTACCGTCACCCGCTCGTGCTGCCTGGCCGCCGCGGCGGGCGACAGCGTGATCTTCTGGTGCGGCAGGATGCGCGTGCCCAGTTCCTTCACGACGACGCCGTCCACGCTCACCCAGCCGCGCTCGATGTAGGCGTCGGCCTCGCGCCGCGAGCAGAGCCCCTGCGCGGCCATCAGCTTGGAGACTCGGGTCTTCTCTTCCATCGTACTGTTGCGCCGGTCAGCGGATGGTCAGGTCGACGCGCGCGCCGGGCGGTTGCACCTTCGCGCCAGCGGCATCGGCCGAGGACGTCCGGCCCTGGACCAGGAACACCCGCTCGGGCGAGAGCGCTGCTTCCTTCACCAGGTAGTTCTCGACGGCCTGCGCGCGCGCCGTTGCCAGTTCGCGCAGGTCGTCCGGCGTGACCTGTGTGTTCGTCAGCATCAGCGTCTCCATCTCGGGTATCGGCAGATCGCGCAGCATCCCGATCGCGTTACGTGGCTTGGGGAACCTCGCCTCGCGATAGGCCGCGCGCAGGTAGTTCTCGTACTCCTTCGGTTCCAGCGGGACCGTACCGATACCGACGGTGCTTTCGCCCTTGCGCACCAGGTCGCGCACCCTCTGCGCATGCACGGCTGCCGCGAGCTGTGCGCGGCGGTACCCTTCGCGGTCGCGCTCTGCGTCCACGCGGCCGGTGAGTTCCAGGCGCAGCGATGGGCGATCCGCGAGCGCCTTCCCCAGCGTCGAGAGCCGCTTCCGGGCGGCCTCCGACAGCACCACGCTGCCCGGTTCGAATTCGACCACGGACAGTTCTTCCGTGCTGCCACCGCCCAGAGAGGCGAGCAGGGAAAAGGGCGCGGTCACCGCGCGCGTGATCAGGTTGCCCAGGATCTGCCAGATGATCGGTCCGATACGGAACTGCGGGTCGTCGAGCGTTCCGGCGATGGGCAGGGTCAGGTCGATCTCGCCGCGCCGGTTCTGCAGCAGCCGTACCGCGAACAGGATCGGAAGCTTGACCACGGTCGGGCCTTCGATGCGCTCGGTGCTGAAGGTCAGCTGGTCGAGAAAGATGCGATGCTGGGCGTCGAGCTTGCGGCCCTCGACCTTGTACGCCAGGTTGAGCGTGAGGCGGCCGCGCTCGATGCCATAGCCAGTGTACTTGGTCGAATAGGCCGACAGCGTGGACAGCTCGGCGCCGCGCACCGCCCCCTTGATATCGACGAACAGGGGGCTGGCAAGCGGGTTGAGGCGGCCGATGATTTCGACCGGTGCACTGCCGTCGAGTTGTCCGCGCAGTTCGAGGTCGGCAGCCGTGCCGGGGTCCGATGTCAGTGCGGACACCGCACCTGTCATGCCGGTGAGGTTGAGGCGGAAATTCGGGCGTACGAAGAGGTCGGAAAAATTGATATGGCCGGATGCGACCGAGATCCGACCTATCTTCACCGGGAACGCCGCCTGTGCCGCTGATCCGGTGGCGCCGGTCGGCGCGTTCGCCGCGGCCGCTGGCGTTGCCGGCGTTGCTGAAGCAGGCGGCGCCGGCGCTGCCGCCGGATCGGCACGCACGATCTCCCGCAGGTTGAGCCTGCCCTTTTCCGACAGGATGATGCGTGCGAAGAAATCCGACAGTGCGATCTCGCCGATGGCCACCTGCGTCGGTCCGGCGGTCACGTTGATCGCGCCGAAGTACAGCGATCTCCAGCGCAGCAGTTCCTCGTCGGTGAGCCTTTCGAGTGCTGCGAAGTTGGCGATGTTTGCCTCGCCGGTGAAGCCCGCGCGCGGCGGGTCGACCGACAGGTCTGCATTCAGCGAACCCTTGGCCGACAGATCTCCACCGGTGATCAAGATGTTGAGCCGCTCGGTGAAGTACGGCTGCAACGGCAGGATGCCGATCGAGCGCGCGTCGAAGTCGAAACTGCCGGCCCGTGGGTCGAGCGTGAACTGCCCCCGCGCGGACAGGCTGCCGCCGCGGTTGATCGATGTACGCAACGTCGCCTTTGCGCGTGACCCCTTCGCGCTGCCGAGGTCATCGACCGTCATGGCCAGGTCGGACAGTACGATCGCCACTGGCTCCTGCGGCACGCGATCGTCGAAGCGGAGGTTGACCCGCTCGGCCGCCGCGCGGCGCAGGACCCACGTCCAGGGCGGGGCGGCAGTAGTGCCGGCCGCGGCCGGCAGCCCGGTGGGTGCGCCTGCCGCTGCCGCAGTCGGTGCCGGTGCCGGTGCCGCGGGCTCGGCGAGCAGCGAGGCGAGGTTGATCCGTCCGTCCTTGTCACGGTCGATGCGCACGCTGGCGTCGCGCAGGTTGACCTCGCCGACGGTAGCGTTTCGGCG
>CANGXU010000007.1 GCA_947457885.1 Betaproteobacteria bacterium
GATCCGGCGCTCGGCCCGCGCATCGTGCCGATCGTCGCCGACGAGGCGCGCACGTTCGGCATGCAGTCGCTGTTCCGGCAGGTGGCGATCTACTCCGCCGTCGGCCAGCTGTACGAGCCGGAGGATCGCGACGAGCTCGTGTACTACAAGGAAGCGCGCGAGGGGCAGATCCTGGAGGAGGGCATCAGCGAGGCCGGGGCGATCTCGTCCTGGCTGGCGGCGGCCACCAGCTACTCGACGCATGGCCTGCCGATGCTGCCGTTCTATACCTTCTATTCGATCTTCGGCTTCCAGCGCATCGGCGACCTGATCTGGGCGGCGGCCGACATGCGCTCGCGCGGCTTCCTGATCGGTGCCACGGCCGGCCGCACCACGCTGTCGGGCGAGGGCCTGCAGCACCAGGACGGAACCAGCCACCTGATCGCTTCGACCTACCCGAACTGCGTGGCCTACGACCCCTGCTGGGGCTACGAGGTTACGGTGATCGTGCGCGATGGCATGCGCAGGATGCTCGAGCTGCGCGAAGACGTCTTCTACTACGTCACCGTGATGAACGAGAACTACCCGCAGCCACCGATGCCGGTCGATGCGGCCGAAGGCATCCTGCGCGGCATGCACCAGGTGCGCACGGGCAATGCAGCGCCCGGCGCGCGGCCAGTACGCCTGCTCGGCAGTGGCACCATCCTGCGTGAAGTGCTGGCCGCGGCCGAAGTGCTCGAGGCGACCCACGGTGTCGATGCACAGGTCTGGAGCGTGACCAGTTTCACCGAACTGCGGCGCGACGGGCTCGAGTGCGATGCGTGGAACCTGCGCAACCCGCACGCGCCGCGAACGCCATGGATCACCGCGGCGCTCGGCGCGGGCAGCGGTCCGGTGGTGGCTGCCACCGACTACGTCCGCGCGCTGCCGGACCTCGTGCGCGGCTGGGTACCGGCGCCGTATGTAACGCTCGGCACCGACGGGTTCGGTCGCAGCGACACCCGGCAGGCGCTGCGGGCGTTCTTCGGCGTGGATGCGAAGTCGATCGTGGAGGCGACCCTGGCCGCGCTGCGCACGGCATAATCGGCGCCCCGGCACCCGCAGGCCGGCGACCGCGGGTGGCTGAGTCCGTCCCGGCCGTTCGATCTTTCAGGAGGAGCGTCCATCGTGATCCAGAGCTTCATCACCGCTGCGGTTGCAGCCATCGCCGCGGCAGGTCTTGTCGCCGGTACCGCCAATGCGCAGGCGCCAGCAGCCTGGCCCAGCCGACCGATCACCATGGTCGTGCCGTTCGCGCCCGGCGGTATCGCCGACATCACCGGGCGTCCGCTGGCGCAGGCGATGACCCGCACGCTCGGCCAGCCGATCGTGATCGAAAACCGGCCCGGCGCGGGTGGCGGCGTCGGCATGGTGCACGTGGCGCGCCAGAAGCCCGATGGCTACACGCTGCTGATGGCGCTGTCGAGCATCGTCACCATCCCGGAGGCCGACCGCGTCAACGGCCGTGCGCCGAGCTACCAGATGAAGGAATTCACGCCGGTCGCGCTGGTGTCGGCCGATCCGACGGTGCTGATCGTACGCGCCGACAGCCCGTGGAAGACGGTGGCCGACCTGATGAAGGATGCCCGCAGCCGGCCGGGGAAGATCACGTATTCGTCGTCGGGTATCTACGGCACGCTGCATGTTGCGGTAGAGATGCTCGCGCAGTCGGCGGGCGCGCAGCTGCTGCATGTCCCGTTCGGCGGCGGCGGCCCGGCGATGAGCGCGCTGCTCGGCGGCCAGGTCGAGGTGACCGCACAGGCGCCCGGTGTCGCCAGCCCGCATGTGAAGGCGGGCAAGGTGCGCCTGCTCGGTTCCTGGGGTGGTCAGCGCCTGAAGGCCTTCCCGGACCTGCCCACGATGCGCGAGGCAGGTTACGAGGCGGAGTTCTACATCTGGTCCGGCGTGTTCGCGCCGGCCGGCCTGCCTGCCGAGGTGCTGGCGCGCGTACGCGGCTCGGTGAAGGAGGCGGTCGCCGACGCGGGCTTCATCAAGGCGATGTCCGCGATGGAAACGCCGATCATGCACCTGCAGGGCGCCGAATTCGACGACTTCCTGCAGCGCGATTCGAAACGGCTGGCCGACGTGATCCGCCGCATGGGCAAGCTGGAATGAACCGGCTGCCGCTCGACGAGGCAATGACGTGAAAGTACTGACCTACCTGGAAGACGGGCGAGAGCGCCTGGGTTTCGTCAACGGCGCCGGCATGGTCGATGCGCTGCGTGCGCTGGAGGCGCATGCGGCCGGTGGCAGGGCGGTACCGCCCGAGGGGGCTGTCTGGTTCGCCGACTGTCTGTCGTTCATCGCCGCAGGCGAGCCGGCGCGTTCGCTGGCAGCCTCGCTGCTGTCGATGGCGCCTGCCGCTGCGGTCCGTGCGCTGAAGACCGTACGCCTGGCGGCGCCACTGCGGCCGTCGACCATCCTGTGCAGCGGCAGCAACTACCACGACCACAATCGAGAGAAGGCGGCTGCGCCCATTTCCGGCAAGGAACCGGAGTTCTTCCTGAAGACGGCCGATTGCGTGGTCGGCCCCGAGGCGAACATCGTGTACGACGAGCGACTCACGAAGAAGCTCGACTGCGAGACCGAACTGGCGGTGGTGATCGGCAGGCCGGGGCGGCACATCCCGGTGGAGCGCGCGCTCGAACACGTGTTCGGCTACACCATCGTCAACGACGTGACCGCGCGCGATCGGCAGGTGCGGCGCAAGCCCGATGGCAGTACCTGGTATGAACTGGGCCGCGGCAAGGTGTTCGACAGCGCGGCGCCGCTCGGTCCGTGGATCACCACGGCCGACGAGATTCCCGACCCACAGGCGCTGCGCCTGCGCACCCGCATCAACGGCGAGCTGCGTCAGTCGGCGTCGACCGGCAACATGATCTGGTCATGTGCCGAACTGATCCACTTCTTCTCGACCAATCTCACGTTGCAGCCGGGCATGGTGATCATCACCGGCACGCCGGGCGGCACTGCCTGGTCGACCGATGCTGAACTCGGCGGCAAGTGGATCGGCGCGGCCGATGGCGAGGAGACGCTCGTCCCTGCCAAGGGCTACTGCCAGCCCGGCGATGTCGTCGAGTGCGAACTCGAGCGCATCGGCGTGCTGCGCAACACCGTCGCGCGCGCCTGACCCCGTTTTCACTCCGGGTATTCGACGATGGCGTTGCCACTGCGTTCGAGCCGGTCGCGCGGACGCAGCCATCGGCGCTGGCCTGGCGGCAGCAGCCGGGTGTGCCTCAGCCTGCCGAGCCGGTCGACGATCTCCCAGCAATGGTCCGGACTGGTGATCCACAGGGCCGGATCCACGCGGGACAGGTCGAGGGGCACCGAGACACTGCGCAACGTCTTGGTGCCTTCGGCGTCCACGTATTCGTGGAAGTACGACATCGCCAGTTCGCGCAGGGAGCGGTAGACCGGATCGCGCCATCGATACCAGAGGTGGTTGCTCTTCGACAACGCGCCCCAGCAGCCGTTGCGGCGGAACACGGCGACCACATGGTCGTAGTCGTGGCCCTCGGCATGCAGGTCGAGCAGCAGCGGCGGCTCGCCGTTGAGCCACAGGCAGCAGGCCGCGACGAAGGCCGCTTCGATGCAGTGCGCATGCTTCTCGCGCAGCACCGACCGCACCGACAGCACGGTATCGCCATGCACCTCGTGGTTGCAGGACAGCCGGTCGGTGATGAAGTCCTGGATCTTCGCTGGCGTGGTGAGGTGGCGCAGGCGCGCCAGTTCGCGCGAGGTCAGCAGCGAGCGATCGAACTCGCGACCGGCTTTAGGTACGGGACTGGAGCGGGCGCGGGCCTGGCGGGACTGGCTGGAAGGTGGGGGCACTCGGATTCCTGTCGGGCAAGGGCGCGGCCGGCGGATGCAGCCCGCCAGCGTTCGGCTGCGGTGCAACGACGGTAGCACGCTCGGCAGCGATGACACCGGCCAGGTGCGCATGCGGACCCGCGGAGCGGTACATTAGAGGCGTGTCGGATCCATCCAAATCGCCGGATCCGGGCGATCCATCAGGATCGTCCCGGCCGGGAATCCCTGCTCCGCCGCCGGACAGCGTCCCGCTCGTCCTGGCGAGCCTTGCCGCGTGGCGGGCGGTGAACGACCCGGCATCGACTCGCGCACTCCCCGACGCGGTGCTGGATGCGGTGGTCAAGCTGAGCGTTCGCACGATCGAGGACGCGCGTACCGGTCAGACCCTGGGCACCGAACGCGAGGGGACCGGGATCGTGATCCGCGCCGATGACGTGCCCGGGGAGGATGCCCGGGCCGGTACGCTGATCCTGACCATCGGCTACCTGGTGATCGAAGCCGGGTCGGTGCTGTTGATCACCCGCGACAACCGCGTGCTCTCGGCCAGTGTGATCGCATTCGACCATGCGACCGGCTTCGGGCTGCTGCGTGCCAGCGGCAGGGTCACAGACCATCCGCTGGTGCTGGGCGATTCCTCGTCGGTGCGCGAGATGCAGCCGCGGTACTTCGTGGCCCAGGAGGGTGCCGGGGGCGCGAGCGCCGCGGCAGTCGTGTCGCGCCGGCCGTTCGTCGGCTACTGGGAGTACATGCTGGGTGAAGCGTTGTTCACTGTCCCCGGGCGTTCGGAGCACAGTGGCGCTGCGCTGGTCGATGCCGAGGGGCGGCTGCTCGGCGTCGCCTCGCTGTGGGTCGGCGACGCGCTCGACCAGGGCAGTGCCCTGCCCGGCAACATGTTCGTGCCGACCGACCTGCTGCGCCCGCTGCTGCCCCACCTGATCGCGCACGGCCACGGCCCCGAGCCGGCACGTCCCTGGCTGGGTGTCTACACGGCCCAGGACGACAGCAAGGTGGTCGTGGCGCACGTGATGGACCAGTCTCCGGCACAGCGTGTGGGCATCCGCGAGGGCGATGTGATCATCGCGGTGGCTGCCGACCCGGTGGCCACGCCGCGCGAATTCTACGAAAGGGTCTGGGCTGCCGGCGCGGCCGGCACCCGGATCCGGCTGCGGGTACTGCGCGGCCGGCTGGTGCTCGATGCGCTGGTCAATTCGATCGACCGGGTCGAGTTCTTCCATCCCTGGAAGGTGCGGCCATGAGGCGCGGGCAGGGGCCTGATGTGCGCGGTCCGCGCTGCCGCCGGACGCCGCGGTGAGCGAGGGCCGCGAGTCGCTCGCCGCAGCCCAGGCACTGGCCGCGGTACCGATGTTCGCCGGGCTCGATCCGGTCGACCTCGCAAAGCTCGCAGGCGTACTCGAGGAGCGCTGGTTCGATGCCGGATCGCTCGTGTTCGAAGTCGGCGGCGAAGGAGACGGCCTCTACATCATGCGCGAGGGCGTCGCGGAGCGGCGCGTGTCCGGGTCCGCGATCGACCGCATCGAGCCCTACGAGAGCTTCGGACAACTGTCGTTGCTGACCGACGAGCCGCGCTCGGCGAGCGTTGTCTCGGTGACTGCGGTACGGGTCTGGATGCTGCCCCGGGTGCGGTTCGATGCGCTGCTGCGCGGCGAACCCGACCTGATGCTGCACCTGAGCGCCGCGATCGGGCTCGACCTCGCGCGCACCCGTCGCGCCCTCGGCGAACTGCAGCGGGAAGTCGATACCTGGGTGGCCGGACGCCTGCGCGAGCTCGATGCCGGCCAGCGCGACCTCGTCGAGGCAGCGGCACTGTTCGAACGCGCGCCCCTGGCCGTGCTCGCGCGGCTGGCCGACGTCGACGAGGATCGAGCGCGGATCCGGCTGGCGGCGCTCGCGCGCCAGTCGCCCCTGCTGCGCGACGAGCCGGACGGCTATCGCGTGCCGGTTGCGATCGCTCGCTCGCTGCATCGGGGACTGTTGGCCGAGCACCGCCATACCGCGCTCGCTGCGCGCGTCTGTGCGATCGCCGTCGAACTGGAGCGGCTTGGCCAGCGCAATCCTGCTGCTGCTGCATACCGCGCGGCCGGCGCCGACAGCGATGCATTGCGCCTGAGTGCGCGCAGCGTCCCGGCAGTGGCGCCAGCGGGCGAGCGGGAGCCCGCCGCTTCCGATACGGCATCGACAAGCGATGCCGAACCGTCCGCTGCCGCGCCGACCGTACCGGCACGCAAGCCACTGCCGCTGCGCAGGCTTGCGGGGTTGGCGCTCGCCCTTCTGCCGCTGTCGCTGTGGACGATGACGCCGCCGGAGGGTCTCGGCCCGGCGGGCTGGCAGGCCCTGCTGACCGTGGTCGCGGCGGCCATCCTGTTCGCTACCGAGGCGCTGGCCGAGGAGGTGATCGCGCTGGCGCTGGTTGCCTCTTGGGTAGTCACCGGCCTCGTCGCCCCGCGCGTCGCGCTGGACGGGTTCGCCAGCCAGCCTTGGGTGCTGGTGCTGGCGGTGCTCGCGGTCGGCGTCGCGGTGGGCAACACCGGGCTGATGTACCGTGTCGCGCTGGCGGCACTCGGCCGCAAGCCGGCCGGCTTCGCCAGCCGGTGCGTCACGCTCGGGCTGGTCGGCGCTGCGGTTACACCGACGCTGCCCAATGCGACCAGCCGCACGGCGCTGGCTGCGCCGATGGTGCGCGAGGTCGCCGAGGCGCTCGGATTCGAGCCGGGCGGCCGCGCGGCGACCGGACTTGCGCTGGCGGCACTGATCGGCTTCGGACAGATGGCCGGCCTGTTCCTGACCGGCTCATCGGTCGGCCTGCTGGTGCACGGGCTGCTGCCCGACGAGGTGCGGGGACAGTTCGGCTTCGCCGGCTGGTTCGTCGCGGCGTTGCCATTGCATCTGCTGCTGTTCGCCGGCGGCCTGTCGGCGGTGGTGTGGCTCTACCGACCGACGACCGCGGCCGAGAACCCTGGGGACCGGCTCGCGCTGCAGCGCGCGGTACTGGGGCCGATGCGTGCGGACGAGAAGCTCTGCCTTGCGGTGCTCATCGGCCTGATCGCCGGGTTTCTGACCGAGCCGTGGCATGGCATCAACGGCGCATGGCTCGGCGTCGGCGCGCTGGTCGTGCTGGCGCTCGGGCGCGCACTCGACACGACGATGGTGCGCACTGGCGTGAACTGGCCGTTCCTGCTGTTCTTCGGTGCGATATCCAGCCTGGCGACCGTGTTCACCACACTGGGTATCGGTACCTGGCTGGGCGCGCGGCTCGCTGCGGTCATCGAGTCGATGGCGCTGGGCAGTCTGTCGTTCTGCCTGGTCCTGGCGCTGGTCGGCTTCGGCCTGTCGTTCATCGTTCGCTGGCAGGCCGCGGCGCCCCTGCTGACGCTGGTTGCATTGCCGGCGGCCAGCGCGGCGCAGGTGCATCCGTTCCTGGTCGCACTGGTGGCGCTGGTATCGACGCAGGTATGGTTCCTGCCCTACCAGAGTACCGTCTATCTGGCGCTCTATCACGGCTCCGGCGAGTGCTTCTCGCACCGGCATGCACGCGCGCTGGCCTGGATGTGGGGCCTGCTGGTGCTGCTGTCGATAGCGCTGTCGATGCCGGTATGGCGGCTGATGGGGCTGGCTGGCGCCTGAACTGGCCCCTGCTCGAGTCCCGGCCCGCACGACCGGTGCGGCGCTGGCGCCGGCGGTCACTCGCCGAGGTCAGTCGCCGAGGTCAGTCGCCGCCGCCGCCGCCGTCTCCGCCGCCGTCGCCACCACCGCCGTCGCCGAAGCCGTCGGTACCGCCATCCCATGCGGTATCGCGCAGATCGTCGGGCGTCCAGCTGCGCTCGCGCTCGAACGACCACTCGCCGCCGTCATCGCGGCGCAACGCGCGAAGCCTCGCCGCATCGTCAGCGAAGTAGTAATGGCCATGCTCGATCTTCAGTTTCGCATCCAGTGCGAACAAGAGCGGGATCCGCGTCGGTGCGCTCGGATCGAGGTTTTCTTCCCGGCAGGCATTCCACCAGCAGCGGCGCAGCCCGGCATTGGCCGCGGCTTCGACAGACAATGCCACCGGCGCGGTGACCGGAAGCACCCGTCCGAGGCTCTGGCGACAGTAGGACTCGTAGGCGGCGCCGCGTTGCGCGAACGCCGTCCAGAGTGCGCCGACCACGCGCGAAGGCATGGCCACGGGCTTTCGGCCGGCCTTCAGTTGCGCGAGGAAGAACTTGCGCAGCCCGCGCGCGACCAGTTGCCGGTCCTTCAGGCTCAGCGCCGGGAAGGGGCTGGACAGCGTATCCAGGAGGCCTGGCGGGAGCAGCGTCTCGCGGATGTAGGCTTCGCGCACGCTGAGGCGCCACAGGCCAAGCATCACCAGCAGCGCGATCGTCATGATGGCAACCAGTGCCAGCACGCCGACGCTCATCTGCGCACCTGGCATCGCCGTGCGTCGACGTCTGTGTCTCGGTATCCCGGCCTGCGCTGGCCCCGCATCGCGTCCGTCATGGTTGACTGGCTCCTTTCCGTTGGATTGTCGCTCATCGGCGCTTCCCCGCCCGGTTCGAGGGGCTCCGCGTCTGGGCGGGACCCTGTCGAGCGCGTGCGCCCGAAGCCCGCATCCAGTCCGATCGACGCCGGCGGTTATACTTTCGCCCTTGCTCCCGTGCCTGTCGCGGGGCCCCTTCCATGCACCGATCGAGCACGCCGATGAACGAACTCGTCACCTTCTGGATCAACGGCGCACGCCACGCCGCCCGCAGCGGCCGCAGCGGCGAGGTCACCAACCCGGCAACCGGCCAGGTCATCCGCAAGGTCGCGCTGGGCGATGCTGCCGATGTCGACGCGGCGGTGCGAGCGGCCAGCGCTGCCTTCTCCGACTGGAGCACTACCCCGCCGCTGCGCCGGGCACGGGTCATGGCCAAGTTCAAGGAACTGATCGAACTCAATCGCGATCGGCTGGCCAGGCTGATCACCGAGGAGCATGGCAAGACGCTGCCCGATGCCCAGGGCGAGGTACAGCGCGGCCTGGAGGTCGTGGAATTCGCGAGCGGCGTACCGCACCTGCAGAAGGGCGAGCATGCAGAGGACGTCGGGCGCGGCATCGACTGTCATTCGCGGCTGCAGGCCATCGGCGTGTGCGCCGGCATCACGCCGTTCAACTTTCCCGTGATGGTGCCCTGCTGGATGTTCCCGGTCGCCATCGCCTGCGGCAATACCTTCGTCCTGAAGCCGTCCGAGAAGGATCCATCCGCCAGCATGCTGCTGGCACAACTGCTTCAGGAGGCCGGCCTGCCAGACGGCGTGTTCAACGTCGTGCACGGCGACAAGGTGGCCGTCGATGCATTGCTGGAGCACCCGTCGGTGCGTGCGGTCTCGTTCGTCGGCTCGACCCCGATCGCGAAGTACGTGTACGAGACGGCGGCGCGCGGCGGCAAGCGCGTGCAGGCGCTGGGCGGCGCGAAGAACCATGCCGTCGTGATGCCCGACGCCGACCTCGACTTCGCGGCCGATGCGATTGCAGGTGCAGGCTACGGGTCGGCCGGGGAGCGCTGCATGGCGATCTCGGCCGTGGTCGCGGTGGGCGGCATCGGCGACGAACTGGTCGCGAAGATCGCGCGCATCGGTGCCGGCTACAAGGTCGCGCCCGGCGATGTCCAGGGCGTCGACATGGGACCGCTGGTGTCGAAGGCACACCGCGACAAGGTGAAGGGCTATGTCGACAGCGGTGAGTCCGAGGGCGCGGCGCTGGTGCTCGACGGCCGCAGGCTTTCGGTGGATGGCCATGAGCAGGGCTACTTCCTCGGTCCCACGCTGTTCGACCACGTCAGCCCCGAGATGTCGATCTATCGCGACGAGATCTTCGGGCCGGTGCTTTCGGTGGTGCGCGTCGATACGCTAGACGAGGCCATCGCACTGGTCAACCGCAACGAGTTCGGCAACGGCACCGCGATCTTCACCGCATCCGGCGGCGCGGCGCGCAAGTTCCAGAACGAGATCGAAGTCGGCATGGTCGGCATCAACGTGCCGATACCGGTGCCGATGGCTTTCTTCTCGTTCGGCGGCTGGAAGCAGTCCCTGTTCGGCGACCTGCATGTGCACGGGATGGAAGGCGTCTACTTCTATACCCGTACCAAGGTGATCACCGAGCGCTGGCCGTCTGCGTCCGTACCGGCGCCGGTGGCGGGGCGCTCGACCGTGATGCCGACGCATGGCTGACCGTGCGGCGCGTAACCTGCGTCGACCTTGATCGCCGTCAATATTCCGTAAGCAAAGGCGGCGGTACAGTCATGCATCTGAACCGTGGCCGATGCCCGGTCGCAATGGTGCGGCCGGGATACGCCACACGAAGGAGGATGCGATGTCGATCAAGGTGCTTCTGGCAGTCGATGGTTCCGAAACGTCCGACCGGGCCACCGACCGGTTGATCGCTCTGCAGCGGGGCGGAGCACCGTTCGAGGTGACGGTGATCCAGGTGCAGCCCTTCATGAGCATCGAGGCGCAGGCGATGCACCTGCAGTCCTACGGCGAAGCGTCGATGAAATCCGCTCGCGCCCGCCTCGATGCAGCGGGCATTCCCTACCAGACCCATATCGCGATGGGGCCTGCGGGCGTTAGAATCAGCGAGTTCGCCGAGGCCGGAGGCTTCGAACTGGTGGTCCTGGGCACCAAGGGGCTGGGCTGGGTGAACACCGTGCTCATGGGTTCGGTCGCGAAGGCCGTGATCGAATTGTGCAGCGTACCCGTCGTGCTGGTTCGCTGACCGGCGCCGGCAGATCCGGCCGGTGGCGGACTCTCGTATCGGCAGGTGCCTGCCGGTCCGCAGTATTCTGGTACCGCCGGGCCTCGTCCGGCAACAGGAGAGAGAAATGAACAAGGTGCTGTTGGCTGTCGACGGATCCGAGTGCTCGGACCGCGCCGTAAGCTGGGTGATCGGTGTCGTCCAGGCAATGAACAAACCGGCCGAGGTACATGTCGTCACCGTCCAGCCGGCGATTCGTGACGGGTTGATCCGCAGCTTCGTCTCCAGTGATTCCATCGAGACCTACCAGCGCGAGGAGGGCGACAAGGGGCTCGCTTCCGCACGCAAGCTCCTCGAGGCGGCGGGTATTGCTTATTCGCCGCACATCCTGCTGGGTCCGATCGGACCTGCCATCGGCGATTTCGCAGCGCAGAATGGCTGCGACGGCATCGTGATGGGTACCCGCGGCCTCGGCGGTGTCAGCGGGCTCGTGCTCGGCTCGGTCGCCACTCAGGTGCTCCAGGTCGCCACCGTTCCGGTGACGCTGATCAAGTAACGATCGCTCCGTACCGAGCCGATGGCTGCCCGAAAGCCCCGCGTCGACCCTCTCACCGAGAGTGAGCTCGACGAACTCGACCGCTTCCTGCTGTCCAGCGCCACGCCGGAAGATTCGATGGACCTCGAGGAACTCGACGGGTTCATCGCCGGGCTGGTCTGCAGCCCGGTCGCGGCGGGGGCAAGCGAGTGGCTTTCGCTCATCTGGGGCGATACCGAGGACGGGCGGCGGCCGGTACGCTTCGGCTCCGCCGCGCAGTGCCGGCGCATTCTCGAACTGCTCGACCGGCACTGGGCGACCATCGCCTGGACGCTGCATTCGGGCATGCCGACGATGCCCATTCTGTTCGAGTACAAGCCTGGCGCCGCGTCCGCCCCCGGCGAGCGTGCGCAGGAACTCGTCCCAGGCAGCACCTGGGCAATCGGTTTCATGCGTGCCGTCGGGTTGCACGCCGACGACTGGCAGGAAGCCTTCGACGATGACGACGCATCCGAGTCGCTGACGCCGATCGTCACTCTCGCGCATGCCGACGACCGAGAGATCGTCGAACAGCCGCTGTCGCCGCAGCAGGTCGAGGCACTGATCGAGCAACTGCCCGACAGCACGCTCGAACTGCACCAGTTCTGGCACCAGCGCGGCACGAGTCCAGATGACCGTGCGGCGGTGCGCAAGCCACCACGACTGAAGCCTGCGGACCCCTGTCCATGCTGCAGCGGACGGCGGTTCTCGCAGTGTTGCGGCGCCAGCGCTTCCCTCAACTAGCCTGGCGGGCGCCATGTGCTTTTCCGGCCGTTTCCGGCCGTTCCCGGCCGGTGCCCGCTGCCAGCGCAATCGCCCTGATCGAGTGACCCAGTGACCCAGCCCCTGACCCTGACCCTGCTTGGCATTCCGGTCGAGTTCCTCCTGTTCGCCTGCACGCTGCTCGGGGTCGCGCTGTTCCATGCCCACACGTTGAAGGTGGCCTTGACCGGGCTTGCGGTAATAACCAGCTACAAACTCGCCTACGCGGGTTTTCATCATGGTACGGGACTGGACGGGCTGGTATCCCACCTCGGGCATGAATGGGTGCTCCTCGCGAACCTGCTGATGTTGCTGGTCGGCTTTGCGGTGCTCGCGCGCTTCTTCGACGCCAGCAGGGTCCCGGACATGCTGCCGCGGTTCCTGCCGGACGACTGGAAGGGCGCATTCGTGCTGCTCGTGCTGATCTTCGTGCTGTCCAGTTTCCTCGACAACATCGCAGCCGCGATCATTGGCGGAACCGTCGCGGCCAGCGTATTCAAGGGGCGGGTGCACATCGGCTATCTCGCCGCGATCGTCGCTGCGTCGAATGCCGGCGGGTCGGGTAGCGTGGTAGGCGACACCACGACTACCATGATGTGGATCGGCGGGGTGGCTCCGCTTGATGTCGTGCATGCCTATGTCGCGGCGGTCGTCGCACTGGTGGTGTGCGGCATCCCGGCCGCGCTGCAGCAGCATCGTCATCAGCCGATCACCGCCGACGTCGAGCCGGGCGTGCGCATCGACTGGGTGCGGGTTGGCATCGTTGCCTTCATCCTGGCATCGGCCATCGCCACCAATGTCTACGTGAACCTGCGGCATGCGGCGCTCGCCGACAGCTTCCCGTTCATCGGCGTCGCGGTGTTCTGCGCCATCCTGCTCGGATCGCTGCTGCGCCGGCCCGACTGGGCGGTGGTGCCCGAGGCCGCGAAGGGTGCGCTGTTCCTGCTGTCGCTGGTGCTCTGTGCGTCGATGATGCCCGTCGAGCACCTGCCGGTAGCGAGCTGGCAGACCGCGCTCGGCCTGGGGTTCGTGTCCTCGGTGTTCGACAACATTCCGCTGACCAAGCTCGCGCTCGAACAGGGTGGCTACGATTGGGGTTTCCTTGCGTTCGCGGTCGGCTACGGCGGCTCGATGCTCTGGTTCGGGTCGTCGGCCGGCATCGCGCTGTCCAACCAGTTTCCGCAGGCACGGTCGGTCGTGGCGTGGCTGCGGCACGGCTGGCATGTGGCGCTGGGCTATGTCGTCGGGTTCGCCGTGATGCTGCTGGTGCTCGGCTGGCATCCGCACGAACCGCAGCGGCGCGGCGATACGGCCGCGCCAGTGGCCGTGGCGGCGTCGTCGATCGAGGTCACGCGGATACCGGCTGGCGCCTGAGCGGCACCCCGGCCTTCAGCGCAGCAGCGACAGCGCGAGCTGCGGAGCTGCGTTCGCCTGCGCGAGCATCGACACCGCAGCCTGCTGCAGGATCTGCGCACGGACCTGTTTCGCGGTTTCCTCTGCGAAGTCGGCGTCCATGATGCGCGATCGGCTCGCCGCGATGTTCACCGCCCCCGACTTCAGGTTGGCGATCACGCTGTCCATCCGCGACAACTGCGCGCCGATCTGGCCGCGCTGGCTGTTGAGGAAAGCGAGCGCTTCATCGATGTGCACGATCGCCCGCCGCGCATCCTTCGCCAGGTCGACCTCGCCCAGGCCGAGTGCCTGCACATTGACGGCACCGATCCGCGCGTCGATGGTCTGGCCGCCTTCCTGCAGCGAAGACTGGGTGCCGACATGGAACGACAGGTCGCGTGTCGAGGTGCCGGTCGGGTTCGATTCGTCGTACTTGAGCCGGAACCCCTTCAGCGTGCTGTCGCCGTAGGACGTGCCGCTGATGTTGTCGATGATGCTCGCCGCAGTGAACACTTTGCCGCTGTCCGCATCCAGCCCGCCGATCGCGCCGGTATCGGCGTTGGTGAGGTTGACGTGGCTGTTGAAGAAGGCCGCGCCGTTGCTGGCGAATGCGGTCTCGAAGGCGGCACGCGTCGTCGGGCCGCCCGAGGCCGCGAAGAACTGGCTGAACGCAGCATCCATGGTCGCCCCCGGTCGCGCCAGGAACTGCATGAAGTCCTTGAGGCCCCCGCTCGCGCCGGCATCCTTCAGTGCCTGGTGCAGGTAACGCGTCGCGAGATAGCCGGTCGAATAGCTCGCGGAGTTGCCTCCCCAGCTGGTGATCGGTGCCGCGGCGAGCAGCGCGCCGATGCCACCGGCGGCCTGAACGTCGGCGGCCAGCCGCTCGTCCGCACCGTGGATGAGCTCCGCCGCGCCCTCGGTGAACCAGGTCGGGAGCGCCTGGAAATCGTCCATCGACCGGTACATCACTGCATGCACCATCTCGTGCGCGATGATCCGGTCGTTGTAGAACGGCGCGTTGCCGCCATCGGGCAGGTTGGGGGGTGTGAAGTCGGCCATGTCCACCTGCAGCTTCAGGCTGCTGCCCTTCACGCCCGGGCCGGGTGGCGCGAACGAACCGACCACCCGGGCGGCTGTGCCATTCGCGCCGTCGGTGAAGGTGGTCAGCTGAATCTGCAGGTCGGCGCCGTCGCCCTGGATTCCGAAGAATCTGCTGATCCGGCTTTCCGCTTCCTCGAGCCAGCCGAGCTTCAGCCCGTCGAGTACGGCGCGTATGTTGGCATCGCCGCCGATACCTTGCGTATCCTGCGAGAAAACCTGGCTGCCATTGAAGGTGGTGGCGCGTCCGACGCGATCGATCTCCGCCATCAGCTGCGACACTTCGGCCTGCAGCGCGGCCCGGTCGCTGGTGTTGTTCGTGCCGTTCGCAGCCTGCACGGCGAGTTCCCTCGCGCGCTGCAGCGCGTCGACCACCGTGCTTATCGCCCCCTCCGCGGTCTGCAGCAGCGACACGCTGTCGTTCGCATTGCGTTCGGCGCGGTTCATCCCGCGCAGCTGCGCGGTCATGCGTGACCCCACCGCCAGCCCCGCCGCGTCATCGGCTGCGGCATTGATCCGCAATCCGGAGGACAGGCGCGACAGTGAGCGCGACAGGTCGTTCGACGTACGGTCGAGCGATCGCTGGGCGTTCAGGGCGGCGGAGTTGGTGTAGATCTGCATGGTGCGTGCGGACGCGGACTCCGTCAGGGAGGGACGAGGATCGGCGTCCAGTTAACGACACGGACTCTGGAATATTGAGCGGGCAGGACGGGCTGCCTCGTATCGTCTCGCCCGGGAGCGGGGGGCGTCCCAGGGCCGCAGGCTGCCCGTGCCTGCAACACCGGCGTCCCGCTACGATATAGTTCCGGCGGCCGCAACAGGGGGGATGGCGTGATGGCGCACAAGGTGGTGGTGACGCGCGAGGTGTTCGACGATGTGCTGGAACGGCTTCGCGCCGGAGCGACGGTGGTGGACAACCCGTCCGACAGACCGCTGGCCCCGGAAGAACTGGCCGCGCTTGCGGCGGACGCCGATGCGCTCGTCTGTGCGCTGACCGACCGCATCGACGAAGCACTGCTCGCCCGTTGTCCGAAGCTGAAGGTCGTGGCCAACATCGCAGTCGGCTACAACAACATCGACCTTGCTGCCTGTACTGCGCGTGGGGTGATGGCCACCAATACCCCGGGGGTGCTCGACGAGACCACCGCCGATTTCGCATGGGCGCTGATGCTCGGTGCGGCACGCCGTGTCACCGAGGCCGAGCGGTACCTGCGCGAAGGCCAGTGGACAGGCTGGCAGCTGAAGCAGTTGCTCGGCGTGGATGTGCACCATGCGACGCTCGGCATCATCGGCATGGGCCGCATCGGGCAGGCGATCGCACGGCGTGCGCAAGGCTTCTCGATGCAGGTCCTCTACTGCAACCGCAGCCGCCTCGACGCGGCGACCGAGCGCAGCCTGAACGCCCGGTGGGTGGCCCGCGAAGAACTGCTGGCTGCAGCGGACTTCGTCGTGCTGATGGTGCCGTACTCGCCGGCGACCCACCACCTGATCGGTGCGGCCGAGCTCGCGCGAATGAAGCCGACGGCGGTCCTGGTCAATACCGCCCGCGGCGGGGTGGTCGATGACCGCGCGCTGGTCGAGGCATTGCAGCGGCGGACGATCGCCGCGGCCGGCATCGACGTGTTCGAAGGCGAACCGGCCTTCGACCGTGACTTCCTCGCGCTCGACAACGTGGTACTCGCACCGCACATCGCCAGTTCGTCCGCTGCCACGCGTCGCGGGATGGCGATGCTGGCTGCCCGCAACGCGCTGGCCGTGCTCTCGGGAGAGCGCCCGCCGAACCTGCTCAACCCCGAAGCCTGGAAATCCTGACGTGCCCACCTGGAGCCCACGATGAACACGACGCGCCGCAATTTCCTTGGCGTGCTGGCTGCCGGCGTCGCCGCCGTGGCACCGGCCCGCGCCCAGCATGCAGGCCACCACGGCGGTGCCGGGATGGATCCGATCCCGCATCACGACAGCCCGTACTCGCACCTGTTCGACCCGAAGATCCGCGACCTGCCTGCGGCGGCGGCCGAGGTGCGGTTCAGCACCAGTTCTGCACCGGCCTCCGCGCGGCAGGGCCGCTGGATCGCGCGGGCCAGCCTGCCGATCCCGCGCAGCGAGATGGCGTGGGCAACGGTGTGCCGCGGCCGGATGCATATCGTCGGCGGGTACGGACTGCAGCGCGTCGACCGCAACTACCATCATGTGTACGACCCGAAGGCCGACCGCTGGGAGCAGGCAGCCGCGATTCCGTTCGGCGCGAACCACATCGGCGTGGCGACCATGGACGACCGCTACATCTTCGCGATCGGCGGATTCATCGAGCAGAACCGCGCACCGCACTCGCAGTGCCATGTCTGGGATGCCAATACCAACGAATGGCGGACGATCCGTCCGCTGAGCCGTCCCCGGGGCGCGATCGCTGTCGAAGTCCATGGCGGGCGCGTACATGCGATCGGTGGTCGCGATTCGCGCTCGGTCGACTGGCACGATGTCTACGACCCCAAGGCCGATCGCTGGGACGGTGCATCGCCACTGCCTGCCCAGCGCGACCATATCGGACATATCGTGCACGAGGGCCGCATCCACTGCATCGGCGGCCGGATGGACAACTTCCACTTCAATACGGGCCTGCACCATGTGTACGACCCGAAGGTCGACCGCTGGAGTGAACGCGCGCCGCTTCCTACGCCGCGCAGCGGCCACGGTGTCGGGCTGATCGGCGGTCGCCTGCATGTGGTCGGTGGCGAGGGTACGCGGCGGGTGTTCGGTCAGAACGAGAGCTACGACTTCCGTGGCGATCGCTGGGAGGCGCATGCGCCCATGCCGACGCCCCGGCATGGCCTGGGTGCGGTAGCCATCGGCGATACGCTGTACGTGGCCGGTGGTGGTCCGATCGTCGGCGGATCGATCCAGTCGTCGATCCACGAGGCGTTCATCCTCGGTTAGTCTTCGCTCAGCGTGCGTCGAGCAGCCGGGCTGCGACCTCGAGTACGGTTGCCTCGGCCGCCCTGATCCGGGCGAGCAGCGCCGCCGGGTCGTCGGCCGCGGATTCCGCCGCTGCTGCCTCGACCGGCGTGCGCTCAGCGGACGCGCCCGTGACGGCCGGGCGGTTGCCGGTCGACGTGGGACGCGTGGCGGGCTTCTGGGGCGGGCGGACCTTCGCGTCGCCCGGGTTGCGTCCGGCTGGTGCCGCACGCGGCAGGGGCGATGGCCGCTGCCGTGGGCCGGAATTCGCCGCCGGCTCGACGGGTACCGGCCCGGCATCCTTTGCGGTCTCGGCGGCCAGAGCGGACTCTGCCACGATGCGTGCATCGACTTGCTGGAACAGCGCGACCAGGCGTCCGAGGTCGGAGCCGAGACGCTCGAACATCCGCTCGATGGCTGGATAATGGCGAGCGTAGGTCATGCGGTTCGCCAGCACGATGTTGTTGAGACTGCCTGCCGGAGAGCCTGTCGCCGCTTCCGCCCTGGACAGCAGCACCGCGCGTGCGCGCAGCAGGCGGGCCTGATCGACTTCACCGCGGGCATGCTGTTCATGGAGCGCGGCGACCTGCTGGTAATGATGCAGGTTCAGCGGAATCCGCCCGGCATTGCGCAGCGCGTACTCGCGGATGGCACGCCGCTGCGCCTCGCTCCACGGCCCGGGCTGTGCCGCCATTTCTGTCATGGCCCGGTAGCTGATGAGTTCGCACAGCGGCTCCTCGATGCCGTAGGGCAGCGTGAACTGGTCATGGCAGTCCTCGTGCACGACCAGGTAGATCATCCGCGCCACGCCGCTGGCGATCATCGACGGCGTCACAGGCGATGCTACTTCGCCGACCGCTTCCGACATGCCATGGTAGGACTCCATTGAGGGGGGGATATCGCGGCATTGCTCCGGCGTGGCCGTATCCAGCCATTCGATCGCTGGGTCCTCGTAGGAGTAGGGCAGCACCAGCTTCGAGGCGCGGCCGCAATACGGGAAACCGGGCAGGTCCACGCTCGCGTGGGTGAAGTTGGCGGTCGGGACGAAGCCGATGCGGTAGGTGAAGGCCTTTGCCTGTGCGATCGTCTCCTGCCACGACGTCTCCCGTTCGATCGGCCGCCCGTCGTCCGCGCTGTCGCGTTGCGCGCAACCGACCACCGCCAGCAGGACCATCGTCAGCAGCGTGCGCAGCGCCCGCCAGGCGGATGCTCCGGCGCTGCGGTTATCGCTGCCTGGCGATCGGAATGTCATGGGAACACGCGTTGCGCTCAGAGCGGCTCGACCGAGATACCCGCCTTTCGTACCACGCTCGACCATGTAGCGCGGTCGCGCGCGATCCGGGCCTGCAGGTCCGCCGGCGATCCGGCCTCGAGTTCGATGCCCTGAGTGGAGAACTGGGCTCGTGCTTCGGCGGTGTCGACGAAGCGCCGTATCTCGGCGTTCACCCGGTCGACGATCTCTTTCGGCGTGCCGCGCCGCGTGACCAGCGAAAACCAGGTCGCGGCCTCATAGCCACGATAGCCCGCCTCCGCGACGGTCGTCAGTTCGGGGGCGATCGACAGGCGTCTGGGCGATGTGACGGCCAGCGCGCGCAATTTGCCGGCCTTCACGTGCGGCAGGGCCGACAGCGGCACGTCGAACTTCAGCGGTACCGCGCCCGACAGCAGGTCCGGCAGCCCGGCCGAGCCGCCCTTGTACGGGATGTGCTGCATCTTCACGCCAGCCATCGTCATGAACAGTTCGACCGACACATGGGTGATATTGCCGTTGCCCGAAGACTGGAAGTCGAGCTTGCCCGGGTTGGCGCGGGCGTATTCGACAAGGTCTCGCATCGAGCGGATCGGCAGCGACGGATGCACGACGACCATCAGCGGCGATGCACCGACCATGCCGATCGGCGCGAGGTCGCGCTCGACGTCGTAGGGCAGCTTCGGATAGAAGATCGGGTTCATCACCATGCCGTTGAAGCCGCCCATCAGCAGGGTGTAGCCGTCGGGTGCCGCTTTCGCCTGCAGCTCGAATGCGATGATGGTATTGGCACCCGGCCGATTGTCGAACACGACCGGCTGGCCGATGCCCTCCGAGATGCGCGCGCCGACCGCGCGCGCCAGGAGGTCGGTCGATCCGCCGGCGGTGAACGGAATGATCATGCGCACCGGCCGGGCCGGCCAGGCCTGGGCGTGGACCGGCGGTGGCTGCAGCGGTCCGGCGACTGTCCCGATGAATGCTGCGATGAATACGCCCAGCCGCGCTATGGCAGCCGGAAGCGGGAGACGGACGATCATGATGCGAGGGCAGGAGGCGGCACGAAGGCGTGGTAGTGGCGCTCGATCAGCGCGGCGAGGCGGATGGTCGACAGGTCGGCATACTGCGGGCCGATGATCTGCACGCCGGTGGGCAATCCGTCGGCGGTGATCGCGATCGGCGCCATCGTCGCGGGCAGGCACCCGAGGCTGGCGAAACCCATCCAGAAAATCTGTTGCACGTCGGCCATCGGTTCGCCGTCGATGTCGATCATGCGCTCCCAGCGTCGACCGGACGGGTTCTGCGGATAGGCCACCGTTGCGGCACCCGGGCACAGCAGGAAGTCGTGGTCGCGGAAGAAGTCGTCCCAGACCTGGCGCAGCCGCTGGCGTTCGTTCTCGAGCAGCATCCATTCACGGTGCGCGAGCGTGTTGCCGCGCAACTGGTCGGCGGCGTAGCTGCGATCGTCCGGCGACAGCGCGTCCCGTTCGACCACCGCCGCGCGGAAGCCGGCATCGTCGAAGGCGCGCATCGAAGTCGCGGCCCGCCGCAGCAGCACGTACAGCCGGTCGTGCGCAGCGACGTCGAAGGGCAGCTCGACCGGCATCTTCACCTTCGCACCCTGGCGCGCGAGGAACCGACCGAGCTTCGAGATCTCGTCGGCGACGACGCGGGACACACGGGTCGCCGGATGCGACGGCAGCACTGCGATGCGCAATCCCTTGAAGCCTTCGAAGCAAGGTGCCGGCAGCGAGAGCCGGTAGGCACGGGCATCGTTGCCAGCCGGACCGGCGGTGGCCTTCAGCGCGATCGCGAGGTCACCCGCCGACCGGGCGAGCGGGCCGACCACCGAGATCTCCGGTGGCGACCAGAAGCCGGGCAACGCGTGACCGTGGCCCGGTACGATCGCGTAGCTGGTCTTGTGCCCGTAGATGCCGCACAGGTGCGACGGCCCGCGGATCGAGCCGCCGATGTCGGATCCGTATTCGAGGGCGCTGATGCCGGCGGACAGCGCGCACGCCGCGCCGCCGGAGGAGCCACCGGGCGTGAGCCCTGCGCCCCAGGGGCTGTTGGTGGTGCCGTACACCGGGTTGAAAGTCTGCCAGTCTGCAAGCATGACCGGCACGTTGCTCTTGCCCCAGACGACTGCGCCGGCCGCACGCAGTCGCTCGACGACGAGCGAATCGCGTGCGGCGATGTTGCCTCGGTGTGCCTCCAGTCCCCAGGTGGTCGGCAGCCCGGCGAAATCGAACGATTCCTTCACCGTCATCGGTACGCCGGCCAGCGGCCCCGGCCGCTCGCCGCGTGCGATCGCTCGGTCGATCGCGCCGGCCTGCCGCCGCGCCTTCGCGAGGTCGGTCACGACGACCGCGTTCAGCGACGGATGCAGCCGGCGCTGGCGATCGACGAAGTAATCGAGTGCATCGCGCGCGGAGAACTCGCCGCGCGCGATGCGGCGCGCGATCGAGGCCGCCGCATCGAAAGCGATCTCCCTCATCGGAGGCGCCCTAGACCGGATCCCAGCTGAACACGTCCTGCGAGCGGTCCAGCGGGAAGAACGATTTCGCCAGCGAAGGCATTGCATGCTCGGCGATCGATTCCGGCGTCCAACCTTCCGACCGGTGCACGCTGCGCACCGGCCGAGGCTGGCTGAACAGGAACACTTCGTTGTTGCGCACGCCGAACACCTGGGCGTTGACGTCCCGCGCCGCGTCGGAAAGCAGGTAGACCGCGAGCGGTGCGATCTTCGCCGGCGTCATCTGCTGCAGCTTGGCCACGCGCGCAACCTGGTCGGGCGTGTCCGTCGGGATCGACGCGATCATCCGGCTCCAGGCGAACGGCGCGATGCAGTTCGAGCGCACGTTGAACTTCTGCATGTCGAGCGCAATCGACTTCGACAGCGCGGTCAGCGCCAGCTTGGCGGCCGAGTAGTTGGCCTGGCCGAAGTTGCCGACCAGTCCGGAGGTGGACGTCATGAACACGTAGGCACCGCTGCCCTGTTCCTTGAAGTGGTTGGCGGCGGCGCGTGCGACGTGGTAGGACCCGTACAGGTGGACCTTGATGACCGCATCGAACTCGACTTCGCTCATCTTGTGGAAGAAGCGGTCGCGCAGGATCCCGGCGTTGTTGATCACCCCATCGATGCGGCCGAACGCGGCCAGCGCGCTGCCCACGACGCCTTCGCCGCCCTTCGGATCGGCGACGTTGTCGGTGTTCGCCACGGCGCGGCCACCAGCGGCCACGATCTCGTCGACGACCTGCTGCGCCGGTCCGGCGTCCAGCCCTTCGCCGGTGAGCGATGCCCCGATGTCGTTGACTACCACCGAGGCCCCTGCCGCGGCGCACGCAAGTGCAAGGTCGCGACCGATGCCGCCTCCCGCACCTGTGACCGCGACGACCTTGCCGTCGAGCATTCCCATCTGCGTCTCCTCCTGCGTCAGCTGCCGCCGCGTCCGCGTCCGGGGGCTGCGTCGCGGTACCAGGCGGCGATGATCGCACGCTCGTCGTCGGTGATGCCGGTCAGGTTGCCCGGCGGCATCACCTTCGCCAGTACTGTCTGCTGGTGGATCTTCTGCGCGAACTGCGCGATCCGCTCGGGCGTATCGAGCATGATGCCGCCCGGCGGCTGTACGAATCCGGGCTGCGTCGGTGCGGCCGCGTGGCAGGACTGGCAGCGCAAGGCGATCACCTGCTGCACGTCGGCGATCGTCGCCGTGCGGCCGGCGCTGCCTTCGGGTGCTCGTGGCACGATCAGTGCCGCGAGCACCACCACCATTGCCGCCGCCGCCGCCGGCAGCCAGGCGATGGTCTGCCCGGCATTGCGCCGGTTGAAATAGTGCCGGACGACGCCGCCGATGAGGAACACCGCAACCAGTACCGCCCATGCCTGCGGATGACCGTAGGTCATCGGATAGTGTCCGGACAGCATGATGAACACGACCGGCAGCGTCACGTAGTTGTTGTGTACCGAGCGCTGCTTGCCCCAGCGGCCGTACTTCGGATCCGGCACCTCACCGGCGGACATGGCCGCGACCATCTTTTTCTGCCCCGGGATGATCACCATCGCCACGTTGGCCACCATGATGGTTCCCACCATCACGCCGACCTGCAGGTAGGCGCCGCGCCCGCCGAACAGTTGCGCGCAGCCCCAGGCGGCCAGGGCGATCAGCACGAAGCCCACCAGTGCTAGCCACCCGTCATGTCTGCCCAGCGGCGAGCGGCACAGTCCGTCGTAGACCAGCCAGGCGGCGACGATCAGGCCGAGGCTCGCCAGCACCGCAGTCGACGGCGCGATGTCGAGCACCGCGCGATCGACCAGCATGGTCTCGGCATGGAGGTAATAGGCGACCACGAACAGCGCGAAGCCGCTGATCCAGGTCCAGTAGGCTTCCCACTTGAACCAGTGCAGGCGTTCCGGCAGCCGGTCGGGTGCCACCACGTACTTCTGCTTGTGGTAGAAGCCTCCGCCGTGGATGGACCAGTTCTCGCCGAGCACGCCCTTCTTCGGGGGATTCGGTGGATCGAGCGAGTTGTCGAGCGCGACGAAATAGAAAGAAGCGCCGATCCAGACGATGCCGGCGATCACGTGCAGCCAGCGCAGCAGCAGGCTGGCCCAGTCGAGGAGGTAAGCTTCCATGGAGTCGCGTCCGCGTTGCAGTGCAGCGATGTTACTACGCGTGCCGCGCAGGCTTTGCGGTAGGCTGTGTCCGCAGAGGAAATAAACAACGGACCGCGCGCATCCGTCGGGCGGCCGAACCGGAGGAGCAAGAACGATGAAGCGCACCGTCGCCGCGTTCGCGGCCCATGCTGCATGCCTGCTGTCGATCCCGTTTTGCCTGGCCATGCAGCCGACATCGTCGCAGGCACAGGGAACCGCCTGGCCGAGCCGGCCGCTCAGGATGCTGGTGCCGTTCGTCGCCGGTGGCTCCTCGGACATCGTCGGACGCAGCGTCGCACTGCGCATGCAGGAGGCGCTCGGCCAGACGGTCATCGTCGACAACCGGCCCGGCGCCAACGGTGCGATCGCTGGCCAGATGCTGGCCAAGGCCAGCCCCGACGGATACACCCTGATGGTCGGCTCGATCGGCGTTTTCGCGATCAACGTTGCGCTGTTCAAGGATCTTTCCTACGACCCGTTGCGCGACTACGACCTCCTTACCGTCGCCGTGCGCAACCCGAATGTGCTGATCACCAGCCAGAAGGTCGCTGCGGCGAGCGTGAAGGACCTGATCGGCCTGCTGCAGAAGACCCCCGGCAAGCTGACCTTCGTGTCGTCCGGCACGGGGTCCTCTGACCATCTTTCTGCCGAGCTGTTCTGGCAGCGGACGAAGACCACCGGCATCCATGTGCCATACAAGGGCGGCGCCGCCGCGATGGCCGACATGGTCGGCGGCCAGGTCGATGCGTCGTTCCAGAACCTCGGCGCCGCGACTGGCCACATCAAGGCCGGCCGGCTGCGCGCGCTCGCGGTCACCGGCGATCGCCGGTCTCCGCAGTTGCCCGACGTGCCGACGATGCTCGAACTCGGCTTCCCGGGCTTCGAGGTCTATTCCTGGCAGGCGTTCGCTGCTCCGCGTGGCCTGCCGAAGGATATCCGCAGCCGGATGGAAGGCGCTGTGGTCTCGGCGCTCAAGCTTCCACAGGTGCGCCAGTCGATGGACGAGATCGGCTTCGAGGTGGTCGCCAACACCAGCGCCGAGTTCGATGCCTTCCTGCGCGGCGAGATAGCGCGCTGGAGGCAGGTCGTGCAGACTGCGAACATCCAGCCGAACTGACGGGGTAGCGATGCTTGCCGCATGGTACGAAACGAACGGGCCTGCGGGCGAGGTGCTGCAGGTCGGCGAACGGCCCGATGCCGAGCCCGGCCCACACGAAGTTCGCGTCCGGCTGCACGCCGCAGCGGTCAATCCCTCGGACGTGAAGGCGCGCGCCGGTTCGCGCAAGCCGATACCGCCGTACGTGATTCCGGGCAGCGACGGTGCCGGCCGCATCGACCGCGTCGGACTCTATGTCGACCCCGGACGCATCGGCGAGCGGGTCTGGATCTACAACGCGCAGTGGGGCCGGCCGTTCGGGGCGAGCGCGCAGTTCGTCAGCCTGCCCGAGGCGCTGGCCGTTCCCCTGCCGGAGTCGCTCGATTTCGCGCAGGGCGCGTGCCTCGGTATTCCCTGCATGACCGCGCACCGGTGCCTGTTCGCCGATGGACCGGTCGATGGTCTGAACGTGCTGGTCACCGGCGGCGCAGGCGTCGTCGGCCACTACGCGATCCAGCTGGCGAAATGGGCCGGGGCGCGTGTGGCCGCGACGGTCAGTTCGCCCGAGAAGGCCGCACATGCGCGCGCGGCGGGTGCGGACGTGGTGGTCGACTACCGGCGTACGGACGTCGTGCAGGAGGTGCGGGCGGCGATCGGCGGTATCGACCGGGTGGTGGAGGTCGACCTCGGCGTGAACCTGCCAGTGTCCGCGGAACTGCTGCGGCCCAACGGTGCGATCGCCGCCTACGCGACCACCGGCAAGCCGGTGCCCGAGCTTCCCTATGCGGCGATGCTATGGAAGAACCCGGTGGTGCGGCAGGTGTTCGTCTACACCATGCCCGATGCCGCGAAGCGCCAGGCGATCGCCGATATCAGCCGCTGGGTGCGGGAAGAAAGGTCAGTCGGCGGACCTTCATTTGCGATCGCCGGGCGTTTTCCGCTGGAGCATGCGGTGGACGCGCACCGCGCGGTGGAATCGGGCACCAAGATCGGGCAGGTTGTGCTCGATATTCCCTAGCGTGCACGAGGCTGCGATGGACGAGCAAGCGCGCGAACTGCTGGCCGCACTGGTCAACCGGGTGCTGCGGCACCCGGACGAGGCGAAGGACATCGACGCACAACGCGCGGTGCAGCGGCTGGTCGCGGCGCGCGCCGATGCCCCCTACCTGCTGCTGCAGCGGGCGCTGGTGCTGGAGGTCGCGCTGGCGCAGGTGCACGCCGAGATCGCGCGCCTGCGCGGCGGCGCAGCGATTGCCGCCAACGATCCTGGGGTCCAGTCAGGTGCGCCGGCCGACAGCGCCGTGCGTGCCGCGGCTGTCCTGCCTTCGCGCGGCTTCCTGCGCGACGCGGCGGTCATCAGTGCCGGGGTACTCGGCGGCAACCTGCTGGTGGCCGCCGCCACTGCGCTGTTCGACGACGATGCGCCCGATACCGGGGCCGACTTCGACCCCGGTGACCTGATCTAGCCGGCCATGCCGCCCGGTGCCGGTCGGCATGGCCGGCCGGGGCTAGCCGCCGAAGAAGTCGCGCACCTTGTCGAACCAGCCCTTCGCCTGCGGGTTGTGCCGCGAGGGATCTTCCTTCGCGATGGCTTCGAATTCCTCCAGCAATTCGCGCTGCCGTGCGGTCAGGTTCACCGGCGTCTCGACATACACATGGCACAGCAGGTCGCCGAAGCCTGAACCACGCACCTGCTTGATGCCCTTGCCGCGCAGCCGGAACACCTTGCCCGTCTGCGTCTCGGCAGGGATGCGGATCTGAGCATGGCCATCGAGCGTGGGGATCTCGATCTCACCGCCGAGGGCGGCGGTGGCGATGCTCACTGGCATGTCGCAATGCAGGTCGTTCCCGTCGCGCTTGAAGATCGCGTGCGGCTTCAGGTGCATCACGACGTACAGGTCGCCGGGCGGACCGCCGTTCGCGCCTGCCTCGCCTTCGCCGGAAAGCCGGATCCGGTCGCCGTCGTCGACGCCGGCCGGGATCTTCACCGACAGCGTCTTCTGCTGTTTCACGAAGCCGGCGCCGTTGCAGCTCGTGCAGGGGGTCGGCACGATCTTGCCGGTGCCGTGGCAGCGCGGGCAGGTCTGCTGGATCGAGAAGAAGCCCTGCTGCATGCGTACCTGGCCATGGCCGTCGCAGGTGGGGCAGCCCACCGGCCTGGTACCCGGCTTCGCGCCGCTGCCTTCGCAGACCTCGCATTTCGCCTGGTTCGGGATCCGGATCTGCGTGTCGGTGCCGCGTGCCGCCTCCTCGAGCGATATCTCGAGGTTGTAGCGCAGGTCGGCCCCGCGGTAGACGCCGTTGCGTCCGCGCCCGCCGCCACCGAAGATCTCGCCGAAGATGTCGCCGAATGCGTCGGCGAAGCCGCCCATGCCGGCGCCACCGCCACCCATCGAGGAATCGACGCCCGCATGGCCGTACTGGTCGTAGGCTGCGCGCTTGTTCGGGTCGGACAGCATCTCGTAGGCCTCCTTCGCCTCCTTGAATGCCTCTTCCGATTTCGGGTTGTCCGGGTTCCGGTCGGGATGGTGCTTCATCGCCAGCCGGCGGTACGCTTTCTTCAGCGTGTCCTCGTCGGCATCCCGGTTGACGCCGAGCACTTCGTAGTAGTCACGCTTGGCCATCGGTCTTTCTCTTCGACTGCTGCAGGGGCAGGGTTCGGGTTGGACGGTCGTGGCGCAGTGCGTCCGCCACAAGCGAAAGGCGGCTGATCGCTCAGCCGCCTTTCGCCCGGGGTACTGCCCGTTACTTCTTCGTTTCCTTCACTTCCTCGAACTCGGCATCGACCACGTTGCCGTCGTCCTTGCCGGCGGAACCCGCCGCGCCAGCCCCGGCGCCCGACTCGGGCTTTCCCTGCTCCTGGGCGTACATCTTCTCGCCGAGCTTCTGCGAGGCCATCGCGAGTGCCTGGGTGGCCGCTTCGATCTTCTCCTTGTCGCTGCCCTTGATCGCCTCCTCGGCCTCCTTCACCGCGGCCTCGATCTTCTCCTTCTCGCCGGCCTCGAGCGCTGCACCGTGGTCGGCCAGGGACTTCTTCACGGTGTGGACCATGCCGTCTGCCTGGTTGCGCGCGGTGACCAGCTCCAGGATCTTCTTGTCTTCCTCGGCATTCGCCTCGGCATCCTTCACCATGCGCTGGATCTCTTCCTCGGTGAGCCCGGAGCTCGCCTGGATCTTGATCTTGTTTTCCTTGCCGGTGGCCTTGTCCTTTGCCGACACGTGCAGGATGCCGTTGGCGTCGATGTCGAAGGTGACCTCGATCTGCGGCATGCCGCGCGGCGACGGCGGGATGTCGGTCAGGTTGAACTGGCCGAGGCTCTTGTTGCCGGCGGACATCTCGCGCTCGCCCTGCAGCACGTGGATGGTCACGGCCGACTGGTTGTCGTCCGCAGTCGAGAACACCTGCGAAGCCTTGGTCGGGATGGTCGTGTTCTTCTGGATCAGCTTGGTCATCACGCCGCCGAGCGTCTCGATGCCCAGGGACAGCGGCGTCACGTCGAGAAGCAGCACGTCCTTCACGTCGCCCTGCAGCACGCCGCCCTGGATCGCGGCACCGACGGCTACCGCCTCGTCCGGGTTGACGTCACGGCGCGGCTCGCGGCCGAACACTTCCTTCACGACATCCTGCACCTTCGGCATGCGCGTCTGGCCGCCGACCAGGATCACGTCCTCGATGTCGGAAATCTTCACGCCGGCATCCTTGATCGCGATCCGGCACGGCTCGATGGTCTTCTGGATCAGGTCGTCGACCAGGCTCTCGAACTTGGCGCGCGTGATCTTCACCGCCATGTGCTTCGGGCCGCTGGCATCGGCGGTGATGTAGGGCAGGTTGACTTCGGTCTGTTGCGCGCTCGACAGTTCGATCTTCGCCTTCTCGGCAGCGTCCTTCAGCCGCTGCAGCGCAAGGATGTCCTTCTTCAGGTCGATGCCGGAATCCTTCCGGAACTCGTCTACCAGGTACTCGATCAGGCGCTGGTCGAAGTCTTCGCCGCCGAGGAAGGTGTCGCCGTTGGTCGACAGCACTTCGAACTGGTGCTCGCCTTCCACTTCGGCGATCTCGATGATCGACACGTCGAACGTACCGCCGCCGAGGTCGTACACCGCAATCTTGCGATCGCCCTTCTTCTTGTCCAGGCCGAAGGCCAGCGCAGCGGCGGTCGGTTCGTTGATGATCCGCTTCACCTCGAGGCCGGCGATGCGGCCCGCGTCCTTGGTCGCCTGGCGCTGCGAGTCGTTGAAGTAGGCCGGCACGGTGATCACGGCTTCGGTCACCGGTTCGCCGAGGTAGTCCTCGGCGGTCTTCTTCATCTTCATCAATACCTGCGCCGACACCTCGGGCGGGGCGATCTTGCGCCCGCGCACCTCGACCCAGGCGTCGCCGTTGTCGGCCCTGGCGATCGTGTAGGGCATCAGGTCGATATCCTTCTGCACTTCCTTTTCCTCGAAGCGCCGTCCGATCAGTCGTTTCACCGCATACAGCGTGTTCTTCGGGTTGGTGACGGCCTGCCGCTTGGCCGGCGCGCCGACCAGGATCTCGCCGTCATCGGCATAGCCGATGATCGACGGCGTCGTGCGTGCGCCTTCGGCGTTCTCGATCACCTTCGGTTGCCCGTTCTCGATGATCGACACGCAGGAATTCGTGGTGCCCAGGTCGATGCCGATGATCTTGCCCATTTGCTGTTCCTCTCGGGGATTTCGTGGATTCTGCAGGTGAGATGGCGCTTGCAGGACGGCCTGATGTCCGACTCAGAATCCTGCGCATGCATCAAAGCTTGGGATCGGAGGCGCGCTTTTCAAGCAGGAGCCGTGCCGGACTCGTCCGTGGCAGGTCTGGGCTTGGCGACGGCGACCATGGCAGGACGGATCACCCGATCGTGCAGCTTGAAGCCCTTCTGGAACACCTGCAGCACCGAGTGCGCCGGGGCGTCGGACTCGATAGCGGTCATCGCCTGGTGGTGGTGCGGGTCGAATTTCTCGCCGGCCGGGTCGAGTACCGTGACTCCGAACTTCTCGAAGGCCGCCTTGAGCTGCTTGCGCGTCAGTTCGACCCCGTCACGCAGCGACTCTGCCGTCGCGTTTCCCGTGGCGAGCGCGGCATCGAGTGCGTCGTACACCGGCAGCAGTTCTCCCGCGAAGTTGTCGATCGCGTACCTGTGGGCACTCGACACGTCCGCCTGGGCACGCTTGCGGATGTTGTCGGCTTCGGCCTTTGCTCGCAGCCAGTTCTCCTGGTGCTCCTGCGCGAGGGCTTCCGCCCTGGTCAGCGCTTCGGCGAGGCCTTCCGCATCGGGCGGCGCGCCGTGGGTGGCGGGTGCCGGATCCTGTGGCGATTCCGGCTGGCCGGCCCGGGATGTATCATGCTGCGACATCGGTGTGCCTCTCTTTGGCGTGTTCGGAACCGTGCATCGACCGCCTCCGGGGTCCGGTCCCTGTTTCAGTCCGGACCGGGGCAGGGGCTTGCGTCGATGCGCTCCGGGTTCGGTGCTTGTATCAACGCATGCCGGGTTGATGGGGACGCTCCGGGCGGATTCAAGAGCTGAAAGCGTGCAAAGTTGGCTTTCGGCCCGCGCGAAACGGGGCATAATAATGAAATGGTGAAAAATGCCGCGAGACGATAGTGTCCGAATCTGAGTCCAAGCCGGCCCGGATTGGTCGTTTCCAGATCGTCCGTCAGTTGGGACGGGGCGCGACCGCGACCGTCTATCTCGCGCATGATCCGCACCACGATCGTCGGGTCGCACTCAAGGTCATCAAGTTCGGCGGTGATCTGGAGCCGGGCGAAGCACGGGTCAAACAGCACCGGCGGCTGCGCAAGCTGTTCCAGACCGAAGGTGCGGTGGCTGCACGCCTCGACCATCCGAACATCGTCAAGGTGTACGACACGGTGGTCGACCAGAACACCGCCCTGATGGCGATGGAGTATGTCGAGGGAACCACCCTCGCCGAGTTCTGTGCGTTCGACCGGCTGCTGCCGCTGCCCCGAGTCGTCGGCATCATCTTCAAGTGCTGCCTGGCGATCGACTATGCATACCGGCAGGGGGTCGTGCACCGCGACATAAAGCCTGCCAACATCATGGTCGGTCCCGACGACAACCCGAAGATCATGGATTTCGGGCTGGCACTGAACATGCAGAAGCAGTCCGAGCACGACTCCACCTTCGTGATGGGGGTCGGATCCCCGGCCTACATGTCGCCGGAGCAGGTCAAGGGATATGCCCTGAACCAGCAGACCGACCTGTACTCGCTCGGTGTCGTACTGTTCATGATGCTCACCGGCCGGGTACCGTTCCGCGCCAAGCACTATCCCGAACTGATCTACAAGATCATCAATTCCGACGCGCCGTCGGTAAGCGCGTTGAACCCGGTGATCCCGCCGGAACTCGACCCGATCGTGAAGCGGGCGCTCGAGAAGGATCTGTATTCCCGCTACAAGACCGGTGCCGACTTCGGCAAGGACCTCGCGGGCGCGCGCTACCAGCTGAAGGACGAAGACACCGAAAAGCTGAACGACCGGTTCGAACTGCTGCGCTCGCTGCCGGTGTTCGCGCAGTTCGAACGCGTCGAGCTGTGGGAGGTGCTGCGCATCGCCACCTGGCAACATTTCGATGACGGCGCCGCCCTGATGGAGGAAGGTGACGAAACCCACACCTTCGGCGTGCTGATCGCCGGTGAGGTCGAGGTGTCTCGCGACCGCCGCCTGCTGGCCCGTCTCGGGCCGGGGGAGGTGCTCGGCGAGATGGCCTTCCTGAACCGGACGCATCCGGTGCGCACGGCAACTGTCGTTGCCATGGGCGATGTCACATTCCTCGAGGTCAATCTGGCCGCCTATGAAATCGCGTCCGAAGAGTGCAAGGAACACTTCCAGAGCGTGTTGATCGACGCGCTGATCCGCCGCCTGCACAGCGCGAACGCGGTGGTGAGTGAACACGCAGCGCCGGCGCGTGTCCCGGTCCCCAGCATGCTGAACCTCGAACTCGTCCCGGCCGATGGGGCTGGGGGAGATCTGGAGGCGATAGCCTGGCCGGGTCGGTCCTCCACTTCGGGGTACGGTCATGCATCGGCATCGAACAAACCAGACGCGACCGGAAGTTTTGCCTCCGCTGCCAATTCCACCTTTGCCGGTGTGTCGCGTACGTTGTCGCCACCTCAACAATTCGAGTCGTCGGCTGCCGACGCCGCGTTCCGCAACCGTACCCGCGACGGGTCCTGAGCTGCGTGGCGCGCAGTCGCGCCAGCCCTGGGTCGTGGCGTACCCGGCCGGGGTTCAGTCAGTCGCGGGCGCCCAGCGCCAGCGCACGCTCGCGGGTCGCGGCGCTGGCCGAGGCAGCCGCTTTCGGATCGAAGTCGGTGTCGATCCAGCCTGCGAGGTGCGTTGCGACCAGGCCGGTCAGCGCATGTATCCAGTCGGGCCGGTCGTTCAGGCACGGGATGCTGTGGTACTCCTTGCCGCCGGCATACAGGAAGCTGCTCTTGCCTTCGATACCGATCTCCTCGAGCGTCTCGAGGCAGTCGGCGACGAAGCCGGGACATACGACATCCACCCGCCTGGTGCCGGCGCGTCCGAGTTCTTCCAGCGTCTCTGACGTGTAAGGCTTCAGCCATTCCGCCTGTCCGAAGCGGGACTGGAAGGTGACCCGGTACTTCTCGGGCGGCAGCCCGAGCGCTTCGGCCAGCAACCGGCCGGTCTTGTGGCATTCGCAGTGATATGGATCGCCGCGGTCGAGTGCGAAACGCGGGATGCCGTGGAAGCTGATCACGAGCAGGTCCGGTCGGCCGTTCTCGGACCAGTAGCGCTGCACGTTGGACTTGAGCGCCTGGATGTAAGCCGGGTGGTCATGGAAATGCTTGACGGTACGCAGGGCCGGCGGATTGCGCATCTTCTTGAGCACGTCGAACGTCGCATCGAACACCGTCGCGGTCGCGCTGGCCGAGTACTGCGGATACAGCGGCAGCACCAGGATGCGGTCGCATCCTTCGGCTACCATACCGAGTATGCGCTCCTCGATCGAGGGCTTGCCGTAGCGCATCGCGAAGTCGACTGTCAGCGGTGTCCGGACCTGCTCGCCGAGGTAGCCCGCCAGCAGTTTCGCCTGTCGTTCGGTATACACGCGCAGCGGTGAACCTTCAGGCGTCCAGATCATCGCGTACTTCGCGGCGGACTTCTTCGGGCGGGTGTTCAGGATGATCAGGTTGAGGATCGGCCACCAGATCAGCTTCGGTATCTCGATCACCCGCGGATCCGACAGGAATTGCTTGACGTACGGCCGGAACGCGCTCGCTGTCGGCGCTGCAGGAGTGCCGAGGTTCACGAGCAGCACGCCGATGCGCGGCTGCGTGCCGTGGCGGTAGGCGACGGTACTCAAGCGGCGCCCGGGGTCGGAAAGGAGGCGTGCCGACGCTCCGCGGCGTCGGCCACGGGCCCCGGACGCGCGCCGTGGCGGCGGTCAGCGATGGCTGAGCGCACTGCCGATCAGCTTTGCAGTGATGTCGACGATCGGGATCACCCGCTCGTACGCCATCCGGGTCGGCCCGATCACGCCGAGCGTGCCGACAACCTGGCCGTCCACTTCGTAGGGAGCGGTGACGATGCTGCATTCGTCCAGCGGTGAGATGCCCGATTCGCCGCCAATGAATATCTGCACGCCTTGCGCATGCAGGCTGGTGTCGAGCAGGTGCAGCAGCGCGGTCTTGCGCTCGAACACGTTGAACAGTTCGCGCAGGCGCCCCATGTCGGTGGACAGGTCGGGGATGCCCAGCAGGTTGCGCTCTCCGGACACCACCAGGTCTTCCGGGCTGGTCATGGCTGCGCTGCCGACTTCGATCGCGGCGTTCATCAGCGCCGACACATCCTGTTTCAGCGCCACGAGTTCGCCTTGCAGGCGAAGGCGGATCTGGTCGAACCCCGTGCCGGCATAGTGCTGGTTGACGAAATTCGATGCCTCGATCAGCTCGGTCGCGGAGTAGTCGCGCGCCGTGGTGAGGATGCGGTTGTGCACCTCGCCATCGGGCGCGACGACGATCAGCAGCACGCGCTTTTCGGACAGGCGCAGGAACTCGAGGTGGCGGAAGGCCTGGTCCTGGCGGCGCGGCGTCATCACCACGCCCGCGAACGCAGTGAGTTCTGACAGCATGTGCGAGGCCGAGGCGACCAGCCGCCGCCGGCTGTCGTTCTCCAGTTGACCCTCGAGCTGGGTGATCTCGACCTGTTCGAGCGGTTTCACCCGCAGCAGCGTGTCGACGAAGAAACGATAGCCGCGGGCGGTCGGCACGCGTCCGGCCGAGGTGTGCGGGCTGGCGATGAAGCCCATCTCCTCGAGGTCGGCCATCACGTTGCGAATGCTCGCCGGTGACAGTTCGAGCCCGGAGTATTTCGACAGCGTGCGCGAGCCCACCGGGTCGCCATCGGCGATGTATCGCTCGATAAGCGTCTTCAGCAGCAGTTGTGCACGATCGTTGAGCATGGCCTCATTCTACCCATCGGACACCGCGGCGGGGCAACCCGTCGGTTGCCCGGGCTGGCGGCGCCGTCCCCGATGGCCGGTGGCGTGCGCTGGCCGCCGCACTTTCCGGCGTCGTTGTCGCCCTCTGCTGCCCTCTGCCGCCGGCCTTCCCGGTTCATCCGCCGATCCTGTTTCGGCACCGAACGTGTGTGTTCTAATCCGTCCATGAACGAACCAGCCTACCGACCCGCGCCTCTCGGGGCAGACCAGCCGTCCGGCGCTGCGCCGCACGGCGGGGCCAGCGCCCGCGTCCTGCCCGGCGGCCGAGCCGCACTGCGTACGCCGTCGCGCACCTTCGGTACCGTGGCCCTGATCGGCAAGTACAAGAGCCCGCTCATCGCCGAGCCGCTCGCCGACCTGGCAAGGCACCTGGCCGCGCGTGGGGTCGAAGTGCTGATCGACCGGCTGACCGCGGCCCATGTCGGCGGCGACATGGCCGGCGCACTCTCGCTGGAGGAAATCGGCCAGCGTGCCGGGCTGGCCGTGGTGCTCGGCGGCGACGGTACGATGCTGAACATCGCGCGCACGCTGGCGCCGTTCGGCGTGCCGCTGGTCGGCGTGAACCAGGGGCGCCTGGGCTTCCTCACCGACCTGTCTGTAGACCGCATGGCGGTTGCGCTCGATGCGATCCTCGATGGGCACTACCTTGCCGAGTCGCGCATGCTGCTCGAGGCGACGGTCGGCCCCGGCAGCGATGCGCCCGCCGCCGATGCCGAGGCCGTCGAAGCCCCCGCGACCGTGCTGGCGTTCAACGACGTCGTCATCAGCAAGGGGGAGCGCGGCGGCATGATCGAATTCGATGTGTCGGTCGATGGCCAGTACGTGACCAGCCTTCGCGCCGACGGCCTGATCATCGCCTCTCCGACCGGGTCTACCGCCTATGCACTGTCCTCGGGCGGCCCGATCGTGCATCCGTCGCTGTCGGTGATGAGCCTGGTGCCGATCTGTCCGCATACCCTGTCGAACCGGCCGATCATCGTTTCCGCCGGGTCGTCGATCGAGGTCAGGATGCGCGCGGGCAGCGAGGCGGTGGTGCGTTTCGACAGCCATTCCGACGCCGCGATCGGCTGCGCCGACCGCCTGCACGTACGCCGTTCCGACCATGACGTGATGCTGCTGCATCCGGACGACTACGACTACTTCCACATGCTGCGCGAGAAGCTCAAGTGGAGCGAAACCCTGTAGCGATGGCGTCCCGTCCGGACAGCGGCCGGGTCGCCGCGCTGCGTGCGCTGGCAATCCGCGATTTCGTGATCGTCGATCGGCTCGAGATCGAGTTCGACGCGGGCTTCTCTGCGTTGACGGGCGAGACTGGCGCGGGCAAGTCGATCCTGATCGATGCGCTCGGACTGTTGCTTGGCGGCCGGGCCGATCCGGGCGTGGTGCGCCCCGGGCGTGAGCGGGCCGAGCTGTCGGCTGAATTCGACATCGTCGGCGAACCGGGCGTCGCGGAATGGCTGGCGGCGCGCGAACTGTCGGATCCCGATGGGGGTGCCTGCCTGCTGCGGCGGGTTGTCGATGCCGGTGGCCGTTCGCGTGCGTTCATCAACGGCCGCAGCGTCACGCTCGGACAGTTGCGCGAACTGGGCGAGCAGCTGGTCGACATCCACGGGCAGCATTCGCATCAGTCGCTGGCGCGGCCGGCCGAGCAGCGGGCGATCCTCGACGGCTTCGGTGGCCATCCCGACCTGGTGGCGCGGGCCGGCGCCGCCTGGCAGACGTGGCAGGCCGCGCGGCGCGCCCGTCAGGAGGCCGAACAAGGGCAGGCCGAGCTTGCGCAGCGGCGCGAAGAACTCGAATGGCAGACCGCGCAGCTCTCGACGCTCGCGTTCGATGCCGGCGAATGGGAGGCGGTCAACCAGGAGCATGCGCGGCTGGGCAACGCGGCGGCGCTGATCGAGTCGGCGGAATACGCGCTTGCTGCGCTCGGCGATGGCGAGGGGTCCGCGCTTGTTCAGGTGTCGGCCGTGCTCGCGCGGCTGCGCGACAGCGCCAGCGTCGACCGCGAGGCCGAGGCGTCCCTCGAGCTGATGGCCGGGGCCGATGCGCAACTCAAGGAAGCGGTGCGCGAACTGCGTCATTACCGCGACCGGCTCGATATCGATCCGGCCCGGCTGCGGGAACTCGATGCCCGCATCGAAGCCGTGCACGACGCCGCGCGCAGGTTCCGTGTCGCGCCGGCCGAACTGGGCCTGCTCCACGTGCGACTGGACGCTGAACTGCGCCAGCTCGACCGGGCCGCCGATCCCCGGGCACTCGCCGTCGCGGAGGCTTCGGCCCGCACCGCCTACAAGGAGGCGGCCGCGCTGCTGACCCGGGCGCGGCAGCGCGTGGCTGCGCGTCTCGCCTCGGCCGTCACCGAGGCGATGCAGACGCTGGCGATGGCTGGCGGCCGGTTCGAGGTGGTGCTGCAGCCGGTCGGCGCTGTTGCGGGCCAGAGCCTGCCCGCCCAGCCGGCAACGCCGTCCGCTTCGCTCCAGCCGGTGTCCAGGGTTCGCGGCGCCCCCGCCCCGGCAAAGGCGAGGAGCACGGTGTTCGCGACCGCCTCCGTGCCGGTCGATTCACCGGGAAGCCCGCATGGCGACGAGACGGTCGAGTTCCGCGTATCCGCCAATCCGGGAATGCCGCCGGCGGCACTCGCGGCGGTGGCCTCCGGTGGTGAGCTGTCGCGGATCAGCCTTGCCCTGCGCAAGGTCACCAGCGCAGCCACGCACGTACCGCTGCTCGTGTTCGACGAGGTCGATGCCGGCATCGGCGGCGGGGTTGCCGAGATCGTCGGGCGCCTGCTGCGGGAACTGGGCCGTACGCACCAGGTGATGTGCGTGACTCACCTGCCGCAGGTCGCGGCCAGCGCGGCACACCAGTACCAGGTGGCGAAGCGGGTGGTGGACGGGCAGACGGTCAGCCGTGTCGAGCCGCTCGACGACGCCGCGCGCGTCGACGAGATCGCCCGGATGCTCGGTGGCGTACGCATCACCGCCACCACGCGCCAGCACGCGGACGAACTCCTGCGCCAGGCACGCGAGGACGCAGCCGCAGGTTGATGCCGCCGGACTGCCGGGCTGCGCGTCCCGGCAGCCGGCTTACGCCGGCTGGCTGCGGTGCGGGCAGTCGGGCGTGCGGCACTCCGCATAGAGGTAGAGCGAGTGATCGATGATCGCGAAACCGCGCTCCGCCGCGACTTTTTCCTGGCGCCGCTCGATCTGAGGGTCGTAGAACTCCTCGACCCGGCCGCACTGCAGGCAGACGAGGTGGTCGTGATGGCCGCCCTGCTTGAGTTCGAACACGGCCCGCCCGCCTTCGAAGTGATGCCGTTCGAGCAGACCCGCCTGTTCGAACTGGGTAAGCACGCGGTAGATCGTCGCCAGCCCGATATCGATGCCGTCTTTCGAGAGTTGCCGGTAGACCTCCTCAGCGGTCATGTGCCGGACCTGGCTCGTCTCGAACAGGTTCAGGATGCGCAACCGCGGGGTCGTTACCTTGAGGCCGATCGTCTTCAGTTCCTGCGATTTGCCCATTAGACCATCGTCCGTGCGGTCGCGTTGCCGAGATAGGTATCATATACGACCTCGAATCCACCGCCGGCGCGTCCCGCTTCGGCCAGCCCGCCCCATGCCGTCCAGTCTCGTCATCGAACCGGTTTCGTCGAAACACCGCGGCGGCGGCAGTTCCCTGCGCTCGCTGGCGGTGGCGGGCGCCATGGCCCTCGGGCTCGCCGGCTGCAGCGCGCGCATGCCCACTGCATACTCGCCGCCGCTGCAGCAGGGCAACGTCATCGAACAGGAATCGTTGTCGAAGCTCAAGCTGGGCATGACTCGTTCCCAGGTCAGGTTCCTGCTCGGCACGCCACTGGTGGTCGACGTGTTCCGCAACGACCGCTGGGACTACGTCTACTTCCTGCGGCGCCAGGGACAGGCACCGCAGCAGCGGCGGGTCACGGTGATCTTCGATGGCGATCTGCTGGCGCGCATCGATGGTGACGTGGTCGCCGGTTCCGGCACGGTACCGCCGGCCCAGGCCGTACCCAAGAGATGAGGCAGCAGATGGACCGTACACTGAACGTGGTGATCGTCGGCGCGTCCGGCAGGATGGGTCGTACCCTGATCGAGGCGGTCACGCGCGCACCCCACCTGCGGCTGCATGCCGCACTCGACCGTGTCGACAGTCCATCGATCGGCCGCGACGCCGGCGACGGCGCCGGAGTGCACACCGGCGTGGTGATCGGCAGCGATGTCGCGCACGCGCTCGACGGTGCGCACGCCCTGGTCGACTTCACGCTGCCGGTTGCGACCCTTGCCCATCTCGATGCCTGCCGCGCAGCCGGCGTATCGATGGTGATCGGTACCACGGGGTTCGACGCGACGGGGCGCGGCCGCCTCGCGCAGGCGGCTGGCGAGATCCCCCTGGTGTTCGCGCCCAACATGAGCGTCGGCGTGAACGTGGCGTTCAAGCTGGTCGAGACCGCGGCGCGCATCCTTGGCGATGCCTACGACGTCGAGGTCTTCGAGATCCACCACAGGCACAAGATCGATGCCCCCTCGGGCACTGCGATGCGCCTGGGCGAGGTCGCGGCGGCCGCGCTCGGCCGCGACCTCGCGACCGATGCGGTGCATGGCCGCGAGGGGGTTACCGGCGAGCGTACCGCGCGCGAGATCGGGTTCCACTCGGCGCGGGGCGGCGACATTGTCGGTGACCATACCGTGTTCTTCGCCGGTGCCGGCGAGCGGCTCGAGATCACCCATCGTTCGTCCAGCCGCGCCAACTACGCGATCGGCGCGCTGCGCGCCGTGCGCTGGCTGGATGGGCGTGCGCCGGGTCTCTACGACATGCAGGACGTGCTCGGCCTGCGCGGGAACTGAGGGCGGTCTTCGGCGGTCGCCCCGCCGGTAGGCGAAGGGCGGCCGTTCGCGTATAATCCGACCGATATTCTGCGGCACGGCGTGAGAGTGTCCGGGAGGTTCCCGCCGGACGTGCACGTGCCAGTCCCGCTTGCCATGTATACGGCCCAGAGGGCCGCTCAAGGGGCGTCCGCACCCTTCCGCATGCTGCCTCAGGGCAGTTGCGCAGGTGCGCGCCTCCGAGCGTGCCCGCCGTCCAAGTCTGGAGAGGTTCTGTCGTGTCAACCCGTCCGCCCGCCTTGCTCGCGCTTGCCGACGGAACGATTTTCCACGGTGTGTCGATCGGTGCATCGGTCGAATCGATCGGGGAAATCGTGTTCAACACATCGATGTCAGGCTACCAGGAGATCCTGACCGATCCGTCGTACGCTGGCCAGATCGTTACCCTGACCTGCCCCCATATCGGCAACGTAGGCATCAACCCGGAAGATGTCGAGTCCGCGCGAGTCTTCGCCGCCGGACTTGTCATCCGCGACCTGTCGATGGTTGCGAGCAACTTCCGCTCGACCCGATCGCTGACTGCCTGCCTCGAAGAAGCCGGCGTGCCCGGCATCGCGGAGATCGATACCCGGAAGCTCACCCGCATCCTGCGCGAGAAGGGAGCACAGGGCGGCTGCCTGGTCGCTGCCGCGGCCCCTGGGGCCACGCTCGACGCCGGCCGCGCGGTCGCCGCGGCGCGCGGGTTCGGCGGCCTCGCCGGGATGGACCTTGCGAAGGAGGTCACCTGCGCCGCCCCGTATGCCTGGACCGAGGGCGTATGGGCACTCGGCAGCGGCCATTCGACACCGCCCGATCCGCGCTTCCACGTGGTGGCGTACGACTTCGGGGTCAAGCGCAACATCCTGCGCATGCTGGCTTCGCGCGCCTGCCGCCTCACCGTCGTGCCGGCGCAGACGCCGGCAGCCGACGTGCTGGCCATGAAGCCCGATGGCGTGTTCCTGTCAAATGGCCCCGGAGATCCGGAACCCTGCGGCTATGCGATCGCTGCGATCCGCACGCTGCTCGACCATGAAGTGCCGATGTTCGGTATCTGCCTCGGCCACCAGCTGCTCGGCCTTGCCAGCGGCGCGAAGACGCAGAAGATGAAGTTCGGCCACCATGGGGCGAACCATCCGGTGCAGGACCTCGACACGAAACGCGTGATGATCACCAGCCAGAACCATGGCTTTCAGGTCGATGCCGATACCTTGCCGTCCGCCGCGCGCGTCACGCACGTGTCGCTGTTCGATGGCAGCCTGCAGGGCTTCGAGCGCACCGATCGCCCGGCGTTCTGCTTCCAGGGGCACCCTGAAGCGAGTCCCGGGCCGCATGATGTCGACTACCTGTTCGACCGGTTCATCCGCCTGATGGAGGTGCGCAGTGCCTAAGCGTACGGACATCAAGAGCGTCCTGATCATCGGGGCCGGCCCCATCGTCATCGGGCAGGCGTGCGAGTTCGACTATTCCGGGGCGCAGGCGTGCAAGGCGCTGCGAGACGAGGGTTACCGGGTGATCCTGGTCAACTCCAACCCGGCGACCATCATGACCGACCCGGGGCTGGCCGACGCGACCTACATCGAGCCGATCACCTGGCAGATGGTCGAACGCGTGATCGAGATCGAGAAGCCCGACGCACTGTTGCCGACGATGGGCGGTCAGACCGCGCTCAACTGCGCGCTCGACCTCGCGAAGCATGGCGTGCTCGAGAAGCATGGTGTCGAGATGATCGGTGCCTCGCGCGAGGCGATCGACAAGGCGGAAGACCGCGAGAAGTTCAAGCGGGCGATGGCGAAGATCGGCCTGGCGAGCCCCCGTTCGGCACTGGCCCACAGCATGGAAGAGGCGCTGCAGGTCCAGGCGGTCGTCGGTTACCCGACGATCATCCGACCCTCGTTCACGCTCGGTGGCACCGGCGGGGGCATCGCCTACAACCGCGAAGAGTTCGTCGCGATCATCGAGCGAGGCCTCGAGGCCTCGCCGACCAAGGAGGTGCTGGTCGAGGAGTCGGTGATCGGCTGGAAAGAATTCGAGATGGAGGTCGTGCGCGACCGCAACGACAACTGCATCATCGTCTGCTCTATCGAGAACCTCGACCCGATGGGTGTCCATACCGGCGACTCGATCACCGTCGCGCCGGCGCAGACCCTCACCGACAAGGAATACCAGATACTGCGCAACGCCTCGATCGCCTGCCTGCGCGAGATCGGCGTCGAGACCGGTGGCTCGAACGTGCAGTTCGCAATCAACCCGGCCGACGGCCGGATGGTGATCATCGAGATGAACCCCCGGGTGTCGCGATCGTCGGCGCTGGCCTCCAAGGCCACCGGTTTCCCGATCGCCAAGGTCGCCGCCAAGCTGGCGGTCGGCTATACGCTCGATGAACTGCGCAACGAGATCACCGGTGGCGCTACGCCTGCTTCGTTCGAGCCGTCGATCGACTACGTGGTCACCAAGGTACCCCGGTTCGCGTTCGAGAAATTCCCGCAGGCGAATTCGCGGCTGACCACGCAGATGAAGTCGGTGGGCGAGGTGATGGCCATGGGCCGCACCTTCCAGGAGTCGCTGCAGAAGGCACTGCGCGGGCTCGAGACCGGCGTCGACGGATTCAACCTGAAGACGGTCGATGCCGAGACGATCGCGGACGAACTGACCTACCCCGGGCCCGAGCGGCTGTGGTTCCTGGCCGATGCGTTCGGCGTCGGCATGTCGCTCGACGAAGTGCATCGACTGACCCGGATCGATCCCTGGTTCCTGGTCCAGATCAAGGAACTGGTCGACCTCGAGTTGTCGATCGAGAAGCGTGCGCTCGAGGACCTCGATCCGGTCGAACTCCGGATGCTCAAGCGCAAGGGCTTCTCCGACCGGCGGCTGGCCTACCTGACGAAGGCGACCGAGGATGCGGTGCGCGAGCGCCGGCACGCATTGGGCATCCGTCCGGTCTACAAGCGGGTGGATACCTGCGCCGCCGAGTTCGCGACCTCCACCGCGTACATGTACTCGACCTACGACGAGGAATGCGAATCGGAGCCGACTTCGAACCGGAAGATCATGGTGCTCGGCGGCGGGCCGAACCGTATCGGGCAGGGTATCGAGTTCGACTACTGCTGCGTGCATGCGGCGCTCGCGCTGCGCGAGGACGGCTTCGAGACCATCATGGTCAACTGCAACCCGGAGACCGTGTCGACCGACTACGACACGTCCGACCGGTTGTATTTCGAACCGCTGACGCTGGAAGACGTGCTGGAGATCGTCGCCATCGAGAAGCCGTTCGGCGTCATCGTCCAGTTCGGCGGCCAGACGCCGTTGAAGCTCGCGCGCGACCTGGAGCGCTGCGGCGTGCCGATCATCGGCACCTCGCCCGATTCGATCGACGTCGCGGAAGACCGGGAACGTTTCCAGAAGCTGATCCACAAGCTCAAGCTCAGGCAGCCGCCTAACCGGACCGCGCGCAGCGCGCAGAAGGCGATCGCGCTGGCCGAGGAGATCGGCTACCCGCTGGTGGTGCGCCCGAGCTACGTGCTCGGCGGACGGGCAATGGAGATCGTGCACCGGCAGGCGGATCTTGAACGGTACATGCGCGAGGCGGTCAAGGTATCGAACGATTCTCCGGTGCTGCTCGACCGATTCCTGAACGATGCGATCGAAGTCGACGTCGATGCGGTCAGTGACGGCAAGCTGGTGCTGATCGGCGGCGTGATGGAGCACATCGAGCAGGCCGGCGTGCATTCCGGCGATTCGGCCTGTTCGCTGCCGCCGTACAGCCTGTCTCCGGCGCTGCAGGACGAACTGCGCGCGCAGACGGTCGCGATGGCGAAGGCGCTGAAGGTGGTCGGCCTGATGAACGTGCAGTTCGCGATCCAGTCGACGCCCGAAGGCGACCAGATCTACGTGCTCGAGGTGAATCCACGCGCGTCGCGCACGGTGCCGTTCGTGTCGAAGGCAACCGGCTTGCCGCTCGCGAAGATCGCCGCGCGCTGCATGGCCGGTATCTCGCTCGCGACGCAGGGCGTGACGAAGGAAGTCGTGCCGCACTTCTTCTCGGTAAAGGAAGCGGTCTTCCCGTTCGCCAAGTTCCTCGGCGCCGACTCGATCCTCGGCCCCGAGATGAAATCGACCGGCGAGGTTATGGGGGTCGGCGAGAGCTTCGCTGAAGCCTTCGTGAAGGCGCAGATGGCCGCCGGCGAGCGCCTGCCGCGCAGCGGCAAGGTGTTCATCAGCGTACGCGACGCGGACAAGCCGAAGATGATCGATGTCGCGCGTGTGCTGCACGAACTCGGCTTCTCGCTGATCGCGACCCGTGGTACCGCCGCGGCGCTGGAGGCAGCGGGCCTGCCGGTCTCGGCGGTGAACAAGGTGACCGAGGGCAGGCCGCACTGCGTCGACATGATCAAGAACGGCGAGATCGCGATGATCATCAATACGGTCGAGGAGAAGCGCGCCGCGATCCAGGATTCGTACTCGATCCGTGCTGCGGGGCTGCAGAGCCGGATCGCCAACTTCACCACTGTCGCCGGTGCCCGAGCCGCGGCCTATGGCATGCGCGACATCCGCGGCATGAAGGTTTACGACCTGCAGGGTCTGCACCGCTCGCTGGCTGCCTGACAGGCACCGCCTTTCCACCCAACCATATCGAGGCTGTCCCGATGGCGACTGTTCCGGTGACCGTTATCGGCGCGGAGAAGATGCGCGCCGAACTTCACCACCTGAAGACCGTGGCGCGGCATGAAGTGATCGCCGCGATCAGCGAGGCGCGAGCGCACGGCGACCTGTCGGAGAACGCCGAGTACGATGCGGCGAAGGAACGCCAGGGTTTCATCGAAGGTCGTATCGCTGAGCTCGAGGGCAAGCTGTCCAACGCGCAGGTGATCGACCCCCGTCTGCTCGACGCGGAGGGGCGGGTCGTGTTCGGCGCCACGGTGGAACTGGAAGACCTCGCTTCCGGTGACGTGGTGACCTACCAGATCGTCGGCGACGACGAGGCCGACATCAAGCAGAGCAAGATCAGCATTTCATCGCCGATCGCGCGTGCACTGATCGGCAAGTATGCCGGCGACATCGCCGAGGTCCAGGCCCCGGGTGGCGCACGCGAGTACGAAGTGCTCGACGTCAAGTACATCTGAGGCGGTCCGATTGAAGCGGCTTGGCGAATCACTCCATTGGCTCGCGGTCGCGGGCTGGGCCGGCTCCCTGTGGACCGTCGGTCTGCTGGTCGCGCCGACACTGTTCTCGGTGCTGGACGACCGCGCGCTCGCCGGACGCCTCGCCGGGGCGCTGTTCAACAGCGTGGCCTGGATCGGCATCGGCTGTGCATCGTGGCTGTTGCTGTTCCGTATCGTGCGCTTCGGTGGCTCGGCATTCCGCCAGGGCTTCACCTGGGTGGTGCTGCTGATGCTGGCGCTGGTTCTGGTCGGAAAGTTCGGCGTACAACCCATCCTGGCCGGGCTGCGCGAGCAGCAACTGGCCAAGGAAATCGTCGAAAGCGTGTTCCGGGAGCGCTTCGGCACCTGGCACGGCGTGTCCAGCGTGCTCTACCTGATGCAGTGCATGCTGGCGGTCGCCATGGTGCTGCTGCAGCGGACCGGCCTGCGCTGACCCGGCGCACCGCTACCGGCTCAGCGCGACTGGTAGGCCCGCTTGGTGCGCTTGCGCGCCGGTCCCGCCGGCTTGCGCGCGCGTGACGCCGCCGCCGCAGGTTCGTCCGGCTTCGGCCGCCACAGCACGAGCACGCGGCCGATCGACTGCACCGGTGCGCAGTCGAGTTGCCCGGCGAGTGCGTGCAACCAGCCGGCACGCTCCTCGCGTTCGTCGGAGCCGGCGCGCACCTTGATCAACGCATGGCTGCGCAGGCAGAGGTCGATTTCCTTCAGGACGGCCGGCGTGATGCCGGCCTTTCCTATCGCGGCGACAGGCGAGAGGGCATGGGCGTCGGCCTTCAGCGCCTTGCGCTCGGCGGGGGTGAGTTCGATTGCGGGCATCGGTGCTCCGGCACGGCAGGGTCGCGAAGTGTAATCTGCACGGCCGGCCAGCGCATCCCGCGTGGGGCCGGTGACGGACCGGCACGGCGATGAAACGCTCGAACAGCAGCAATACCTGGCTCAGGGAACACGAGAACGACGCCTACGTCCTGTTGTCGCGTAAGGAAGGGTTCCGGTCCCGGGCGGTCTACAAGCTGACCGAGATCGACGGCAAGGACCGCCTGCTGCGGCCGGGCGCGACGGTGGTCGACCTCGGCGCAGCGCCGGGAAGCTGGGCCCAGTACGCCGCCAAGCGCATCCAGCCGGGTGGCCGGCTGATCGCGGTCGACCTGCTGGAGATCGCGCCGCTGCCCGGCGTGGAGATCATCCAGGGCGATTTCACCGACGATGCGATCCTGGCGCATATCGATGCCCGTCTCGCCGGCCGGCCGGTCGACCTTGTGCTTTCCGACATGGCCCCCAATATCTCAGGTATCGCGTCGATGGACCAGGCGCGTGCGGTGAATCTGGCAGAACTGGCGCTGGCGTTCGCCCGTGAACGTCTGGCCCCCGGCGGCGCCTTTCTGGTGAAGACGTTCCAGGGGGCGGGTTACCCGGATTTCCGGGTGCAGATGATGGATACCTTCATGACGGTCGCCAGTCGCAAGCCGGCGGCTTCGCGCGACCGCAGCAGCGAGCAGTTCCTGCTGGGCCGTCAGCTGAAACAGCCAGCCGGTGGCTGAACCGCTGCAGATGTGCAAGTTTCCGCCGGTTCGCGCCGATATTGATGCATCAGGCAGCACAGTCGGGACCGGCCGCGTTGGTCGGGGCAGGGCCGGGGCCGTATCCGGCGGGTTTCAGGTTTAGAATGTTTCCTTTCGTGCGGGTCATCACCCGCGCGTGACCCCAGCAGGAGCAGCGCTTGAACAACCTGGTGAAGAACGTCGCGATCTGGCTGGTCATAGCCCTTGTGCTCATGACCGTTTTCCAGCAGTTCAACACGCGTCAGATTCAGAGCAACACGCTGGAGTACTCGCAATTCATCGAAGAGGTGAAGGCGGGTCGTGTCGCCAAGGTCACCATCGAGGGCCGGGTAATCAAGGGCCTGCGCGGCGATGGCAAGCGCTTCGTCACCTACTCCCCGTCCGACCCCTGGCTGGTGAGCGATCTGCTGAAGAGCGGCGTGATCATCGAGGCGAAGCCGGAAGAAGAGCCTTCGCTGCTGATGAACATCTTCGTCTCCTGGTTCCCGATGCTGCTGCTGATCGCCGTCTGGGTGTTCTTCATGCGCCAGATGCAGGGCGGCGGCCGCGGCGGTGCGTTCTCGTTCGGCAAGAGCCGGGCGAAACTGCACGACGAGAACAGCAACCAGATCACCTTCGTCGACGTCGCCGGCTGCGAAGAGGCGAAAGAGGAGGTGTCCGAGCTGGTCGACTTCCTGCGCGACCCGTCGAAGTTCCAGAAACTCGGCGGCCGCATCCCGCGCGGCGTGCTGATGGTCGGCAGCCCTGGTACCGGCAAGACGCTGCTCGCCAAGGCGATCGCCGGCGAGGCCAAGGTGCCGTTCTTCTCGATCTCCGGTTCCGATTTCGTCGAGATGTTCGTCGGTGTCGGTGCAGCCCGCGTGCGCGACATGTTCGAGCAGGCAAAGAAGCATGCGCCCTGCATCCTGTTCATCGACGAGATCGACGCAGTGGGTCGTCAGCGCGGCGCCGGCCTGGGTGGTGGCAACGACGAGCGCGAACAGACCCTGAACCAGTTGCTGGTCGAGATGGACGGTTTCGAGGGGGCGGTCGGCGTGATCGTGATCGCCGCCACCAATCGTCCGGACGTGCTCGACCCGGCGCTGCTGCGTCCGGGCCGCTTCGATCGCCAGGTGGTGGTGCCGCTGCCCGACATCCGGGGCCGCGAGCAGATCCTCCAGGTGCACATGCGCAAGGTGCCGATCTCGCCGGACGTGCGAGCCGATATCCTGGCGCGCGGCTGCCCCGGCTTCTCCGGTGCCGACCTCGCCAACCTGGTGAACGAGGCCGCGCTGTTCGCGGCGCGCAAGAACAAGCGCCTGGTCGACATGGACGACTTCGAGAAGGCGAAGGACAAGATCATGATGGGCGCCGAGCGCCGTTCGATGGTCATGCCCGAGCACGAGCGCAAGAACACCGCCTACCACGAGTCCGGTCATGCGCTCGTGGCGCGTATGCTCGACAAGACCGACCCGGTGCACAAGGTCACCATCATCCCGCGCGGCCGCGCCCTCGGCGTCACCATGCAGCTGCCGGTCGAGGACCGCTACAGCATGGACCGCGAACAGATCCTGCAGAACATCGCCGTGCTGTTCGGCGGCCGCATCGCCGAGGAAGTGTTCATGGGCCAGATGACCACCGGCGCCTCGAACGACTTCGAGCGGGCCACCGACCTCGCGCGCAAGATGGTTACCCAGTGGGGCATGAGCAAGGAGCTCGGCACCATGGTGTATGGCGAGAACGAGGGCGAGGTGTTCCTCGGCCGCTCGATCACCACGCACAAGAACGTGTCCGAGGCGACCATGCAGCAGGTCGACGCCGAGATCCGCCGCATCATCGACCAGCAGTACACGCTGGCGCGCCGGCTGATCGAGGAGAACAGCGACAAGATGCATGCGATGGCCAACGCGCTGCTCGAGTTCGAGACGATCGACGCCGAGCAGATCCAGGACATCATGGAAGGCCGTCCGCCGCGGCCGCCGAAGCCGTCGCAGCCGCCGGC
>CANGXU010000008.1 GCA_947457885.1 Betaproteobacteria bacterium
CGACAACGAGATCCTGCTGCAGAACCCGGACGAGCAGATCGTCGAGATGAACAACGGCTGCATCTGCTGCACGGTGCGCGGCGACCTGATCCGCATCCTTGGTGAGCTCGAGAAGAAGCACCGCAAGCTGGCCTTCGAGCGCGTGATCATCGAGACCACCGGTCTCGCAGACCCTGCACCGGTGGCACAGACGTTCTTCGTCGACGAATCGATCAGCGAGGCCTACCTGCTCGACTCGATCGTCACGGTGGTCGATGCGAAGCACGCACCGCTGCAACTCGACGAACACCACGAGGCCCAGGAGCAGGTCGGATTCGCCGACCGCATCCTGCTCTCGAAGACAGACCTGGTTGCGGAAGAAGAAGTCGTCGCGCTGGTCGAGCGGCTGCGGCGCATGAACCCGCGCGCACCGGTGAAGCGGGTGCATTTCGGCGAAGCTGACATCCGCGAACTGCTCGACGTGCGCGGTTTCAACCTGAATTCCATCCTTGAGATCGAGCCGGCGTTCCTGGAAGACGTCACGCACGAGCATGACGACGAGATCGGATCTTTCGCCTGGCGCGAAGATCGTCCGTTCGACATGGCGAAGCTCGAGGATTTCCTGGACGGCGTGATCCGCTTCTACGGACAGGACCTGCTGTGCTACAAGGGCGTGCTCAATGTCGCCGGCGAGGACACGCGCATGGTGTTCCAGGGCGTGCACATGATGATGGGCGGCTCTGCCGGCCGGCGCTGGCTGGCCGGCGAGAAGCGCACCAGCACGATGGTGTTCATCGGCCGCAACCTGCCGCGCGAACTGCTCGAGCAGGGGCTGGCCCTGTGCGTCGAGGGCGCGCCCGAGCCGGCCGCGCCCGGCGCGGCTGTACGTTGAAGATCCCGCCATGCCGGCGTCCGTGAAAGACCTGCCCACCGGGCCCGGCGAGGCGGGGGTGCCCGACCGGCGGTTGCCGGTGACCGTGCTGTCCGGCTTCCTGGGTGCGGGCAAGACCACGCTGCTCAACCATGTGCTGAACAACCGCGAAGGGCGCCGGGTCGCGGTGATCGTCAACGACATGTCCGAGGTCAATATCGACGCCCAGCTGGTGCGCGATGGCGGGGCCCAGCTGTCGCGCGCCGAAGAGAAGCTGGTCGAGATGAGCAACGGCTGCATCTGCTGCACGCTGCGCGAAGACCTGCTGGTCGAGATCGCGAAGCTCGCTGGCGAAGGCCGGTTCGACTACCTGCTGATCGAATCGACCGGCATCTCCGAGCCGCTCCCGGTCGCCGAGACATTCACCTTCCGCGGCGAGGACGGCCGCAGCCTGGGCGATGTCGCGCGTCTCGACACGATGGTCACGGTAGTGGACGCATTCAACTTCCTGCGCGACTACGAGGCTGCCGACTTCATCCACGAGCGGGGCCAGAGCCTGGGCGAGGATGACAACCGCACCGTGGTCGACCTGCTGGTGGACCAGATCGAGTTCTGCGATGTGATCGTGCTCAACAAGTCGGACCTGGTCGCGCCGGACGAGCTCGATCGCCTGCGTGCGATCCTGCATTCGCTCAATCCCGGCGCGGACATCGTCGATGCCGGGTTCGGCAAGGTGCCGCTTGAGCGGGTGCTCGACACTGGGCGCTTCGACTTCCAGCGCGCCGAGGCGTCGCCCGGATGGCTGCGAACGCTGCGCGGCGAGGAGCAGTCCGAGTCCGTCGAATACGGAATTTCGAGTTTCGTCTATCGCGGCGGTGAACCGTTCCATCCGGCGCGCTTCTGGGACCTGATCCACTCCGGGGCCGAGGCTGCGTGGCAGGGCGTGGTCCGCTCGAAGGGCTTCTTCTGGCTGGCTTCGCGCATGGATTTCGCGGCGAGCTGGTCGCAGGCGGGCGGTGCCTGCCGCCATGGCGCAGCAGGGCTCTGGTGGTCTGCCGTCGACCCATCGGAGTGGCCGGACGCGCCCGAGGCGCGGCGCGAGATCGAGGCGATGATGACCGGGCCTCACGGCGACCGCCGGCAGGAACTGGTGTTCATCGGCATCGGCATGGACGAAGCCGCGCTGCGTGCAGGCCTGGATGCCTGCCTGCTGACCGCCGAAGAGCGCGCGGGCGGTCCTCAGGCGTGGGCCGTCTTGCCCGATCCGTTCCCCGAATGGCGCCTGGTGGATCCGGATGCGGCCGACTGACTTCAAGGCGGTATCCCGGGCACGCTGCACGCCTGCTGCTGCTCGTGACGCGCGCCGCAAGCCGCGATAACCTCCTTCCCCATGACTGTCCTCGAAGTCAACGCCCTGTCGCACCGCTACGGCAATGCCACCGTGGTGGAAATGCCTGCCTGGTCGGTCGAGGCGGGCGAGCCGTGGCTGTTGCTGGGCGCCTCGGGCAGCGGCAAGACCACGCTGCTGCACTGCCTGGCCGGCATCCTGGTGCCGACGCAGGGCTCGGTAAAGGTTGGCGGCACCGAGCTCGGCTCGCTGCACGGCTCGGCGCTGGACCGCTTCCGTGGCCGGCACATCGGGCTGCTGCCGCAGCGCCTGCACCTGATCGACTGCCTCAGCGTGATCGACAACCTGCTGCTGGCTCAGTATGCCGCTGGCCTGCCGCGCGATGCCGCAGCTGCTCGCGGCGCGCTGGAGACCCTCGGCCTGGCCGGGCGCGCGCATGAGCGTCCGCACCGCCTGTCGTTCGGGCAGCAGCAGCGGGTAGCGCTCGCGCGTGCGCTGATCAACCGGCCGACGCTGGTGCTGGCCGACGAGCCGACCTCCAATCTCGACGACGCGAACTGCTCGGCGGCGCTCGATCTGCTGCTCGACCAGGCCAGCCGCAGCGGCGCGGCGCTGGTGATCGCCACGCACGACCAGCGGGTCAAGGGGCGCATCGAGCGGCGCGTTGAACTGGCCGGCGGGAAAGTGGTCTCCGACATGGATCCCGCCGCCGGGCAGATGGTGCTGGCATGAACCTGTTTACCCTCGCGGTGGCTTACCTGCGCTCGCGCCTGCTTGCCTCGGTCCTGCAGGTCCTGCTGCTTGCCATCGGGCTGGCATCGATCGTCGCGATGCTGCTGGTCAGTACGCAGTTGGCCGACCGGGTCGAGCGCGATACGAGGGGCATCGACCTGGTAGTCGGTGCCAAGGGCAGTCCGCTGCAGCTGGTCCTGTCGTCGGTGTTCCATGTCGACTCGCCGACCGGAAACATTCCGTATGCCGAGGCGATGAAGCTGAGCCGGCATCCGCTGGTGAAGAAGGCGATTCCGCTGGCGCTCGGCGACACCTGGCGCGGATACCGCATCGTCGGCACCGAGCATGCACTGGTCGAGCACTATGGTGCATCGCTCGCGTCCGGCAGGCTCTGGTCGGGCCAGATGCAGGCGGTGGTCGGTGCCGAAGCCGCGCGCGCCGGCGGGGCGGGTGGCTCGCCGCTCAAGCTCGGCGACACCGTCGTCGGCTCGCATGGCCTGGTCGACGGCGGCGCGGCGCATGATGAACACCCCTATGAAGTGGTCGGCATCCTGGCACCCACCGGGGGCGTGATCGATCGGCTGGTCCTTGTGAGCGTCGAGACGGTCTGGGACGTGCACCCGCTTCCGCCGGGTGCGGTGGCCACGCTGCCCGGTTCGCCTGCCGCTGCCGCCCCGGCTCCTACAGCCGGGGCGGCACCGGCGCGGGACGACGGCCATGGCCATGCCGGCCACTCTCATGCCCGTCCGGCCGCGAAGGCAGGCGCGAAGCCCCATTCGCATTCACATGCGCCTGCGCACGACCACCCGCACGATGGCCCGCGCGACAGCGCGGCCTCGGCCGGTAGCCCCGGCGGTGATGTCGCTGGCGCCGGCGGCAGCACGAAGCCGGCCCCGGGGCGCGAGCTTACGGCGCTGCTCATCCAGTATTCCTCGCCGATGGCGGCTGCCCAGTTGCCACGCCTGGTCAATGCAGGGACCGCGATGCAGGCAGCTTCGCCGGCGGCCGAGAGCGTCCGCCTGAACCGGCTGGTCGGGGTGGGCGTCGAGACGCTGCGCGTATTCGCCTGGGTGTTGCTGGTTGCTGCGGGTCTGGCACTGTTCATCAGCCTGTACGGCACCCTGTCCGAACGCAGTCGCGACCTCGCGATGCTGCGGGTGCTCGGCATCCGCCGCCGTGCGCTGCTCGCGCTGATGTTGCTCGAAGGCCTGCTGCTGTGCGCAGCCGGCGGGACGATCGGATTGCTGGCGGGCCATGGGCTGACCGAATGGCTGGCCCGCAGCGTGCCCGCGCTATCGCAGTGGGCGCTCACTGGTTGGACCCTCGCGCCGGGCGAGGGCTGGCTGATCGCCCTGGCGCTGCTGATCGGCGGCGTTGCCTCCATGCTGCCCGCGGTGCTAGCCTATCGAATCGATATTGCGAAAGTGCTCGCCCGGGGCTGACGCCGTACGGCGTCGTGCCTGGGCAGACAGCCCGAGATCTTGTCCACGTTCAAATGGTTGCCCTGGGTCGTGCTGGTCGCGCTGGCTGCGCCGGCGGCGTTCGCCTTCAAGACGCCGACGCGTGACGAAGCGGTGTTCACGTCGCCCATTCCGCCGCAGTTCCAGCAGAAGGCGCTCGACGAGAAAGACGGTACGCTGTCCTGGCGTACGTTGGCGCAGGTGACCACGGTCAGGCAGCGCGACAAGTTCGTGCCCCAGTTCAGCCAGGCGGTGCTCGCGTTCGACAACCGTCCTGTGCGAATCCAGGGCTTCATGATGCCCCTGACCGCGGGCGACCAGCACAAGACCTTCCTGCTCAGCGCGCAGTCGCCGAGTTGTCCGTTCTGCCTGCCGGGTGGGCCCGATTCCCTGGTCGAGGTGCAGGCGCGCGCGCCGATGCGTTTCGGCGAGGAGCCCGTGACGCTGGCCGGCCGCCTGCAGCTGCTGCGCAATGATCCGGGCGGGATGTACTACCGTCTGGTGGATGCGACGCCGGTGGTCGCGCGGTAGCGCTGCGTAATCGGGTCGACATCGAAGGGGAGCCGCCGGCTCCCCTTTTTGTTGCCCGGTCGCCTGCCTGTGCGCCCGCAGTGCAGTGCATTGCATTCGCAATCGCATTGCGTTATCGTTCTTACAAATGCAACATGATTGCAAAAAAACGGGTTGCGCCGGATGCGCATCAGGGGGAAGGCAGATGTCCACGCACGCTTGGTCCAGAATGGCTGCAATGATTGCAGGCGCACTCGCCTGCGCGAACGCGTCCGGTCAGTCGGCGCAGCCACAGGCTGCGCCGCGCCCGGTGGTCGAACTGCCACCGGTGGTGGTCACCGCGAATCCGCTGGGCAGCGCGCTGTTCGACCTCGCCGTGCCGATCACCGTGCTTGAGGGCGAGGCGCTGCGGCAGCGCCGTGCGCCGTCGCTCGGCGAGACGCTCAATGGCGAGCCGGGCGTCTCTTCCAGCTATTTCGGGCCGGGCGCCAGCCGGCCGGTGATCCGCGGCCTCGATGGCGAACGCATCCGCATCCTGTCCAACGGCGTGGCGAACCTCGATGCGTCAGGCACCAGCGTCGACCACGCGGTGTCGATCGATCCGCTGTTGGTCGAGCGTATCGAGGTCGTGCGTGGCCCGGCCGCAATCCTGTACGGCGGTTCGGCGGTCGGTGGCGTGGTCAACGTCGTCGACAGCCGTATCGCGACCGAGAACAATCCGCGCGGGGTGACCGGAGCAGTCGATACCCGCTTCGGCTCGAACGATCGCGAGAACGCTGTCGTGGGCCGCGTCGACTTCGGCCTGGAGGGCGGTCTCAACCTGCACTTCGATGCTTTCCGGCGCGATACCGATGACCTGCGCATCCCCGGCTTCGCGCGTTCCGCGCGATCGCGTGCGACCACGCCGCCGCCCAGCGGCGTCGAGACCAGCGGCACGCTGGTGAACAGTTCCACCCGGTCGGACGGCGGCGCGGTGGGGGCGTCCTATGTCTGGTCGCAAGGCTACTTCGGTGGCAGCGTATCCAGCCTGAACTCTACCTATGGCACTGTGCAGGAACCGGAGGTGTCGATCAAGCTCGACCAGACCCGGATCGACCTCGCCGGCGAGCGGCGGGACATCGTGGCATTCGACGCAGTGCGCTTCAAGTTTGGCCGCAGCAGCTACCGCCATGCAGAGATCGATGCTGGCACTGTCGGCACCGTGTTCCGCAACCAGGGTTTCGACATGCGCGTCGAAGCCGTGCACAAGCCGATCGGTCTTTTCCGCGGCACCATCGGCTTCCAGTCGACCCGTTTCGAGTTCGAGGCAGTGGGCGACGAGGCCTTCCTGCCCCGGACTTCAAACCGCACCAACGGCGTGTTCCTGTTCGAGGAAGTGAAGATCGACGCCCTGACGCTGCAGGCGGGCGGTCGCCTCGAGCGGAACAGCGTCGGCGCACTGGACGACCCGAACTTCGGTCCGGCAGAGACGCGCAACTTCACCGCGCAGAGCGGATCGATCGGCGGCGTGTACAGCCTGAACCGGGCGTACGCGGTCGCGCTCAACCTGTCGCGCACCGAGCGTGCGCCCAACTACCAGGAACTGTTCGCGAACGGCCCGCACATCGCGACCAATGCTTTCGAGATCGGCAACCGTTCGTTCGGGCTCGAGGTGTCGAATGCGGTCGACCTGTCGCTGCGCAAGCGCGAAGGGCGCGTGACCGGCAGTGCCGGCGTGTTCTACAACCGGTTCTCCAACTTCATCGCGCTGGTGTCGGACGCCACTTTCGTCGACCCGGATGCCGGGCGCAACCTGCCCGGGCTGCGCTACACCGGCGTGCCCGCGGAGTTCAAGGGCGCCGAGGCGTCTGCGCGCGTGTTGCTGGTCGATCGGCCGTACCGGATCGCGCTCGACCTCAAGGGCGACATCACCCGCGCCGAGAACACGGATACCGGCCAACCGTTGCCGCGCATCTCGCCGATGCGTTTCGGTGGCGGACTTTCGTTCGAGCAGGGTCCTCTGACCGCCCGCCTGGATGCGATGCGCGTGCGCGGGCAGGATCGTGTCTCCGCAGGCGAACTGCCGACCGACGGCTACACGATGGTGAACGCGAGCGTCGGCTACCGGATGAACGTCCCGATGGCGAAGCTCGACCTGTTCGTGCGGGGCGTGAACCTGCTCAACCAGGAAGCTCGCAACCATGTGTCGTTCATCAAGGATCTCGCACCTTACGGTCGGCGCGGCATCGTGGCGGGCCTGCGCGGGACGTTCTGACCGGGGCGGGTACCTTCGCCGGACGGTGCCCGACAGCCGGTCGCGGGTGTCCGGCTGCGTATAATCGTGGGTCAGACTCGTCCGGCCCAGCCCAATGCAGCAGTTCGAAGGCACGACCATCCTTTCCGTCCGCCGTGGCCCGATCGTCGCGCTCGGTGGTGACGGGCAAGTCACGCTCGGCAACATCGTGATCAAATCGACCGCGCGCAAGGTGCGACGGCTTTACCACGAGAAGATCCTCGCTGGTTTCGCCGGCGGTACCGCGGATGCGTTCACGCTGTTCGAACGGTTCGAAGCCAAGCTCGAAAAGCACCAGGGCCACCTGCTGCGCTCGGCGGTCGAACTGGCGAAGGACTGGCGCACCGACCGCGTACTGCGCCGGCTCGAGGCGATGCTCGCCATCGCCGATCGCGACCATTCGCTGGTGATCACCGGTGCCGGTGACGTACTGGAACCGGAGCATGGCATCGTCGCGATCGGCAGCGGTGGTGCCTATGCGCAGGCCGCAGCGCGCGCGCTGCTGGAGTCCACCGACCTGGCGCCAGTCGAGGTGGTGAAGCGCTCACTGTCGATCGCGGGCGAGATCTGCATCTACACCAACCAGAACCACGTGATCGAAGAGCTTCCCGGCCCCGCGGCCTGATCCCGGCCCGGACCTATGGCCATGACCAAACAATGAGCGCAATGACTCCGCAGGAAATCGTCCATGAACTCGACAAGCACATCGTCGGGCAGCAGGCGGCCAAGCGTGCGGTGGCGATCGCGCTGCGCAACCGCTGGCGGCGGGCGCAGGTCGACGAATCCCTGCGCCACGAGATCACGCCGAAGAACATCCTGATGATCGGCCCGACCGGTGTCGGCAAGACCGAGATCGCACGCCGGCTTGCACGGCTGGCAGATGCCCCGTTCATCAAGGTCGAGGCAACGAAGTTCACCGAGGTCGGCTATGTCGGCCGCGACGTCGACACGATCATCCGCGACCTCGCCGAAGCAGCGATCAAGCAGGGGCGCGAGGCCGAGATGCGCCGGATGCGCCACCGTGCCTCGGATGCCGCCGAGGAACGCGTGCTCGATGCGCTGCTGCCACCGGCACGGGACATGGGCTTCCAGGCCGACGCATCAGATCGCAGCGACCGCACCTCGAGCACCCGTCAGAAGTTCCGCAAGATGCTGCGCGAGGGTGAACTCGACGACAAGGAGATCGAGATCGACGTCGCGGCGGTCAACCCGCAGGTGGAGATCATGGCGCCACCCGGGATGGAGGAACTCACCTCGCAGATCCAGGGCATGTTCCACAACATGGGTGGGGTACGCCGCAAGACCCGCAAGCTGCGCATCCGAGAGGCGATGCGCCTGCTTACCGACGAGGAGGCGTCGAAGCTGGTCAACGATGACGAACTGAAGCAGCGTGCGCTGACGAATGTCGAGCAGAACGGCATCGTGTTCATCGACGAGTTCGACAAGATCGCCACGCGCAGCGAAGGCTCGGGCGTGGACGTGTCGCGCCAGGGCGTGCAGCGCGACCTGCTGCCGCTGGTCGAGGGTACGGCCGTGACGACCAAATACGGGATGATCCGTACCGACCATATCCTGTTCATCGCCAGCGGTGCGTTCCATCTCACCAGGCCGTCCGACCTGATTCCGGAGATGCAGGGGCGGTTCCCGATCCGCGTCGAACTTGATTCGCTGACCGTCGGCGACTTCGAGCAGATACTGACCGCGACCGACGCCTGTCTCACCCGCCAGTACGAGGCGCTCATGCGCACCGAGGGCGTGGCCCTGACGTTCCGCCCGGATGGCATCCGCCGTCTGGCCGAGATCGCCTGGCAGGTGAACGAGCGGGTGGAGAATATCGGCGCACGTCGGCTCTACACGGTGATGGAGAAACTGCTCGAAGAGCTCTCGTTCAGCGCACCGAAGCAGTCCGGCGATACCGTTGTGATCGATGCACCGTACGTCGACGCCCGCCTGAAGGATCTCGCAGGCAGCGAGGATCTCGCCCGGTACGTGCTCTAGCAGCTCTCCGGGCAGGAGCGCTGCCCGGCCCTAGCGTACGGCCAGGACAGGCTTGATGTTGAGCCTGCGCATCAGCGACTCTGCCGCGGTGCGTGCCTCGCGCTCGCCGGCGTAGGGGCCGAGGTGTATCCGGTGCAGGCCGCGCGACTGGTGGACGTGAGCGAGCTTCGCCGCTTCGCCGAGTTCCGGGCGGATGCGCCCGAGGAAGGTATCGGCATTGTTCCGGTCGCCGAACGCGCCCAGTTGCAGGAATACGCCGCCGGACTCCGATGCCAGCGGCAGTGCGCCCGTGCGTGCCGGGAGTTCGGCCGGGCTGGCTGGCGCCGTCGCGACGGCGGGCGGTGCGGGAAGCGCTGCCTCGACGAGGGGCTGCGATGGCGGACGCGGCGCGACCGTCGGTGCCGCCGTCCGTGGCGCGGGTGCGCGCGAAGCCAGGGTCGAGGTATCGGCAGGCCAGTTGATGCCGGGGATCAGCTTCTCGACTTCGACGGTCGCGCTACCGGCTTCGACATAGCCCAGCCGGAACGCCGCCGCGTAGGACAGATCGATCAGCCGCTCGCCCAGGAACGGGCCACGGTCGTTGATCCGTACGACCACTCGCCTGCCGTTGGCGACGTTGGTCACGCGGACATAGCTCGGGATCGGCAGCGTCGGGTGGGCGCCAGTCATCTCGTACATGTCGTACACCTCGCCCGACGAAGTCTTCTGTCCGTGGTATCGCTTGCCGTACCAGGTGGCGACACCGCGCGCGCGGTACGGTACCCGTTCGGTGATCGGCGTGTAGGCTCGGCCGAAGACCACGTACGGCCGGTTGGCGAACCGGTGCAGTGGCTCGCTGCGCGGCTCTGCATCCGGGATGGTGTCGAGGTTCGGCGGCGGATTGTCGCCGGGGCCATCGTCGAGGTAGAACGCTCCGCCGCGGCGGGCGGTGGTCTTTGCCGGTGGCCGTGCAGCAGCGGGCGCCGGCTGCGCGGCGGTATCGTCGATGGTGGTACCTGCGCTCTTCGCGCCCGCCGGGGCGGGTCCGGTGGACGCGCAGCCGGCCGCAGCCAGTGCGGCGGTGACCGCCAGCGCCAGAACGGCGTGCCGCCCCGGCGCAGCCGGCGACAGCGCCGGGGCGATCGGTGTGCGTTTCATGACTTGATCAGTTTCCGGTTGGTCGAGATGCTCATCAGCAGGCCGAAGCCGAAGAAGGCGCTCACCAGCGCAGTACCGCCATAGCTGATCAGCGGCAACGGCACACCTACGACAGGAAGGATACCCGACACCATCCCCATGTTCACGAATGCATAGGTGGCGAAGGTCAGAGTGACCGAGCCTGCCACCAGCCGTGTGAACACCGTCGGTGCATCGAGCGTGATCACCAGCCCGCGGGCGATCACCAGCAGGAACATCAGCAGGAGCATGGCGTTGCCGAGTAACCCGAACTCCTCCGAATACACCGCGAAGATGAAGTCGGTCGTCCGTTCCGGCAGGAAGTCCAGATGGGTCTGTGTGCCCTGGAGCCAGCCCTTTCCGAACCACCCGCCCGATCCGACCGCGATGGTCGACTGGATCGTGTGATAGCCAGCCCCCAGCGGATCCTGGCTCGGGTCGAGCAGGATCATCACCCGCGTACGCTGGTAGTCGTGCATCACCGACCATGCCAGAGGCAGCGCAGCCACTCCGGCCGCACCCAGAGCGAAGATGATCTTCCAGGGCAGGCCGGCCAGGAACAGCACGAAGCAGCCGGAGGATGCGATCAGCAGCGCCGTGCCGAGGTCCGGCTGGCGCAGGATCAGCAGCACGGGGAGCACGAACAGCGCGGCTGCGATAACGAAGTTGCGCAGCCTGAGCGTCGACTCGTAACGGTCGAAGTACCAAGCCAGCGCCAGCGGCAGCGCGATCTTCATCAGCTCTGACGGCTGCAGGCTGAGCACGCCGAGGTCGAGCCAGCGGCGCGCGCCGTTGCGCACGTCGCCCACCAGCGCGACGGCGACCAGCAGCGCGAGCGCGGCCAGGTATGCGGGCATGGCCAGGCGTATCACCTGGCTCATCGGCGTGTTGGCGACCACCCACATGACCGCGAAGGCGACGCCGATGTTGAACAGCTTGGTTTCCATCCGGTCGAAGCTCTGGTTGGACGCGCTGTAGAGCGTGACCATCCCGGTCACGAGCAGCAGGCACACCGCAATCAGCAGCGGCACGTCGATGTGTGCCGTGCCCTTGCGCCAGAGGGTTTCAATCACGTTCCGCACTGGCTCCTCCGTTGCTGGTGGCGCCACTGGCCGCTGCGCCCGGCATTGCCGGGGCGTCGATCGGCGTCACCGGCTTGCCGAACAGGAAGAAGTCGATCACGGTGCGCGCGAGCGGCGCCGCATTGGCGCCGCCGCCGCCGGCGTTCTCGACGAGCACGGCGAGCGCGATCGTCGGGTTGTCGGCCGGCGCGTAGGCGATGAACAGCGCATGGTCGCGGTGCCGCTCGTCCAGTCGGCTCGCATCGTACTTCTGGCCCTGTTTGATCGCGACGACCTGCGAGGTGCCGGTCTTTCCGCCGACGATGTACTTCGCATCGGCGAAGGCACGATGCCCGGTGCCGCCCGGGGTGGTCACCCCGACCATCGCAGCCTGGACCAGGGCCCAGCTCTCCGGCTTGAAGTCTATGCGGCGCAGCGGCTGTGCCAGTACCGCGCGCTGCGCGCGAGATGTGGCGTCCTGAATCAGGTTGACCAGGCGCGGCCGCCACACCGTGCCCTTGTTGGCGATGATCGCGGTCGCGTTGGCCATCTGCATCAGGGTCATCACGTTGTAGCCCTGGCCGATGCCGATGGAGATGGTGTCGCCGACGTACCACTTCTGCCGGAACCGGCGCTGCTTCCATTCCTGCGACGGGTTGATGCCGATCGCCTCGCCCTCGAGGTCCAGGCCGGTGCGGGCGCCGAAGCCGAACTGGCGCATGAAGTTGCTGATCGTGTCGATGCCCAGGTCGAATGCGAGCTGGTAGTAGTAGGTGTCGCAGGAAATGACGATCGACTGGTGAAGGTTCACCGAGCCGTGACCACCAGGTTTCCAGTCGCGGTACTGGTGCGAATTGCCCGGCAGCGTGAAGAAGCCCGGGTCGTTGATCGCGTACTGGGGGGTACGCTTGCCCAGTTCCAGCGCGGCCAGTGCCATGAACGGCTTGTAGGTCGACCCCGGCGGGTACTGCCCGCTCAGTGCCCTGTTGACCATCGGACGGTCTGGATGGGTGTTCAGCTCGTTCCAGGTCGGCGGGTCGATGCCGTCGATGAACAGGTTTGGATCGAAGCCCGGCTTGCTGACGAAGGCGAGTACGCCCCCTGTGGATGGATCGATCGCCACCAGTGCGCCGCGCCTGCCGCCGAAGGCTGTCTCGGCGGCCTCCTGGAGGCGGAGGTCGAGGTGCAGCTGCAGGTTGTTGCCGGACACCGGTGGCGTGCGCGACAGCGTGCGGACCGCGCGCCCGCCCGAATCGACCTCGACCTGTTCCATGCCGGTCGTGCCGTGCAGTTCGCGCTCGTACATCTGCTCCAGCCCGGTCTTGCCGATGTGCTCCGAGCCGCGGTAATTCGACAGGCGACCGTCGGCTTCCAGGGTCTCCATGTCCTTCTGGTTGATCCGTCCGATGTAGCCGACCACGTGCGACGCGAGCGTGCCGTTCGGGTAGCGGCGGAACAGCCGGGCATTGATCTCCACTCCGGGAAAGCGGTAGCGGTTGGCGGCAAAGCGGGCGATCTCGTCTTCCGACAGTCGGGTTCGGATCGGAATGGCCCCCAGCTTGCGCGATTCATCGAGCAGCCGCTTGAAGCGGCGCCTGTCCTTCGGCGCGATCTCGATCAGCTGGGACAGCGATTCGATCGTCGCGTCGAGGTCGCGGACCACCGTCGGGTTGATCTCGAGCGTGTACGCGGTGAAGTTGTGGGCCAGCACCGTACCGTGCCGGTCGAGGATCAGCCCCCGGTTGGGCACGATCGGTACGAGCGAGATCCGGTTCGCCTCGGCCTGTGTGTAGTAGTACTCGTGCTTCATCACCTGCAGAAAGACGAAGCGCGCGAGCAGCAGTCCGAACAGCACCAGCACGAAGATCCCGGCGATTGCGGTGCGGCGCCTGAACTCCGAGCGCTCACCTTCCAGGTTCTTCAGTTCGACGAATTGCGGCATCGGGGCGATCAGATCGGGTGTTCCGGATCGATACGCGGGCGTTGCGGTGCAAGCAGGACGATCCAGACCAGCGGCCAGAGCAGAGCCCCGGTGAACGGCGACACGAACCATGTCCAGCCGGGGAAGGCGGCGCCACCCGCAAGCCGCACCAGGAGGATCACTGCCTGTGCGGTGAGCAGGATGGGCAGGATCTGCAGGATGTGCTTGTCGGTGCTGAACATGCGCAGCCGCCGACGCAGCAGCGTCGCGCCGAGCGCGACCACCGTGTAGGCGAGCGCATGCTGTCCGAACAGGCTGGCCTGCGCGACGTCCATCGCCAGCCCGAGCGCGAAGGCGACGCCGAAGCCGATCAGCCGCGGCTCGCGCACGATCCAGAACAGCAGCGCCAGCGCGACGAAGTCCGGCTTGAGCCAGGTCCACACGCCGTCCCAGGGCAGCAGATTGGCGATCAGGGCCACCAGCAGCGTGAACCAGAGGAAGCCGGGCCGTACCGGCAGCAGCAGTTCCTGCCTCGGACCGATGCTCATGCCCATCGCTTGGCTCCTGGGCGATCGATGGCCATCGGTCAGCCTCCCTTGCGGCCGCGCTTGCGCTGCGGAGCCGGCTCTTCGAATCCCGGGTTCTCCGGGTGCGGAGCGCTGGCGGTAAGGACCAGTACCTGCCGGTAGCGGTTCACCCCGGCCGCCGGCTGGGCGCTGATACGTGCGAACATGAACGCTGCGTTCCGTTCGACCTCCTGCACCGTCGCCACCGGCAGCCCGGCCGGATAGGTGCCGTCGATGCCGGAGGTGACCAGCTTGTCGCCGGTCTGGATATCGGCGGAGAACGGCATGAAGCGCAGTTCAAGCGTGCCATCTGAGCCGACGCCGAAAAGCACGCCGCGTACGCCGCTGCGCATCACCTGTACCGGGACGGTCATGTCCTTGTCGGTGATGAGGGTGACCTGGCTCGCCCACGGGTATACGCGGGTGACCTGCCCGACCAGACCGGCCGCATCGACCACCGGTTGGCCCTGTCCGATGTTGTCGGACATTCCCTTGCTGATGATCACGCGCCGGGTAAACGGATCTCGATGCGAATAAAGTATCTCCGCATGGACCGCCGCCTGCGAATGGCTGGCGCGGGTATCCAGGAGGCCGCGCAGCCGGGCGTTTTCGAGTTCCAGTGCCTCCAGCCTGAGCAGTGCCGCCGCATTGATCAGGTTCTGCTGTTCGAGCGTATTGTTCCGGCCGGTCAGTTGCGCCTGTGTGGCGAAGAATCCGGACATGCGGTCGAGCAGTGCGGCCGGGGCAAGGGCCACCCGCTGCAGCGGATAGAGCACGACCGCTACCACCTGCTGCACATGGGTCAGGTACCTGAACCGGCTGTCTGCGACGATCAGCATCAGAGCGACCAGCGAGAACAGCAGGAATCGTGCGAACGGCGTCGGGCCGCGGTTGAAGAAGGGTTGCTGCGCGTGTTCCATTCAGCGCGCCGGCTGTGGTGGAAGGTCGCCGGCCGTTGCCGGCGGTGCCAGGTCGCCGGCCGTTGCCGGCGGTGGTGACAGGTTGCCGGCCGTTGCCGGGCAGAAGGGGCGGTGGGGTAGGGTGCCGGTCTCAGTCACTGGTAAAGATCGACGATACCCGGTCCATCTGCTCCAGCGCCAGCCCAGAGCCGCGGACCACGCAGGTGAGCGGGTCTTCCGCGCAGATCACCGGCAGCCCGGTCTCTTCCATCAGCAGCCGGTCGATGTCGCGCAGAAGCGCGCCGCCACCGGTGAGTACCATGCCCTTCTCGGCGATGTCTGCGCCCAGTTCCGGTGGCGTTTGTTCGAGAGCGCTCTTCACCGCACCCACGATCTGGTTCAGTGGCTCGGTGAGTGCCTCCAGGATCTCGTTGCTGGAGATCGTGAAGCTGCGCGGGATGCCTTCGGCCAGGTTACGGCCCTTCACTTCCTTCTCGCGTACCTCGCTGCCGGGGAAGGCCGAGCCGATTTCCTTCTTGATCTCTTCGGAGGTCGTCTCGCCGATCAGCATCCCGTAGTTGCGGCGGATGTAGTTGATGATCGCCTCGTCGAACTTGTCGCCGCCGACGCGCACCGAGTTGGCGTAGACGATGCCGCCGAGCGAGATCACGCCGACCTCGGTCGTACCGCCACCGATATCGACAACCATCGAGCCGGTGGCCTCCTCGACCGGAAGGCCTGCACCGAGCGCGGCGGCCATCGGTTCCTCGATCAGCTCGACCTTGCGCGCGCCCGCACCATACGCCGACTCGCGGATTGCGCGGCGTTCGACCTGGGTGGAACCGCAGGGCACGCAGATGACGATGCGCGGGCTCGGGCTGAAGATGCGCGAATCGTGCACCTTGCGGATGAAGTGCTTGAGCATCTGCTCGGTGATCGTGAAGTCGGCGATCACGCCGTCCTTCATCGGGCGGATGGCGGTGATGTTGCCGGGCGTGCGGCCCAGCATCTGCTTGGCCGCCAGGCCGACCTGCTGGATCACCTTCTTGCCGTTCGGGCCACCTTCCTGGCGGATCGCGACGACCGACGGTTCGTTGAGGACGATGCCTTTGCCCCGCACCCAGATCAGGGTGTTCGCCGTGCCGAGATCGATCGCGAGATCAGTCGAGAAGTAGCCGCTGAGGAATCCGAACATTTATGGGGATGAATTCGATTGATGCGCGCCAGACGGCGCGCATGGAGGCGGGCGCGGTCCGGGTTGACGGTCGGTGGGGGCCGGGAGGGCTGATGATCAACTACGTTATGATACTCCGGATCGCCATCGGCAAGCCCGCTCCCACGCGACCCGCCGGACGCCCTTCGCTGCCGTTTTCCGCCTTCCCCCTCCTCTTTCACGTCCGCACGCCCGTACGTCCACACATGTCTCTTCGCCCGGAAGACGTCCAGCGCATCGCGCACCTCGCGCGCCTCGCGATCACCGAAGAGGAGGCCGAGCGCACGCTCGGGCAACTGAACGATATCTTCGGCATGATCGAGCGCATGCGTGCGGTCGACACCGAGGGTGTGGTTCCCATGTCGCACCCGCTTGGCGGGGCGCAGCGATTGCGTGCCGACGTCGTCACCGACATCCCGGACCGCGAGCGTAACCTGGCCAATGCGCCGGCGCGCCAGGATGGTCTTTTCCTCGTGCCGCGCGTGCTGGAGTGAAGCGATGAGCGACGTCCTGCACCAGATGCCGCTCGCCGGGCTGGCGAAACGGCTGGCCGCGCGGGAAGTCTCCGCGGTAGAGCTCGCGCGCCATTTCCTCGACCGAATCGAGCGCCACCGGGGCCTCAATGCGTTCCTCGATATCCGCCCGGAAGCGACGCTGGCCCAGGCGCAGGCGGCGGATGCCCGACGGTCCCGGGGGGAGTCCGGTCCTTTGCTCGGCATCCCGGTCGCGCACAAGGACATCTTCGTCACCCGAGATTTCGCCTCGACCGCCGCCAGCCGGATGCTCGAGGGCTACATGAGCCCGTTCGACGCCACCGTGGTCGAGCGCCTCGCGCAGGCCGGGATGGTCACGCTGGGCAAGGTCAACTGCGACGAGTTCGCGATGGGTTCATCCAACGAGAACAGCGCCTACGGCGCGGTGCTGAACCCCTGGGACACCTCGGCGGTACCCGGCGGGTCCTCCGGTGGTTCGTCCGCGGCGGTAGCCGCACGCATCGCACCGGTGGCGACCGCAACCGATACCGGCGGCTCCATCCGCGAGCCGGCGGCGTTCTGCGGCATCACCGGCACCAAGCCGACCTACGGCCGGCCGTCGCGCTGGGGCATGATCGCGTTCGCCTCCAGCCTCGACACCGCGGGCCTGATGACCGTCTCGGCCGAGGACGCCGCCTGGGTGCTGTCGGCGATGTGCGGCTTCGACCCGAACGATTCGACCAGCGTCGATCGCCCCGAGGAAGACTTCACGCGTGACCTGGCGCGACCGGTCGCCGGCCTGCGGATCGGCGTGCCGAAGGAATTCTTCGCCGCCGGGCTGCAGCCCGATGTGGAACGCGCGGTACGCGGCGCACTCGAGACCTACCGTTCGATGGGTGCGACCCTGGTCGATATTTCGCTGCCCAACGCCGAACTCGGCATCCCGGTCTACTACGTCGTCGCGCCGGCCGAATGCAGTTCGAACCTGTCGCGCTTCGACGGCGTGCGCTACGGTCATCGCGCCGGGGAGTACGGCGACCTCGCCGACATGATCAAGCGGTCGCGCGCGGAAGGTTTCGGTCCGGAACCCAAGCGGCGCATCCTGATCGGCACCTACGTGCTCTCGCACGGCTACTACGATGCCTACTACATCAAGGCGCAGCAGGTGCGCCGGCTGATCGCCGACGAGTTCCAGCAGGCGTTTACCAGGTGCGACGTGATCGCCGGCCCGGTCACCACCAGCGTCGCGTTCGGGTTCGGCGAGAAGGCGGCCGATCCGGTCTCGATGTACATGTCCGACCTCTACACGATCCCGGGCAGCCTCGCGGGCGTGCCGAGCATGAGCATTCCGTGCGGGTTCGGCGACGGGGCGAACGCGAGCCGTCCGGTCGGGCTGCAGCTGATGTCGAACTACTTCGACGAGGCGCGGCTGCTGGGTGCCGCACACCAGTACCAGCTCGCGACCGACTGGCACCGCAGGGTGCCGGCGGCCTTCGCTGGCTGAGCCGATCCGGGATCCACCGACGCCATGGCACGTACCTCGCAATCGGACTACAGCGGCTGGCAGGTCGTGATCGGGCTCGAGACGCACGCCCAGCTGTCGACTGCCAGCAAGATCTTCTCCGGCGCTTCGACTGCGTTCGGCGCCGAGCCGAACACGCAGGCGAGCGTCATCGACCTCGCGCTGCCCGGTGTGCTGCCGGTGCTCAACCGCGGTGCGGTCGAGCGGGCAATCCGATTCGGGCTCGCGGTCGGCGCCACCATCGCCCCGCGCAGCGTGTTCGCGCGCAAGAACTACTTCTATCCCGACCTGCCGAAGGGCTACCAGATCAGCCAGTACGAGATCCCGGTGGTGCAGGGCGGTTCGCTCGCATGCATCGTCGAGGGCAGGGGCTTCGAGCCTTATGCGAAGACTGTCCGGCTGACTCGCGCCCACCTCGAAGAAGACGCTGGAAAGTCGCTGCATGAAGACTATTCCGGCATGAGCGGCATCGACCTCAACCGGGCTGGTACGCCGCTGCTCGAGATCGTCACCGAGCCTGACATACAGGTCGACGACATCGAACGGGCGGCGAACGAGGCGGTCGCCTATGCAAGGGCGCTGCATTCGCTGGTCACCTGGCTCGGCATCTGCGACGGCAACATGCAGGAAGGTTCGTTCCGCTGCGATGCGAACGTCTCCGTCCGCCGTCCCGGTGCCGCGCTCGGCACGCGCTGCGAGATCAAGAATCTGAACAGCTTCCGTTTCATGCACCAGGCGATCGTGCACGAGGCGAGGCGCCAGATCGACCTGATCGACGCGGGCGACCGCGTGGTGCAGGAAACCCGCCTGTACGATCCCGACCGCGACGAGACGCGATCGATGCGCAGCAAGGAAGATGCGATGGACTATCGCTACTTCCCGGATCCCGACCTGCTGCCGCTCGAGATCGATGAGGCGTGGATCGAACGGGTGCGGGCGGAACTGCCCGAACTGCCGGCTGCGAAGCGGGCCCGCTTCGTCGCCGCGCTCGGCCTGTCCGACTACGACGCGGGGCTGCTGACGGCCGACGCTGCCACGGCCCGCTATTTCGAGGATGTGATCGGTGCGCTGCCTGTCGGGCAGGCCAAGCTCGCCGCGAACTGGATCAATGGCGATGTCGCTGCGGCCATCAATGCCGCGGGCGAATCGATGGCCGGGTGTCCGGTGACCGCCGCCGGGCTGGCCGGACTGCTGGCGCGAGTCGTCGACGGCACGATCAACCAGAAGACCGCGAAGGAGGTGTTCGCAGTTCTGTGGTCGGGCGAAGCCGATTCCGCCGACGCGGTGATCGACAGCCGAGGGCTGCGCCAGATCTCCGATGCCGGGGCGCTGGTGGCGATCGTCGAAGCGGTGCTTGCAGCCAATCCGAAGTCGGTCGAGGAGTTCCGGGCCGGCAAGGAGAAGGCATTCAACGCGCTCGTGGGGCAGGTGATGAAGCAGAGCCGCGGCAAGGCGAATCCGCAGCAGGTCAACGACATACTGCGCGAAAAGCTGGAGAGCTAGCCCGGAGGGATCCTGCGCGGCCCGTCTGGCAGGTCGACGAACACGCAGGTCAGGCCATTGGCGGACGACGCCCCCGTGCTGCCGCCATGCGCGGCAGCGATCGAGCGTACGATCGCGAGGCCGAGTCCCGCGCCGTCCGTGTCGTGCTGCCTGGAACTGTCCCCGCGATAGAAGCGGTCGAACATCCGCTCGAGTACTTCGGCCGGCACCGTGTCGCCGAGGTTGCACACCGACACCCGGCGGCATGCGCCCGGGGTGATGCCACCCGGCGCAATCGACTCGATTACGATCTGTACGGTGGTACCAGGGGCCGCATGCCTGATGGCATTGGAGACCAGGTTCGCGAGCGCGCGCAGCAGCAGCGCACGGTCGCCGGCAGCGATCGCATGACCGCGCACCTCGAGGCTGAGCTGCCGCTCCGAGGCGAGCGCTTCGTAGAAGGAGAGTACTTGCCGCGCCAGGTCCTGCAGGTCGATATCTTCGCGCGCTGGGTGCGCTAGCGCATGTTCCGACTTTGCCAGGAACAGCATGTCGGACACCATCCGCGCGAGCCGTTCGAGCTCCTCGGAGTTACGCGCCAGCACCTCGCGATAGTCGTCCGCGCTACGCGCGCGCGACAGGCCGACCTGCGTCTGGGTCATCAGGTTGCTGAGCGGGGTGCGCAGTTCATGCGCTAGGTCGCTGGACAGTTCGTTCAGCCGGCGGAACGAATCCTCCAGCCGCGCCAGCATGTCATTCAACGCACGGGCGAGTTCGGCGACCTCGGCCGGAAGATCGCCGGAGGTCAGCCGGCGATCGAGGCGGGATGCGTTTACCGCCCCTGCTTCGAGACCGAGCCGCCGCAGCGGGGCGAGCCCGCTGCGTGCCGCCATCCAGCCGAGCAGGCCGGTCGCGAGTACCGCGATCGCTACGAAGGTCCAGAGCGTGTGCCGGAACGACTGCATGTAGTGGTCGTGGTGCTCAGTGTCGACCCCAATGGTCACGCGGAACATGCGCCGGTCCGGCAGACCGCTGGCCAGTTCGCGCGACAGGCCCCGGAATGCGCGTCCCTCGTGGGTCCAGTGCACCGGCAGCGCGGTCGCATCGCCAGGGTTGCTTGCGCCGCCATGGGCGCGCGCTGCCGGTGCCTGTGGCGGCGCGCCGTCCGGGGCGGACGTGGGTGCCGTCCGCGCAGCGTCGGAGCTGAACCAGATGCGGCCGTCGCGGTCCTCGATCTTCACGGCCAGGCTGTCGTGGCCGACCAGCATCGAACCGAACAGTGCATCGAGCCGGTCGAGGTCCGAGGGGCTCTGTAGCGAGGCGAGCAGCGAGGCGCTCGTGGTGAACTTTCCTTCGGCGAGGTCGCGGTCGAGGTCGACGAAATGACGCTCGACCGACGTACCGATCAGTTGCCCCAGTGCGAGCAATACCCCAGTCGACGCGGCCACGAACAGCAGCGTGATGCGCAGCGTCAGCGACACCGATGCCGGTGCGTGGCTCAGGATCCGTCCTCCAGCACATAGCCCATCCCGCGCAGCGTGCGGATCAGCTTCACATCGAACGCGTCGTCGATCTTCGCACGCAGGCGGCGGATCGCGACCTCGACCACGTTGGTGTCGCTGTCGAAATTCATGTCCCAGACCTGCGAGGCGATCAGCGAACGGGGCAGCACCTCGCCGCGCCGGCGCATCAGCAGTTCGAGCAGTGCGAACTCCTTCCCGGTGAGTTCTATCCGCTGCCCTGCACGCACCGCGCGGCGCCGGATCAGGTCGAGTTCCAGGTCCGCGACGCGCAGGCTGGTGGAGTCGACCAGTGGCATGCGCCGGCGCAGCAGGGTCCGCACGCGTGCCAGCAGTTCGGTGAACGCGAAGGGTTTCACGAGGTAGTCGTCGCCACCGATCTCCAGTCCGCGTACACGGTCCTCGACGTCGTCGCGTGCAGTCAGGAACAGCACCGGCAACTGCTGGCCCGCGCCGCGCAGCGTCTTCACCAGCGTCCAGCCATCGAGCCGGGGCAGCATCACGTCCACGATCGCCAGGTCGAAGGGCTCGGCCAGCAGCAGGTGCAGGCCGTCGGCGCCGTCGCGTGCGACCTCGGCCGCGAAGCCGGCCTCGCGCAGCCCCTGCCTGAGGTAGTCGGCCGTTCCCGGCTCGTCCTCGACGATCAGGATCTTCACTTCCGGATGCCCGTCACGCTGTACCCCTGTGTGGCCGTCGATTCTGCCGCAGTACCGCCGATCCGGCCTGCCACCGACACAGATTACGCTTTTGTAATTGCGCGGTCATCGTCCGGTGGGGCACTGCGCCGCATTCTTTAACAATGGCCACTCGACAACATGCGCCCTCCGTAAAGATCCCGCGCAGCGCATCGGCCGGGCTGTGTTCGGGACTGATGCTCGCGGTGGCGCTCGTTCTGGGCGCAGGCGCTGCATGGGGCGACACGCTGCACGCCGCCGTGGACCGTGCGGCTGCGCTGGATCCAGTCCTGCGCACCCTCGAGGCACGTGCGGGCGAGGTCGATGCCGGCCGCCTGGCCGCGGCGGGCGCTTTTCCGGTGCCGCCGACCGTCGGTACCAGCCTGCGCCGCGACCGCCCGGACAGGGACCTGGGGCGCAACGAGGTCGAGTTCGAGATCGGGCTGCCGATGTGGCTGCCCGGCCAGCGGGCACTGCGCCAGCGGATCGCCGGGGACGACGGGAACGAGCGCACAGCCGCGCTCGCCGATGCCCGCCTGCAGGTGGCCGGCCGTGTGCGCGAAGCACTCTGGCAGATCGCATTCGACCGCATCGAGGAGGCCGCGGCGCGTCGGCGCGCGGCTACGGTGGAACAACTGGTGGCCGACGTCGAGCGGCGGGTGGCGGCGGGTGTGCTGGCACGCGCCGACCTGCTGCTCGCGCGGGCGGAAGCAACCGTCGCCCGTGGTGCGCTGATCGAGGCGGTCATGCGGGCCGGCCAGTCGATGCATGCGTGGCGCGCGCTTGTCGGCAGCACTGCGCTGCCGGCGTCCTGGGTGGAGGGACCGGTGCCAGCCGACGCAGGTGTCCATCCATCCGTGGCCGCTGCCCATGGGCAGGTCGAACTCGCCAGGTCACGGCTGAAGCTTGCGCTGGAGGCGACTCGCGACCCGCCGGAACTCGGCCTGCAGCACCGCAGCGACCGCGACGTCGCCGGTGCCGACTATCGCAATTCGATCCGGGTAGCCCTGCGTATCCCCTTCGCCACCGACGCCCGAAACCACCCGCGCATCGCACTGGCGAACACCGAACTGGTCCGAGCCGAGTCCGGGTTGCTGCAACTGCAGCGGCGCATTGAGTCGGAGCGCGCGCGTGCGGCGGCGGAGCTCGACGCGGCGCGCGCCCAGGAAGCGAACGCACGCGTGCAGCTGCAGGACGCAGCCGAGCACCTGGCACTGGTGCGTCGAGCCTTCGAACTCGGCGAGCACTCCCTGGTGGCGATGCTTCGCGCCTCCGTGCTGGCCGACGAGGCGCAGGCCGGCCTCGAGCGCCAGCGCGCGGCGCGCGACCGGGCGGTCGCCCGAGTGAACCAGGCGGCGGGGATACTGCCGTGAACACCTCTATCGCCAGCGTGTTCGTTGCCCTGGTGCTCTGTGCCGCGCAGGCCGCCCCGACCCGGGCGCATTCCGATGCGGCACCGGTGGCTGCAGCCGCGGCCGGGGCGGTGCTCGAACCCAGGGTCGAGGCCGCATCGTCCGAGGTCGAACTGCTCGGCATCGTCGAGGGCCTGCAACTCACCGTATACCTCGACCATTTCGCCACCAACGCGCCACTCGACGGCGCGCGGCTCAGCGTCGAGCGCGGCGGACAGTCGTTCGACGCGCAGGCACTCGGCGACGGCATCTACCGCTTCGACCTGCCCTGGCTGGCGATGCCGGGAGCGCATCCGCTGTTGTTCACGATCGTGGCTCCCGAACTCTCGGATCTGCTCACGGCCACGCTGGAGCTGCCCGGCGCAGTACCGGATGCAGCGGCCGGCGCCGACGGCCGCTACCGGATCGTCGCCCTGTCCGGCGCGGCGGTGCTACTGCTACTGGCGTCTGCCGGGATCGCCGTGTCGGCGCGGCGGCGCCGTCGTGCCGGGGCGATCGCCGTGCTGCTGCTTGCTGCATCCTCGATTGCCGTGCCCGGACGGCCCGCGCATGCCCACGAGGTCGCGCTGCCATCGGTCCCGGGCAGTCCCCGGCAGCCGTCCCGGCTGCCGGATGGCAGCGTGTTCGTGCCGATGCCGGCGCAGCGGCTGCTCGGGCTGCGTACGCAGGTCGGCGCTTCGTCGACGGTGCCAGTGTCTTTTGAACTGGCAGGTACGGTGGTGGCCGATCCGCTCGCCAGTGGGCTGGTGCAGGCGCCGGTGGCAGGTCGAATCGAGGCTGGTCCCGATGGCCTTCCGTACACGGGACGACGTGTCGCACGCGGCGCCGTGCTGGCCTGGGTGGTGCCGACAGTGGGTGCGGTCGAACGCTCGGCCCGGCAGGCCGACCTCGCCGCCCTCGATGCACAGCTCGAGATCGCCCGTGCGCGCAGCGAACGCTATGCGCAGCTGGTGGGCAGCATTCCCCAGCGCGAGATCGATGCAGCGCGTACCGAGGCACTCTCGCTGGTGCAGCGGCGCAGCGCGATGGCAGCCGGGCTCTCCACGCGCGTGCCGCTGCTCGCGCCGGTGTCAGGCGTCGTCGCGACTGCGAATGCAGCGGCCGGACAGGTGGTCGATGCGCGCGACCTGCTATTCCGCATCGTCGATCCTTCGCGGTTGATGGTCGAGGCGCTTGGTTACGACGTGGCACTGGCGACTGGTGTCACCGGGGGCAGTGCACTGGCGGCGGATGGACGGCCGATTCCGCTCGAGTGGGTCGGCGCCGCCGGGCAACTGCGCGAGCAGGTCCTGCCGATGCTCTTCCGGGTGGGTGCGGGAGGGCCGCCGCTGGTCGTCGGCGAGCGCCTGCGCGTGATCGCGTCGACCCGTGCGCTACGTACCGGCATCGTCCTGCCCGTACCCGGTATCGTGCGCGCAGCCGGCGGTGACACCATCGTCTGGGTCCAGGTCTCCGCCGAACGCTTCGTGCCGGCGCGGGTGGTCGCGGTCGCGCTCGACGCCAGTCGGGTCGTGGTTACATCCGGCCTCGAGCCCGGCCAGCGCGTGGTCACCGCTTCGGCCGGACTGCTCGCGCAGATCCGCTGATCGGGCGCTGACACCGGCTCCATGTTCGATACTCTGATCCAGGCCAGCCTGCGCCAGCGCCTGTTCGTGCTGGCGTTCGCGCTGACGCTGACCGTCGCCGGCCTGCATGCGCTGCGGGGGCTGCCGGTCGATGTGTTCCCCGACCTGAACCGGCCGACGGTGACGCTTATGACCGAAGCCGAAGGCATGGCACCTGAGGAGGTCGAGCAGCGGGTCAGCTTCCCGCTGGAGACGGCGTTCGGCGGTTTGCCCGGGGTGCTGCGCGTGCGCTCCGTGTCGAGCGCGGGGCTGTCGATCGTGTACGTCGAATTCGACTGGGGCACCGACGTCTATCGCAACCGGCAACTGGTCGCCGAGCGCCTCGGTACGGTGTCGGGCCAGCTGCCGCCGCGGGTCGTCCCCACGCTCGGGCCGGTGGCGTCGATCATGGGGCAGGTGATGCTGGTCGCGCTCCAGGGAGAGCCCGGCAGGGCCGATGCCATGCAGGTGCGCGAGGCCGCAGACTGGGTGGTACGGCCCCGGCTGCTGACCATCCCGGGCGTGGCGCAGGTGATCGCCATCGGCGGCGAGGTGCGCCAGTACCGCATCGTCCCTGATGCGCGACGGATGCGCGACCTGGGCGTGACGCTGTCGGACATCGAGGAGGCCGCGCGCGGGTTCGCCGCGAATACCAGCGGTGGCTTCGTCGACCGGGGTACGCGAGAGGTGATGCTGCGCAATGTCACCCGCACCACGTCGATCGAGGACCTCGCGCTGCTGCCAGTGAAGGTACGTAACGGCACTCCAGTGCTGCTGCGGCAGGTGGCTGAGGTCGCCTTCGCGGCGCGGCCGAAGCGTGGCGATGCGGGCTACGGCGGTGAGCCCGCGGTGATCCTGTCCGTCGAGAAGCAGCCCCAGGTCGATACCGTGCGACTCACCGGCGACGTGGAACGGGCGCTGGCGGAACTGGGGCGATCGATGCCTGCCGGCGTGCAGGTAAAGAGCGTACTGTTCAGGCAGGCTGACTTCATCGACCGGGCGATCGGCAATGTCGAGCGTGTGCTTGTCGAGTCCGCGATCGCCGTCCTGGTGGTGCTGTTCGCGTTCCTGCTGAACGTGCGCACCACGCTGATCTCGCTGTTGGCGATCCCGCTGTCGCTGCTGGTCACCGTCCTCGTGTTCCATGCGCTAGGGTTGTCCATCAACACGATGACCCTGGGTGGCATCGCGATCGCGATCGGCGAACTGGTCGACGACGCAATCGTCGATGTCGAGAACGTGCTGCGCCGGCTGCGCGAGAACCGGGTACTCGCAGCCCCGAAGCCCGCGCTGGAGGTGGTTGCGTCCGCCTCGGTCGAGATCCGCTCGTCCATCGTGTACGCGACCGCGATCGTGGTGCTGGTGTTCCTGCCGCTGTTCGCGCTGTCGGGCATCGAGGGTCGCCTGTTCACGCCGCTGGGCGTCGCCTACGTGATGTCGATCCTGGCTAGCCTGCTGGTCGCGGTGACGGTGACGCCCGTGCTCTGCTACCTGCTGCTTGCGCGGGGCTCGGCGTCGGCCGGGACGAGTCCGGCCGAAGGCGTGCAGGCGCTGCTCGAACGCGGCGACAGTGCGCTGGTGCGTCGCCTGAAGGCGTGGGATCGGCAGGCGCTCGACTGGTCGTTCGACCGGCCGCTGGCGGTGCTCGGGCTGGCCATCGTGCTGGTGATCGTATCGGCCGCGAGCGTGCCGTGGTTTGCACGTTCCTTCCTGCCGCAGTTCAACGAAGGTACCCTGACCATCAACCTGCTGCTGGAGCCGGGTACCGCGCTCGCGGAGTCGAACCGCGTGGGAGCGCTGGCCGAGCGCCTGCTGCTGCAGGTGCCCGAGGTGCGGCAGGTCGGTCGCCGGACCGGCCGGGCCGAACTCGACGAACACGCCGAGGGGGTGCATTCGTCCGAGCTCGAAGTCGAACTCGAGCGTTCTTCGCGCAGCCGCGTACAGGTGGTCGCCGACATCCGCGCGCGGCTCGCGCTGCTGCCCGCGGCGGCGAACGTCGGGCAACCCATCTCGCACCGGCTCGATCACCTGCTGTCGGGCATCCGCGCCGAAGTCGCGGTGAAGATCTTCGGTGATGACCTCGACACGCTCAGCGGGCTCGCGGCCCGGGTGCAGGCGCAACTGTCGACCGTGCCGGGGCTGGTCGACCTGCAGACCGAAAAGCAGGTGCGTGTGCCGCAGCAGCGGGTGCGGATCGATCCGCAGTGGGCCGCCGCCTACGGTGTATCACCCGCCGCGGTGGCGCGAATGCTGCAGGCGATGGCCAATGGAGAGGTGCTGTCGCAGGTGAACGACGGTGTGCGCCGCTTCGACGTCGTGCTTCGCCTGCCCGACGCGGACCGCAGCTTCGAAGGCCTGGCGGCGCTGCCGGTACAGACGCCCTCGGGACCCGTGCCGCTGGATCGACTGGCCACGATCGAGGATGGCGACGGCCCGAACCAGGTCGGCCGCGAGAGCGCGCGCCGGCGCATCGTCGTGTTCGCGAACACGAGCGGCCGCGACACCTCGGCGATCGTCGACCGCGTGCGTTCCGCGCTGGATGCGGTGCCGATGCCCGAGGGCTACTTCACAGTGCTGGAAGGTCAGTTCCAGGCACAGGAGGCGGCGTCGCGCCGCATTGCCGTGCTGGCCGTGGTTTCGCTGCTGCTGGTGTACGCCGTCCTCTACAGCCGCTACCGGTCGGCGGCGCTCGCCGGCATCGTGATGGCCAACGTACCGATGGCAATGGTGGGCGGAATCGTCGCACTCTGGATCGCCGGTGGCGAGCTGTCGATCGCCAGCCTGGTAGGCTTCGTCACGCTGGCCGGTATCGCCGCGCGCAACGGCATCCTGAAAATCAGCCACTACATCAACCTTGCGCTGCACGAGGGCGAAACCTTCGGCCGCGCGCTGGTGGTGCGTGGCAGCCTCGAGCGTCTGACGCCTGTGCTGATGACAGCGCTCACCGCGGCCGTTGCACTGTCGCCGCTGCTTGTCGGTGCCGACGAGCCGGGCAAGGAAATCCTGCACCCGGTCGCCGTGGTGATCTTCGGCGGGCTGGTCAGTTCGACGCTGCTCGACACGCTGGTGACACCAGTGATGTTCCTGCGCTGGGGCCGCCGGCCTCTGGAGCGGTTGCTCGCATCCCGCCCCGGCGAGCGATTCTGAACGTATGACGGATACGGCGCCGATCGGCGCAAGGAGGAAACGATGGACAGACGCAGGACGTTGATCGTGCTCGCCGGGGTGCTGCTGCCCGGCCCGGCCCTGGCGCACACAAACGCCGAACTGGCCGGCCGGCGCGGCCCCAACGGCGGGCAGATGCGTGCCACCGCGACGCTGCACCTGGAACTGGTGGCCAGGACGGACGAACTGGTGCTCTACGTGTACGACCATGACGACAAGGCGGTCGCGACGCGCGGGGCAACCGGTCGCGCAACGCTTTTGCTGGGTGCGGAGCGCAGCGAAATCCGGCTCGATCCGTTCGGCACGAATGCGCTGCGCGGTACCGGAAAGTTGCCGGCCGACCCGAAGCTGCGGGTGGCGGTGTCGCTGACCCTGGCTGGTGGCAAGCCCGAGCAGGAGCGGTTCGATCCATTCCGGCCACCTGTGGCGAAGAAGTAGCGGATCAACCATTCCATCGCTGGATGTCCGCTCCGTTCAGCGGCGATGCGGACGTCGACTTCGTGCGCGGCATGATCCCGCACCATCAGGGCGTAATCGACATGGCACGCGTGGTGCCCGGGCTGGAGCCTTCCGTGTGACCGTGCTGACGCTGCAGAGCGTCTGCTACGATCGGTTTTCATGCGACGGTCCGGCCATCTGGCAGACCCGCCAGTCCCGAGGCTCTTGATGCGTATTCCACATTTCAGCGGCTGGCCCAGGCACCTTCGCCCGTCTGGCCAGCGATTGTTCGCCGTGGCAATCCTGCTGCTCGGTGCCGGTACAGGTTCTGCCGCCGGTTACCCGGATCGTCCGATCCGGCTGATCATGGGATTCCCGCCCGGCAGCACGGTGGACATCCTCGCACGCCCCGTCGCGCAGCGGCTGTCGGAAGCCTTCGGGCAGCCGGTGATCGTGGACAACCGGTCCGGTGCCACCGGTATCATCGCAAATGAGCTGGTGGCCCGCGCGCAGCCGGACGGCTACACCCTGCTGGCGGCGCCCAGTTCGTCGCTGACCAGTACGCCGCACCTCGCGGCCAGGCTGCCCTACGACGCGCTGCGCGACTTCGTTGCGGTGGCGCAGTTGAGCGCGTTCGGTTACGTGCTTGTGGTCAACCCTGCGGTACCCGCGAAGAACCTGCGTGAACTGATGGCCCTCGCCAACAGCCGGCCCGATGGTCTGACCTACGGTTCGTCCGGTACCGGCAGCGGCTTCCACCTGGCCGGCGAACTGTTCCAGCGGCTGGGCAAGGTGAAGTTGCTGCATGTGCCGTACAAGGGCGGGCCGCCCGGTGTCACCGACCTCATGGCGGGGCGGATCGATTTCATGTTCTACAGCCTCGCCGTGATCCATCCGCAGATCCGCGCCGGCAAGCTGCGGGTGATCGCCGTCACCGCCGCCCAGCGCGACGCGCTGCTGCCCGACGTGCCGACAATGGCCGAGGGTGGCGTACCGGGCTATGAGGCAAGCGGGTGGCACGGCATCTTCGCGCCCGGCGGTACGCCGCGTGCGGTCGTCGGTCGCCTGAATACGGAAGTGGTGCGAATCCTCGGGCTGCCCGAGGTGCGGGACATCTGGGTGCAGCAGGGCATGGGCATCACCAGCGCAGACCCGGCACGCCTGGCGCGTCGCATGCGCGAAGACTACGACTTCTACGGCAAGCTCATACGGGACGCAGGCATCAAGAGCGACGGTAGCTGAGCGCTGCCGGGCATCCCCATCCACCCTTTCCGGACAGGAGTCCCGATGTCGCACTGGTTCCAGTATTTCCCCACGCAGTTCATGTGGTCGCAGGGCATGATGTCAGCGATCGAGATGATTCCGTTCGGCGCGGCCGCGATGGGCGAGATCGACCAGGTCGGCCAGCGGTTGCGCGAGCGCATCGGCGACAACGAGGCCTGGTGCGAGGAGTGGGCCGCGATGGGCGCGAAGATGGAAGCGCGGGCGCGGGCACAGGCGGCACTGGGCCACTCGCTGACCGCGGGCACGTACTTCCTGCATGCGGCCACCTATTTCGGATACGGCGAGCGCTACCTGCACATGGGCGAGCGCAAGCTGCAGGTCTACGGAAGCTGCCTGTCGAACTTCGCCGAGGGCATGAAGCGGCGCCATCCGCGTGCCGAGCGGGTCAGCGTTCCTTACGAGGGTACGACACTGCCGGCCTGGTTCATGCCGGCCGAGGGTACTGGCGGCAAGCCGGCGCCGACAGTGGTGTTCTTCAACGGCCTCGACGGCACGAAGGAAGTCGGCATCCTCTATGGCGGGGTCGCGCTCGCCGAACGCGGCATCAACACGCTGGCGATCGACGGTCCGGGCCAGGGGGAGGCACTCCGGCTGCAGGGCATCACTGGCCGCTACGATTCAGAAGTGCCGGCCGGGGCTGCGTTCGACTACGTCGCCCAGCGCCCGGATGTCGATCCCGCGCGGATCGCGATCATGGGCATCAGCATGGGCGGCTATTACGCACCGCGCGCAGCCGCAATGGACCCACGGTTCGCGGCATGCGTGGCCTGGGGCGGTCATTTCGATTACCACGAGTCGTGGATCCGGCGCCGCCGCGAGATCGAGAGCGGTGGCACGCGCGTGTCGGCGCCGTACTTCCACCTGCTGTGGGTACTCGGCGTGCCCGACATGGATGCGGCCATGAAGAAGCTCGAGCAGTTCCGGTTGGCCGGGGTCGCCGAACGCATCTCGTGCCCGTTCCTGTGCGTGCACGGCGGGAACGACACCATCGTGCCGGTCGACTATGCGCGCAGGCTGTTCGCCGCAGTCGGCGCGCAGGACAAGACGCTGCATGTGTTCGATGCCGATGAAGGCGGCAGCGAGCACTGCCAGGGCGACAATCGCATCCTTGGCGCCACGTTCGTGGCCGACTGGCTCGCGGATCGGCTGGTCAAGGGGCGTGCCATCGTCGGGTGACCTGCCGCCGGCTGGCACCGCCGATCATTTCGGCGGTGCCTCGCGCCGGGTCAGTTCGAGATAGCGCAACCGCAGCTCGTTGTACTTGGCTCGCAGGGATTCCTGTTCGCTGCGGCGCTGGGAAATCTGGCGTTCGGTGTCTGCGGCTTCGCTGGAGATGCGGATGGCGTCGTCGGTGAGCTGCTGAGGCACCGGCTTGCCGGACTTCTGGGCCGTTTCGAGGCGGCGCCGGACATCGGCTTCGCTCGAGCGCATCTGCTTCAGATAGGTCTCGAGGCCGAGGATGGTGAGGTCGAGCTGGCCGAGGTCGCGGTCGCGGCGGGCATCGATCTCGCGCTCGCTGGTGTAGGAACTCAGCAGGGCCTCGTCGCGCTTACGCTGCGCAACACGCACCTGTTCCTCGGTACGTCGGCGGGTTTCTTCTTCCTGCTTGAGGCGCAGGGCTTCGCCACCGAGGGTCGCGTCGCTCTTCTTCACCGTGATGCCGCGAGCGTTGAGTTCCCGTGTCGGGTTGTTCGCGAACTCTGGTGGCACGGTGTAGCCGCAGCCCACCTGGCGGCCATTGCTGTCGCTCCAGCAGATGATGCCGCTCGACTTGCTGCCAGGTGGCGTGGCGGCCGCGACGAGTCCGGAGATCGAGCATCCCAGCATCAGGCTGCAGGCAAGGGTCGACAGTGGATTGAACATGCGAGGCATCTATTTGCTCCCGTACAGGGCACGGTATTTCTCGACGGCGGCCAGGGAGGCCGACATTGCGGGATCGTTCGACAGGTAGTCGACGATGTCATCCAGGTTCGCAATGCTCACCACCGGCAGCTCCATCCGGCTTCGTACTTCCTCCACCGCGGAGAGCGCGCCGGTGCCGCGCTCCATCCTGTCAAGGGCGATGACCACGCCCGCCGCGCGGGCGCCGCCTGCCGCGATGTGCGTCAGCGATTCACGCACCGAAGTGCCGGCGGAGATCACGTCGTCGATGATCAGTACTGCGCCTTTCAGGCGCGCGCCGATGATCGACCCGCCTTCGCCGTGGTCCTTGATTTCCTTGCGGTTGAATGCGTACGGGAAGTTATGTCCGCGCCGGGCCAGTGCGATCGCGACGCCGGCCACCAGCGGGATGCCCTTGTACGCCGGCCCGTAAAGCATGTCGAAACGGATACCCGATTCGATGATGGTCGATGCATACAATTCCGTGAGCCTGCCGAGGGCTGCGCCGTCGTTGAACAGTCCGGCGTCGAAGAAATACGGCGAGTCCCTGCCGGCCTTTGTCACAAAGTGACCAAAACGTAAGGCCTGGCATTCAGTGGCGAAGGTGACGAACTGCTTACGGTAACTGTCCATCGATCAGTGCAATAGGGAAAAGTGATCCGTTCGAGGGAATCCTGGGCTGTGCGCCGGGGCACCCGGTAAACTCGGGCTGTTTTTCGGCGTCGGGACGCGCCTGGACGGATGCTTGCGATCCGTACGGGCGAGACCAGTAGCGAATTTCGTGCCGAAGGCGCCTGCCGCAGTCTGCAGATGCACACTCTTCCGCAATCCCCGACCATCCTCGTCATCATCCCATGCTTCGCCTGACCACTGCCAACGTCAACGGAATCCGCTCCGCTGCTGCGAAGGGCTTCTTCGACTGGATGCCGCGCAGCCGTGCCGACATCGTCTGCCTGCAGGAGGTGAAGGCCCAGGTGTGCGATCTCGACGCTAGTCTGGCCGCGCCGAATGGGTGGTACGCAGCGTTTCACTGCGCGCAGAAGCGCGGCTACAGCGGCGTGGCGATCTATTCACGTCGTCCCCCGGATCGTGTCATCGAAGGGCTGGGCATTCCGGAGATCGACTGTGAAGGCCGTTTCCTGCGCTGCGATTATGGCGATCTCTCCATCGTGTCGGTCTACCTGCCGTCCGGGTCGGCCGGACCGCACCGGCAGGCCGCGAAGTTTTCGTTTCTTGCGCAGTTCATGCCGACGCTTCTGAGGCTGCGCACAGAGCAGCGCCAGTTCATCCTGTGCGGCGACTGGAACATCGCGCACCAGGCGATCGACCTGAAGAACTGGCGCAGCAACCAGAAGAATTCCGGTTTCCTTCCTGAAGAGCGTGCATGGCTGACTGAAGTGTTCGACCAGCATGGCTGGGTGGACGTATTCCGCAGGGTCGACGATCGGCCAGAGCAGTACACGTGGTGGTCCAACCGCGGGCAATCCTGGGCGAAGAACGTCGGGTGGCGCATCGATTACCAGATCGCCACGCCCGGGGTGGCGCAGTCCGCGGTGCGTGCATCGATCTACAAGGACGAGCGTTTCTCCGACCATGCGCCGCTGACCATCGACTACGACGTTCAATGGTGACGCGATGAGCGAGGCCGGGCGCACCGGAGGAGTCGTGGGCGTGGCCGGGTCCGCCTCGTCGTCGGCGGCTCCGTTCCCGCAGTCGCCGCGTCCGGGCTGGCGCGGCTGGGTCGATGCTGCCAGGGTCTACGGTGAACCACCGGTGGCGCGGATGCTGCTGCTCGGCTTCTCGGCCGGCCTGCCGCTGCTGCTGGTGTTCGGCACGCTGTCGTTCTGGCTGCGCGAGGCAGGCATCGACCGCACGACGATCGGCTTTCTCAGCTGGGTCGCGCTCGCCTATGCGTTCAAGTGGGCCTGGGCGCCGCTGGTGGACCGGCTGCCGATCCCGTTGCTCACGCGCCGCCTGGGACGCCGGCGCAGCTGGCTGCTGCTGGCGCAGGCGACGATCATGGTCGCACTGTGCGGCATGGCGATGTCGGACCCGCAGCAGGCGCTGCAGCCGCTGATCCTGTTCGCGCTGCTGCTCGCGTTCGCATCCGCCACACAGGACATCGCGCTGGACGCGTTCCGCATCGAATCGGCCGGCGTCGAGCGGCAGGCGGCGATGGCTGCGGCCTATCAGACCGGGTACCGGCTGGCGATGATCTGGGCCGGCGCCGGCGTGCTCTGGGTGGCTGCGCGGTTCGATCCGAGCGAGGCGACCTACGAGCAGGCACCGTGGATGGTCGCCTACCTGGTGATGGCCGGGTCGATGCTGGTCGGAGTGGTGACCGTGCTGCTCTCGCCCGAGCCGGCCGCCCAGCCCTTGCCCGGTGCGGCCGATGCCGAACACGCGATGGCCGAGCGCCTGGCGCTGCGCCTGCCGCGCTGGCTGGCACGCTTCGCCGCCTGGCTGCACGGCGCAGCGGTGAATCCCTTCGTCGACTTCGTTGTGCGCTACCGCTGGCATGCGTTGCTGATCCTCGCGCTGATCTCGGTCTACCGCATCTCCGACGTGGTGATGGGCGTGATGGCCAATCCGTTCTACCGCGACATGGGCTTTACCAAGGACGAGGTGGCTGCCGTATCGAAGGTGTATGGGTTGATCATGACGCTCGCCGGCGTCGGCCTTGGCGGTGTGATGGCGATGAAGCTCGGCGTCACGCGCGTGCTTTTCCTGGGCGCGGTGCTGTCCGCGCTGACCAACCTGCTGTTTGCATGGCTGGCCGGGCGCGGCCATGACCTGAACGCGCTGATCTGGATCGTCTCGGCCGACAACCTGTCGGCCGGCATCGCGTCCTCTGCGTTCATCGCCTACCTGTCCGGCTTGACCAACGTCTCCTACTCGGCCACCCAGTACGCGCTTTTCACGTCCATCATGCTGCTGCTGCCGAAGTTCCTCGCCGGCTTCTCGGGCTGGGCGGTCGATCAGGTCGGCTACGGCTGGTTCTTTATCGGCACCGCGCTGCTCGGCCTGCCGGTGCTGGTGCTGGTGTGGCTCGCGGGCCGGGTCACGAAGCCGCCGCCATCGGCGCCGCCGGGCGCTGCGACCGCCGCTGCGGTGATGTAGTCTCGGATGCACGAGTGGCCGGAGCACCGGTCCTTTCAGGAGGAGTGGATGATGCTGCTGCCCAGTTACCGCTACCGGCGTGCCTGCACGCCGGTCATTTCGAGCCTGCCGGGGCTTATTCCATGTCGGGTCCCGGGCAAGGCCGCGCGAGCGGCCGTCGTGCTCGCCGGTGCGGCGATAGTCCTCGCCCCCGTCGCGGCCAGCGCGCAGGGTCGCGCTGCTGCCGACTTTCCCACGCGGCCGATCCGCATCATCATCGGCTTCACGCCGGGTGGCCAGCCGGACATCTTTTCCCGCCTGATCGCGAGCCGGCTGACCGACGTGCTCGGCCAGAACGTGCTGGTCGACAACCGGCCTGGCGCGGGTGGCACCATCGGTGCGAAGCTGGTGGCCGATGCGGTGCCCGACGGGCACACGCTGCTCGCGGTCTCGGGCGCGCACGTGATCCAGCCGTCCGTGGCGCGGGTCACCTACGACACGGCGCGCGACTTCGCCGGCATAACCCAGATGTTCACCAGCGCCTACCTGCTGGTGGTGCCCAATGCGTTGCCGGCGACCACGGTGCGCGAAGTGGTCGCGCTGGCGCAGGCAAAGCCGGGCCAGCTCAACTACAGTTCCGCGGGCACCGGCAGCGGTACACACTTCGCCGCCGAGATGTTCAAGGAAGCGGCGAAGATCGACGCGGTGCATGTGCCCTACAAGGGCATTCCCGAGGCTCTCACCGACACCATTGCGGGACGGGTGCAGTTCTTCATGGCGCCGCTCTCCAGCGCGATGACGATGGTCAAGGACGGCAAGCTGCGCCCGATCGCCGTGTCGACCGGGAAGCGGGTCAGCACCCATCCCGAACTGCCGACCATCGCCGAGACCATCCCCGGCTTCGACTTCGACTCCTGGGGTGGCATGCTGGCACCAGCCAAGACACCGCGCCCGGTGATCGATCGCCTCAACACCGAGATCGTGCGCGCGCTGGCGCTGCCGGACATCGTCGCGCGCATGCGGGCTCTGGGTGCCGAGCCCGTGGCCGGGACGCCGCAGGCGTTCGACCGCTTCATCCGGGAGCAGCTTGCCGTGATTGCAGCAGTGGCGAAGCGCGCAGGGATCAACCCGCCCTGAGCGCAATGGGCAGGGCGGTGCCGGGACTCACTCGATCACGATCTTCTGTTCGCGGATCACCCGGCCCCAGCGCTCGATCTGGGTGCGGATCCACTTGTCGGCCTGGGCTGGCGTGCTGCCTACCGCTTCCAGCCCTTGCTCGCCCAGCCGCTCGCGCATGTCGGGCTGGGCCAGGATCTTCACCGTCTCCGCGTGCACGCGGGTGATGATGTCCGATGGCGTGCGGGCCGGCGCGAGCAGCGCAACCCACGACTCCGCCTCGAAGCCGGGCAGTGTCTCGTTCATCGTCGGCACCCCGGGCAACGCCGGGCTGCGCTTCTCGGACGTCACCGCGATCGCGCGCAGCTTGCCCGCCTTCCAGTGGCCGGAGATGCTGGGTACGGTCGCGAACATCGCATCGACCTGGCCGCCGATCAGGTCGGCCAGTGCGCCCGAGGCACCCTTGTACGGGACCTGGGTGACTTCGATCTTCGCGGTGAGCTCGAGCAGTTCCACCAGCAGCCGAGCCGGCGAGCCCGGCCCGACGATCGCATTGTTCAGTGCGCCCGGCCTGGCACGCGCCAGCGCCAGCAGGTCCTTCACGCTCTTCGCCGGTACCGCCGGATGCACCACCAGCACCAGCGGCCCGCGTACCAGCAGCGAGATCGGCGCCAGGTCGTTCACGGTGTCATATGCGATGCTCTTGAACAGGTGCGGATTGGTGGCATGGCTGTCGAACACGGCAAGCAGCGTGTAGCCATCGGGAGCGGCCTTCACTGCGGCGGCTGTGCCGATGGTGCCGCCAGCGCCGGCGCGGTTCTCGACGATCAGCGGCTGGCCCAGGGCCTCGCCCAGTCGCGTGCCGACCAGCCGTGCGGTGATGTCGGCCAGACCGGCCGGTGCGTTGGGCACGATCAGGCGGATCGGTCGCGACGGCCAGGCGGTGCCGGGCGCGGTCTGCGCCGAAGCGGTGGCGACGCAGAGGGCGGCGCTGCAGGTCGCAGCAATCTGCAACGAAAGGGCGGTTGCCCGCCGCCACGGCGCGGCGCGAAAGCGCGCGACACGATGGCTGCCCGGCGCGGTGCATGGGTTCGACACGGTTCTGATCCTCCGGATGGCCGGGCCCTTTTGACGGCGACCTCGGCTGGGGGTAAGTTTGACGCATCATGCGGATGCCTGCATGCCTGCATTGCCGTACCCTGCACCTGCACCTGCACTCCAGCCGAGCCGCCCCATGCCCGATACGAACGACACCGCCGCCTCGCCAGGCAGCAGCTTGCAGGGCTCGGTCAGCCCCGCCGAGTGGACGCTGCGTTGCGAACTCGCAGCCGCGCACCGCCTTGTCGCGCATTTCGTGTTCGTCGACATGACCTACAACCACATCTCGGCGCGCTGCCCGGACAACCCCGAGCACTTCCTGGTCAAGGCCGACAACGTGTTCATGGAGCAGGTCACCGCATCCAACCTGGTGAAGTACGACCTGTCCGGCCGGCAGGTGACACCCTCGGCATGGAAGGCCAGCCCTGCCGCCTACAACGTGCATGCCTCGGTGCTTTCGGCGCGCCCCGAGATCATGGCCGCTGTGCATACCCATTCGCCGGCGAACCTCGCGGTGTCGGCGCAGGCCGACGGCCTGCTGCCGCTGACGCAGCAGGCGATGCGCTTCTACGAGCGCATCGCCTACTACCCGAACGAGGTCGACGACACCACGCGCGAGGGCACTGACTTCATGGCGAAGGCGCTCGGAGACAAGTGGGTGATGGTCCTGGAGAACCACGGTGCACTGGTCTGCGGCACGACGGTTGCCGAGGCCTACATCTACCACCACTTCTTCGAACTCGCCTGCCGCGCGCAGATCGGCGCGCTCGCCGGCGGCGCGAAGGTGAAGATGCCCTCGCGCGAGACCTGCGTCGAGCGGGCACGCAAGTTCGGACGTATCGGTGCCTACGACTCGACGAGCCGCGACTGGGTGGCCAGCATGGCGCTGGTCGAGAAGCACTATCCCGACTACCGGATCTGACCTGGCCGCTGCAGGTCGGTTCGCATCCACGACAATGCGGGAGCCGGCGTGAGCCCGAGGCTGCCCGCGACAGGAGAAATCTTGGCACAGTTCAAGTTGCTGAATCAGCGCGGCGCAGACGGCGCGCCACGCGCGGCGATACTCGCCGGTGAAGACCGTGTGATCGACCTGCTCGATGCGCTGCCGGGTACGTCCTGGGCCGCATCGACGCTGTCGGTGCTCGGCGCCTGGGATATCGCCGAGCCCGCGCTGGCGGCGCTGGCCGGGGCATCCGGTGTCGCTTCGCGTACGCTGGCATCGGTCGAACTGATGGCGCCGCTGCTCTATCCGCCGGCGATCTACTGCACCGGCGCGAACTACCAGGCCCATGCTGGCGAGATGTCCGCCGAAGGCGCGGGCGTGGACAAGGCGAACACCCAGCCCTACCTGTTCCTCAAGTCGGGCCCGCACTGCGTGGTCGGGCCGACGGACGAGATACGCCTGCCGGCGATCTCGAAGAAGGTCGACTGGGAGGGCGAGTTCGCGGTGGTGATCGGCCGTCGCGCCCGCAACGTGCCGGTCGCCGATGCGATGAAGTACGTGGCCGGCTACACCGTGATGAACGACGTCTCGCTGCGCGACCTGTCGCGCCGGCCCGACTGGCCGCGCTGGAACATCGACTGGTTCGGCCACAAGAACTTCGAGACCGGCGCGCCGATGGGGCCGTGGATCGTGCCGGCCTCGCAGGTGCCCGACCCGTATGCCTGCCGGCTCGAGACCTGGGTCAACCAGGAGCGGATGCAGGACACGCTCGTCGCCGACCTGATCTTCAACGTTGCCGAACTGATCGAATACCTCAGCCGGCGCATGACGTTGCTGCCCGGCGATGTCATCGCGACTGGCACGCCTTCGGGCGTGGGGCGTCCGCGCGGCATCTTCCTGAAGCCAGGCGACCGGGTGCGCGTCACCATCTCCGGCATCGGCACGATCGACAATCCCATCGTCCAGGGCGAATAGGCGGCAGTGCCGATGGTCGACGGCAGGGTATCGGGTGTGCAGGCGGGGCGCCGCCATGATGTCGGCGGCGTGTTGCTCGACCGGCCGTTCCGTATCCGCCGGCTGGGGCACTTCGGCTACAACGTCGATGACATCGCCGCCTGCCTGGCGTTCTATTGCGAATGGCTGGGCCTGCGCATCTCCGATCCGCAGGACCTCGCGGCGAACCATCCGAAGCGCGACGCGCTGAAGGCGCTCGGCGACACGAACCTGTACTTCATCCGGCACGGCACCGACCATCATTCGTTCGTGTTGTTCAACCGGCGGGTGTTCAACGCGCTGGGCCGCGCAGATGCGCTGCCGCCCGCGGTCGATCTGAACCAGCTGACCTGGCAGGTGGGGAGCCTGGCCGAAGTGTCGAACGCGATCGACTACTTCGCCGGGCATGGCATCGCGATCAACCGCGTCGGCCGTGACATGCCGGGTTCGAACTGGCACGTGTACCCGATGGACCCGGAAGGGCATCGCAACGAGCTCTATTACGGCATCGAGCAGATCGGCTGGACGGGTACCGCGAAGCCGCGCGCCATGCACGAACGCGGCTTCCGCGAGCGGCCCGGGCTTCCGCAGGTCGGCGAACTGGCGGAAGTCGAGCGCATGCTGGCGCAGGGCATCGATCCTGCATCGGGCCATCGGCATCCCGAGACGCTCCCTGCAGTGCACGACGTCGACGGCGTGCTGCTCTCGCGGCCGTTCAAGGTCGTGCGCCACGGGCCGCTACGCCTGTTCTGCGAAGACCTCGACGCGATGGCTGCCTTCTATGTCGACCGGCTGGGCTTCATCCCGACCGCGACCGTCGAGTGGAAGGGCCATCGCTGCCTGTTCCTGCGCTGCAATACCGAACACCACTCGCTGGCGCTCTACCCCTCGGCGCTGCGCGCGGACCTCGGCTGGCCCGGGCCGTCCACCGTGATGAGCTTCGGATTCCAGGTGGCGACCTACCGGCAGCTGCGGGCGGCGATCGCCTGGCTGGAAGGCCGCGGCTGCCGCTTCGTGGACCTTCCGGCTGCGCTCAGCCCCGGCATCGACTGGTTCGCCACCGCCATCGACCCGGCAGGCCACGGCGTGCAGCTCTACTTCTCGATGGAGCAGGTCGGGCGCGACGGGCGTGCATCGCCGCCCGCGCCGCGCACCCTCCCGCCGCCGGACCAGTGGCCGGAGACGATCGAGGCCACACCCGATGTCTACATGGGCGAGGTGTTTCCCGGGCCCTGGGGCTGAGCCGGCGGGGCAGCGGGCGACGGTGGGCCGCTGCCCAGGTCGATCTCCAGCGTGAACCCGGATGCATCGTCCAGCAGACGCAGGCGTCCGCCATGGACCCGCGCGACGCGGTCGCTGAGCATCAGGCCAAGGCCGGTGGCGCCTGCATAGGACTGGTCGTCCAGCGCCTGCTGGAGCTCGGCGCGCCGTGCGGGCGATGCGCCCGGACCATCGTCGTGGACGCGCAGCAGGCGCGGCCCGGCAGCCTCCAGCCAGATCGCCGAGGCGCCATGGCGCTCGGCGTTGTCGAGCAGGTTCACCAGTGCCGCGGCGAGCAGGTCGGCATCGCCGTCGAGGCAGGCGCCGGCGGCGACATGGACCTCGATGCCAGCGACGGGCAGGTGGGCCGCCAGCTGCCGCAGGTCGATCGGACGGCGTTCCAGTTCGAGTCCGCTGCGGAAGATGCCGAGCAGCGCGGCCACTACCCCCTGCAGACGGCGCGATCCGTCGCGTACGCGCTGCAGGCGATCGACCAGCGTGGCCGGGCATTCGCGCATTGCCACCGCGAGCTGGGCGTCGATGCCGGCCAGCGGCGTGCGCAGCGCATGGGCGGCATGTTCCGAGAATGCGCGTTCGTTGGCGATGCGTTCGGTCAGCCGTGCGGTCAGTGCCTCGATCGCCTCGTGGATCGGCCGCAACTCTGCCCGTTCCGCAGGCCCGAGCGAGGCCATGTCAGCGCTCGAATGCGGATCGCCCACGCCCAGCCGCTCCAGCCGGTCCGACAACGTGATCAGCGGGCGCAGTTCGCTGCGTACGCGCGAGCGCAGCCAGACATGCCCGAGCAGCCCGACGGCCAGTGCCGCCAGCGCCGCGCTGAGCGCCACTTCGACCGTGGCCTCGTGCCGTTCGTCCAGGGTCTGGCCTGCATAGAGCATCCGTCCGTCTGGCGCCAGTGCCATCCCGTAGATGCGCCAGTCCCTGTCCATCGTGAATCCCGATGTGGCCGTGCGATGCCATGCCTCGGTCGGGGCTGCAGCCGATCGCATCAACAGCGCGCCATCCGTTCCCACGACCTGCCAGGCGAAGCGCTCGTCGGAGCTGGCGTTCGGCGCGGTGACGGTTACATGGGCGTTCCCGGCCGCTGCGGCGAGGGAGGCCTCGGGCGCGGCCGCGACGATGGTCGCTACCAGCTCGCCGGATGCCTTCAGCCTGTCGTCCAGCAGTTCCACGACCTCGTTCTCCGCGACCAGCCATACCGCTGCACCGACCGACAGTCCCCAGACCATTGCCCAGGCCACCAGCGCCCAGGCCAGCCGGGAGCGGATCGACGGCGCGCCCGACCGGCGCCAGCCCCTCACGCCGGCTTCTCCACCCGGTAGCCGAGCCCGCGCACGGTCTCGATCAGTTCGCGTCCGAGCTTGCGCCGAAGGGCCGACACGTGCACTTCGAGCGCATTGCTGGCGAGTTCGCTGTCGAAGCCGAGTACCAGCCGTTCCAGGTCCTGCTTCGGCACGATCCGGCCAGCGCGCAGCACGAGCGCCTCGAGCACCGACCATTCGCGCGCGGTCAGCTCGATGCGCAGTCCGTCCCTCGCCGCCGAACGCGAGGCCAGGTCGATCGACACCGGGCCGAACCGGCGCAGGGATGCGTTGCCGCCGTTCACCCGGCGGCCGATCGCGCGCAGCCGTGCCACCAGTTCCTCGGGCGCGAACGGCTTGACCAGGTAGTCGTCGGCGCCGGCATCGAGCCCTTCGATGCGTTCCTGCAGCCTGTCGCGCGCGGTCAGCATGAGCGCCGGGGTGACGGCGCCTGCGGCCCGGTGGTCGCGCAGCCACTGCAGGCCGGATCCGTCGGGCAACTGCCAGTCGACCAGCAGTGCATCGAAAGGCTCCCCGCGCAGCGCCGCCACCTCGCGCAGTGTGCGGCACCAGTCGACCCGGTGTCCCTCGGTTCGCAGGTAGTCGCGCAGCCCGCTTCCCAGTGTGGCGTCATCTTCGAGCAGCAGCAGTCGCATGGCGGCCTTGGCGGAACGAGTGACAACGTTATCACTGCGGCGGGTATCCGGGGGGCGATGCCGCCTTCCCTTAAGTCTGGCTTCAGGCAGGCGCGGTTGAATCGACGGTGATGACGCTCCACGACGATGAAAAGACATACAGGGCCCGTGCCGCATCGGTGCCCGGTCGTGGCGTCAGGGCGGCGTGGCGCGCGATCCCGGTCATCCGCGCCAGCGTCGAGCAGGTGGTGGCCGTGGCGGCGGTCTTCTGGGCACTGTCGGCGAACCACGCCTTCATCGGCGCCACCATGCGCGGCCACAGCCTTGCCGACCTGTCCACCTGGTCGTACGGCCTGTCGATGCTGCTGCTGGTGACTGCGCTGCATGCCTTCATCCTGCTGCTGCTGGCCAGCCGCTGGACGATGAAGCCGGTGCTGGGCGTGCTCGTCGTCGCGACCGCGTTCGCCACGTACTTCACCGGTACCTATGGTGTCTACCTCGACCCGTCGATGCTGCGCAACGTGCTGCATACCGACGTGCCGGAGGCGCGCGAACTGATCGGCGTGCAGCTCGCACTGCACCTCGTGCTGTACGCAGTGCTGCCGCTGCTGCTGCTGTCCAGGGTGCAGCTGGTAACCCGTCCGCTGCGCAGCCGGCGCCTGCTGCTGCGCGCGTTCCTGCGGCGCTGCCTGCTGCTGGGGCTGTCGGCAATGGTGATGGCAGGGGCCATGCTGCTCAACTTCCAGGCCTTCTCGTCGCTGATGCGCAACCAGAAGGAGGTGCGCTACCTGATCACGCCTGCGAACTACCTGTGGTCGCTCGGGGTGGTGGCGGCCCAGAGCGTGCGTGGCGCGGCACGCCCGCGGCAGGCGATCGGGCTCGATGCACACCCTGGCCCTTCATGGCAGGCGCGCCAGCGTCCGATGGTGCTGGTGGTGGTGGTCGGCGAGACGGCGCGTGCGGCCAACTGGGGCCTGTCCGGCTACGCGCGGCAGACCACGCCGCAGCTGGCCGCGATCGCGCCGGTGAACTTCCCGACGGTCGTGGCCTGCGGTACCAGCACCGAGGTGTCCCTGCCCTGCATGTTCGCGCCGGTGGGGCGCCGCAGCTACGACGAGGCCGCGATCCGCGGCCAGGAGTCGCTGCTCGACGTGCTCGCGCGTGCCGGGGTGGCGGTGCACTGGCGCGACAACCAGAGCGGCTGCAAGGGCCTGTGCGATTCACACCCGGGAGACCGGGTGTCGCCATTGAACGCGCCCGGACTCTGCAGCGAAGGCCGCTGCCTCGATGAAGGCCTGATCCAGGACATGGAAGAGCGCCTGGACGCCGCCGAGGGCACCCAGGTCTGGTTCCTGCACATGCTCGGCAACCATGGGCCGTCCTACTTCAGGCGCTACCCGGAGGCTTTCGCCCGCTTCCAGCCGGATTGCCGCGAGGACGACCTGCGTCGGTGCAACGTCGCGCAGATCGTCAATGCCTACGACAACGCCTTGCTGTACACCGACCATGTGCTTGCCTCGGCCATCGCCAAGCTGAAGGCACGCGCCGGCAAGGTCGATGCCGCGCTGGTCTACGTGTCGGACCATGGCGAATCCCTGGGCGAACGCGGCCTTTTCCTGCATGGCATGCCGTACGCGATCGCGCCGGACGTGCAGACCCGCGTGCCGATGATCATGTGGTTCGGCGATGGTTTCGAACGGGCCTCCGGGCTGGAGGCGGGCTGCCTGTTGCCGGCGCTGGCGCAGGCAGCCCGGGGGACGGTGGCGCACGACCACCTGTTTCATACCGTGCTCGGGCTGCTCGACGTGCGCACCGGCATCGCGGAGGCGTCGCTGGACCTGTCGCGACCCTGCCGGCGCGGGCCTGTGGCATCGGCCCGGGTACGATGATCGTCGGTACCGTCGCGGCCCGCGCCGGCAGGGATGCGATCGCCTGCCTGGCGGTCCTGATGGCCGTGCTTGCATGGGACCTGTCCGGCGCGGACCGGCTGGTCGCGGGGCTGTACGGAGGGCCTGGTGGCTTCCCGCTGCGCGAGGCCTGGTTCACCCGGGCGGTGATGCATGACGGCGCGCGCTGGCTCGCGGGCCTGCTGTTCTGCGTGCTGGCGGTCGATGCATGCCTGGCGCGGCCCGGCCGCGCGTGGCGGCTGTACTGGCTCGGTGCGGTGGTCGCCTGCCTGCTGCTGGTGCCCTGGCTCAAGCGCCACAGCGGCACCAGCTGCCCGTACGACCTGGCGCTGTTCGGCGGCAGCGTGCCCTACGTGCCGCACTGGATGCCGGGGGCTGGCGACGGCGGCCCGGCGCGCTGCTTTCCCTCGGGGCATGCGATCACCGGATTCGCCTTCCTGCCGCTCCATTTCCAGTGGCGCATCCGCCGGCCGGCGCTGGCCGCGAAGGTACTGGCGGTTGCGCTGGCCGCCGGCCTGGCCTGTGGATGGGCGCAGGTCGCGCGCGGCGCCCATTTTCCCAGCCATGTGTTCTGGTCGGGCTGGATCTGCTGGACCCTCGGCTGCACGATGGCCGCCATGGCCGATCGGCTGCACCTGCAGGACCGGACGCCGCCGGGGGACTGCTAGATGCCGCTGCCGAAGCGATACACGACCAGCGAACTGCGCAGGTTGGGCAGCGTCGTCACTTCGCTGCCCTCATGCAGCGCGATGCGCTCCAGGATGCGGATGCGGTGTTGCGTGCAGAAGGCCTCGAAGTCGGTCAGCGTGCACAGGTGGATGTTCGGCGTGTCGTACCAGTGGTGCGGGAAGTCGTCGTTCACCGGCATGCGTCCGCGCGCCAGCTGGATGCGGTTGCGCCAGAAGCCGAAGTTCGGGAACGACACGATGCCTTCGCGGCCGACGCGCAGCATCTCGGACAGGATGCGTTCGCTGTTCTTCATCGCCTGCAGCGTGAGCGACAGGATCACGTAGTCGAACGACCCGGGGTCGAACCCGGACAGGCCGGACTCGAGGTCCATCTGCAGCACGTTGATGCCGTTCTTCACGCAGGCCGGGATCTTCGCATCGTCGATCTCGATGCCGTAGCCGCGCACGCCCAGCGACTCGCGCAGGTGGAGCAGCAGCGAGCCATCGCCGCAACCGAGGTCCAGCACCTTGGCGCCGGGCCGGATGCGCCCGGCGATCACCGCGAAGTCGGCGCGCGGGCCCTTCATCGCGGTCCCCCGGTGATCTCGGCATGGATGCGGTCGACATAGGCGCGCACCAGTGCGTGGTAGCGCGGATCGTCCAGCAGGAACGCGTCATGGCCGTGCGGTGCATCGATCTCGCCGTAGGTGACGTCGAGCTGGTTGCGCAGCAGGGCCTGCACGATCTCGCGCGAGCGCTCGGGTGCGAAGCGCCAGTCGGTGGTGAACGACACCACGAGGAAGCCCGCCCGCGCCGCGGCCAGCGCCTTCGACAGGTCGCCGCCGAACTCGAACGCAGGGTCGAAGTAGTCGAGTGCCTTGGTGATGCGCAGGTAGGTGTTGGCGTCGAAGTACTCGGCAAACTTGCCTCCCTGGTAGCGCAGGTAGGACTCGATCTGGAACTCGGGCTCGAAGCCGTAGCCGATGCTGCCGTTGCGCAACTGCCGGCCGAACTTGCTGGCCATCGCATCGTCGGACAGGTAGGTGATGTGACCGACCATGCGTGCCACGCGCAGGCCGCGCACCGGCGTGGCACCGTGCGCATAGTAGTCGCCGCCGTGGAAGTCGGGGTCGGTAAGGATCGCCTGGCGCGCGACCTCGTTGAACGCGATGTTCTGCGCGGACAGGTTAGGTGCGCAGGCGATCACCAGTGCATGGCGCAGGCGGTCGGGGAACTGGCGGGTCCACGACAGCGACTGCATGGCGCCGAGGCTGCCGCCCAGAACCGCAGCGAAGCGCTCTATGCCCAGGTGGTCGGCCAGCCGGGCCTGCGCGGCGACCCAGTCCTCGACGGTGACCAGCGGGAAGCTGGCACCGTACGGGCGCCCGGTCGACGGGTCGATGCTCATCGGTCCGGTGGAGCCGAAGCAGCCGCCGAGGTTGTTCACGCCGATCACGAAGAAGCGGTCGGTGTCTACCGGCTTGCCCGGGCCGATGATGTTGTCCCACCAGCCGACGTTCTCCGGGTCGTCTGCGTAGAAGCCGGCCACATGGTGCGACGCGTTCAGCGCATGGCAGACGAGGATCGCATTAGAGCGGTCGGCGTTGAGTTGTCCGTAGGTCTCGTAGACCAGATCATAGGACGCGATCGAGCGGCCGCAGCGCAGCGGCAGGGGCTCGCTGAAGGTGGCGCGCTGCGGCGTCACTGCGCCGACCGATCGGGCCGGGGTGGATGTATCCATGCGGCTTGAGGCAGTTGGAGGAGGGGCTGGCGGAGGCCGGCCGGGAACGAAAAAGCCCCGGTGTGCTTGCGCAGGCCGGGGCGGAGAAATCTTCATTTCTCTTTAGCCGAATTTGTAGCGCGCCCGCAAGCTGAATTCAAATCGGCGCGTGATGACTGAGTGCACGGTAACCCCGGAGGCGGGCGGCTGTCAAACGCCCGCGGGGTGCGTCAGGCATTCAGCCGTTCGACCAGCCTGCGGATCCGGTCGGGGTCGCGGGTGTGCGCGATCCGGCGGGCCATCGACGAGATGTCCGACAGCTGGGTCTTCAGGATGCGCTGCTTCACCTCGAGCAGGAACGCCGGGTGCATCGACAGCTGGCGAAGGCCCAGGCCGATCAGCAGCCGGGTGAGGTCGACATCGCCGGCCATCTCGCCGCAGACCGCGACCGGGATGTTCGCCCGGGCCGCGCGCCCGGCGACGCTGGCGATCAGCGAGATCACCGCCGGATGCAGCGGATCGTACAGGTGGGCGACGGCATCGTCGGTGCGGTCGATCGCCAGTGTGTACTGGATCAGGTCGTTGGTGCCGATCGACAGGAAGTCGAGGTGCTTCAGGAACACGTCGAGCGCGATCGCCGTTGCCGGTATCTCGACCATGCCGCCGATGGCGACCTTCGGCGCGAACGCGATGCCATCGTCGACCAGGCTGGCGCGCGCGCGGTCGACCGCCGCCAGCGTCTGCGCGAGCTCCTGTTTCGTCGACAGCATCGGTACCAGGATGTTCAGCGTGCCGAACGCCGAGGCGCGCAGCAGCGCCCGCAACTGCGTGTGGAACAGCGGCGGGTCGGCCAGGCACAGACGGATCGCGCGCAGGCCGAGCGCCGGGTTGGCCGAGGCGCGCTCCGAGCCGCGCAGCGTCTTGTCGGCGCCGATGTCGAGCGTGCGGATGGTCACCGGCAGCCCGTCCATCGCCTGCGCGACCGCGCGGTAGGCCTCGAACTGCTCGTCCTCGTCCGGCAGCTCGTCGCGGTTCATGAACAGGAACTCGGTGCGGAACAGCCCGACGCCCATGCCGCCGTTCAGCCGTACTTCGGCGACGTCGTCCGGCCCCTCGATGTTGCCCAGCAGTTCGATGGTGCTGCCGTCGATCGTCGACGCCGGCCTGGTGGCGAGCCGCTGCAGCTTCGCTCGTTCGATGCCC
>CANGXU010000009.1 GCA_947457885.1 Betaproteobacteria bacterium
CTGGTGGAGAACCGGGCGGGCGCCAATGGCAACGTGGGCGCGGAGATCGTCGCACGCGCCACGCCGGACGGCCAGACGCTGTTGCTGGCCGACCTCGGCGCGATCGCCATCAACCCTTCCGTGTACAAGCAGTCCTACGACCCGGTGCGCGACCTTGCCGGCGTCACCATGGTCGCCTACTCGCCGCACCTGCTGGTCGTGCATCCGTCGGTGCCGGCGAAGACGGTGAAGGAACTGGTCGCGCTTGCCCGCACCCGGCCCGGGCAGCTCAACTTCGCGACCTCCGGCGTCGGCGGCCCGCCGCACCTGGCCGGCGTCGCGTTCGCGCAGGTGACCGGGTTGAAGTGGGCGTTCATCCCCTACAAGGGCGGCGCCGCGGCGCTGATCGACGTCGCTGGCGGCCATGCCGACCTCACCTTCAACGGCATGCTGGCCACCTATCCCTACGTGAAGAGCGGCCGGTTGCGCCTGGTGGCCGTGTCGGGCTCGAAACGCTATCCGACGCTGCCCGAGGTGCCCACGGTGTCGGAGTCGGGCGTGCCCGGCTTCGAGACAGGTTCGTGGCAGGGCATCCTCGCAGCATCGGCGAGCCCGCGCGCCGCACTCGAGCGGCTGTCCACGGACATCGCGCGCATCCTGAATGTCGCGGAGATGCGCGAATACCTTGGGCGGCAGGGTGCCGAGGTGTCCACGATGAAGCCCGAACAATTGTCGGCGTGGATGAAGACCGAGGTCGCGAAGTGGGCAGAGGTCGTACGCAAGGGCGGCATCAAACTGGAGTGAGTGGCGCGGCTCGCGCTCGCGAGGCCGGAGCACTTGTTAGCAGGCAGGAAACGACACGGGAGCCTGCTTTTCATCGAAAGTCGGACAGGCTGACATGCTTGCTATCGATCGAATCGTCTGTGCCTCAGCCGCGGTCGGCGCGCTTGCGTTGGTGCCCTTGCTGGCGTGCGCGCAGGGCAGTTATCCCAATCGCGCGATCCGCATGATCGTGCCATTCGCGAGTGGGGGTGGGCCCGATGTCGTCGCGCGGCTTCTCTCGGAAAGCCTCGCGCCGGCACTGGGCACCACCATCGTGGCGGACAACCGCCCCGGCGCCGGGAGCGTGCTGGGCACGGACATCGTCGCAAAGGCGACGCCCGACGGGTATACGGTCCTGCTGGGCAGCATCAGCCTGGCCGTCAATCCCGCGCTCTACAAGAAACTGCCCTACGACACGCTTCGCGATCTCGTTGCGGTATCCCTGGTCGCCGAGCAGCCCAATATCCTGCTGGTCCAGCCTGCGCTGCCTGCACGAAACCTCAAGGAGTTGATCGCCCATGTGCGGGCCAATCCCGGCAAGCTGAGCTTCGGTTCAGCCGGCATCGGCTCGGGCATCCACCTGGCGACCGAGCTGATGCTGGTATCCATGGATGGCAGCATGATTCACGTACCCTACAAGGGGGGCGGGCCTGCGCTGACCGCACTGATGGGTAACGAGATCACCGTGTACATGTCGACATTGGCTTCGGCGCTGCCGTACGTGAAATCCGGTCGGTTACGTGCGCTCGGGGTGACGCCGATCAAGCGGGTGAGTCTGCTGCCGGATGTGCCCACGCTGGACGAAGCCGGCATCCCCGGATTCGACTACACGACCTGGTACGGGCTGATGGCACCGGCGGCGACACCACGCCCGATCGTGGATCGGTTGAACGCGGAAACCGTCGCACAACTGAACTCTGCGACCCTGCAGCGGCGAATGGAAGCGCAGGGCCTGAACGCCATCCCGTCCACACCGGCGCAATTCACGACCAAACTGAGGTCGGAGACGGAAAAATGGGCCAGGGCGGCGGCGGCGGCAAAGATCCTGCCGGAATGAACTAAGGGGCAGGCAACGTGTGCGCCACGGTACCAACCGCCGGCCACTGCCATTCACGGATCTCCGGCATGTCCTCGCCGTGCTGGCGGATGTACGCATGGTGGTCGGTGAGCCGGTCGCGCGCCCACTGCCGCAGGTGGGCTGCGCGGTAGCCGAGCATCGGCACCCGGTCGATCACATCCATCGCCAGGTGGAAGCGGTCGAGGTCGTTGCGCACCACCATGTCGAACGGGGTGGTGGTCGTGCCCTCCTCCTTGTAGCCGCGCACATGCAGGTTGGCATGGTTGGTCCGCCGGTAGGTCAGCCGGTGGATCAGCCACGGATAGCCGTGGTAGGCGAACACCACCGGCTTGTCGGTGGTGAACAGTGCATCGAATTCGGGGTCGGTCAGGCCGTCGGGATGCTCGCTTGAATCCTGCAGGGTCATCAGGTCGACGACGTTGACCATGCGCACCTTCAGGCCGGGCAGGTGGGTGCGCAGCAGGTCTATCGCAGCCAGCGTCTCGAGCGTCGGCACGTCGCCGGCGCAGGCCATCACGACATCGGGCTCGCCGTCGGCGTCGCTGCTGGCCCATCTCCAGATTCCGATGCCGGCGCTGCAATGGCGTACAGCCTCGTCCATCGACAACCATTGCGGCTGCATCTGCTTGCCCGACACGATCACGTTCACCCGGTTGCGCGAACGCAGGCAACCGTCGGTCACATGCAGCAGCGTGTTCGCGTCCGGCGGCAGGTAGACACGGATCACCTGCGCCTTCTTGTTGACCACATGGTCGATGAAGCCGGGATCCTGGTGCGAGAAGCCGTTGTGGTCCTGTTGCCATACGTGCGAAGTGAGCAGGATGTTGAGCGACGCGATCGGCCGCCGCCACGGCACTTCGCCGGCGACCTTCAACCACTTCGCGTGCTGGTTGAACATCGAATCGACGATGTGGATGAAGGCTTCGTAACACGAGAACAGGCCATGCCGGCCGCTCAGCAGGTAGCCTTCGAGCCAGCCCTGGCAGGTGTGCTCGGAGAGGATCTCCATCACGCGGCCGTCCTGCGCGAGGAACGTGTCCTCCGGCAGCGTCTGCGCCATCCAGGCACGGCCAGTCACCTCGAACAGCGCACCGAGGCGATTCGATGCCGTCTCGTCGGGCCCGACCACGCGGAAGTTGCGCGCATCCTCGTTGAGACGCATCGTGTCGCGCAGGAACCCGCCCATCACCCGCGTGGCCTCGGCCATCGACGCACCGGGCGACGGCACCGGCACGGCATGGTCGCGGAAATCCGGAAGGCGCAGCTCGCGCAGCAGGCTGCCGCCGTTCGCATGCGGATTACATCCCATCCGGCGCGGGCCCGACGGTGCGAGCGCCAGCAGTTCAGGCCTCGGGCACCCCTGTTCGTCGAACAGTTCCTCGGGGCGGTAGGCCTTCATCCACTGCTCCAGGAGCCGCAGGTGGTCGGGATTACTGCGGGGATCGCTGAACGGAACCTGGTGCGAACGCCAGTGTCCCTCGGTCTTGAGGCCGTCGATCTCCTGTGGCCCCGTCCATCCCTTCGGGCTGCGCAGCACGATCATCGGCCAGCGCGGGCGTCCGGATACGCGGCCCGAACGGGCATCTGACTGGAGCAACCGGATCCGTTTCAGTACCGCCTCGAGCGTGGCCGCCATCTTCGCGTGCATCTCGATCGGATCGCTGCCTTCGACGGTGAACGGCTCGTAGCCGTAGCCGGCCAGCAGGCTGTCGAGTTCTGCCGGGGGAATGCGCGCGAGAATCGCCGGATTGGCGATCTTGTATCCGTTCAGGTGCAGAATCGGCAGCACCGCACCATCGCGCGCCGGGTCGAGGAACTTGTTCGAATGCCAGGCTGCCGCAAGCGGACCGGTTTCCGCCTCACCGTCGCCGATCACGCAGGCGACCACCAGATCCGGGTTGTCGAAGGCGGCGCCGAATGCATGCGACAGCGCATAGCCGAGTTCGCCGCCTTCATGGATGGACCCCGGTACCTCCGGCGTCGCATGGCTGCCGATACCCCCAGGAAACGAGAACTGGCGGAACAGCCGTCGTATGCCTTCGAGGTCGCGGCCGACTTCCGGGTACTGTTCGCTGTAGCTGCCTTCAAGCCAGGTATTCGCGACCAGTGCCGGCCCGCCATGGCCCGGACCCGCGATGAACAGCATGTCGACGTCATGCCGGCGGATCACCCGGCTCAGGTGAACCCACAGGAAGTTCAGCCCTGGCGTCGTTCCCCAGTGCCCGAGCAGGCGGGGCTTTACGTGGTCGACGGTGAGCGGTTCGCGCAGCAGCGGGTTGTCGAGCAGGTAGATCTGCCCGACCGACAGATAATTGGCCGCTCGCCACCACGCGTCGAGCCGTTGCAGTTCATCGTCCGGCGGAACGTCGGTGTCCGGCGGGAATACGTTGACTGACGTCGATGCCATCTGGATCGCCTCGATGGGAAGAAGTTCGAATCAGCAACATTCGCACCCGCGGCATGCCTGCCGGCGATCGCCAGTCAGGCATCCTGGCCGTACGGAGGGATGCCGAGCCCCCTGCGCAGGAGTTCATCGACGACCTCGGTCATCGACAGGCCGCGAGAGGCCGCTAGGGCGGTGACCTGGACGACCAGGCGCTGGTCGAGCTTGACCGCGAACGGCACCAGCCCGGCCGCCTGGTCCAGCTTGCGCTGCTCTCGCCGGTCGGCAGCGGGCGCGGCACCCGGCTTGCCGGCCGCACGCGCCTGCTTCATCTGCCCCATAATCTTCGTGCCCTTGAGTCGGGCAAGGTCGGTGGCTTTCATCGCCATGGTCGTATCTCCCTCAATCCTGGTTTCATCTGCATATGGCGGGTGCATGGCCCTGAAGTCCACGGTGTTCAAGGCGGAACTGCAGGTGAGCGACCTCGACCGCCACTATTACGAGACTCATGCGCTGACGCTGGCCCGCCATCCGTCCGAGACCGACGAGCGCATGATGATGCGCGTGCTGGCGTTCGCACTCAATGCCGACGCGGCGCTTTCGTTCGCCGGTGACGTGAGCGCCCAGGACGAACCTTCGCTCTGGATCAGGGATCTCACCGGCTCGATCCGGCTTTGGATCGAGGTCGGGCTGCCCGATCCGAAGCTGCTGCGCAAGGCTGCAGGACGCAGCGAGGCGGTGATCGTGTATGCCTACGGGCGCGGCGCCGATCTCTGGTGGGCGGGCGCGTCGCAGCACTGTGCGCAAGTCGATCGACTGACCGTATGGCACATTCCCCAGACGACCAGCCTGCCCCTCGCAGCCCTGGCCAGGCGCTCGATGCAGCTGCAATGCCTGATCCAGGAAGGCGACATCACGTTTTCCGACGCGTCGGATTCGGTCGGGGTCGAACGCATCCTCCTCAAGGCTGCGACGGCACGGATGGGCCGCTAGCTGGCTAGCCGGTCACGCCGGCAGTGCCCGCTGTTCCTGCTGCGCCCACAGCCCTGCATACACGCCGCCCAGTGCCAGCAGTTGCGCATGGGTGCCGGCCTCGACCACGCGGGCACGATCGAACACGACCACATGGTCGGCGCGCGCGGCATCGCGCAACTGGTGGGTGACCAGCACGGACGTACGCCCGCCCGAGACGTCGAGCAGCGTCTGCATGACGGCACGCCCGGTGGCCGGGTCGAGCGCACTGGTCGGTTCGTCGAGCACCAGCAGCACGGGTTCGCGCACCAGCGCACGCGCGATCGCGATGCGCTGGCGCTGTCCGCCCGAGCAGGTGTCGCCCGCCACCATCGTGCCATAGCCCTCTGGCAGGGAATCGACCCAGGACGCGATGCCGGCGGCCTGCGCCGCCGCTGCGACCTGCGCGTCGGTTGCATCGAGCCGTCCCGCCCGGATGTTCTCCGCGATCGTCGCGTGGAACAGCAGGCTGTCCTGGAATACCGCGCTGACCCCGGACCAGTAGGCCTGCAGGTCCGCCTGCGCAAGGTCCAGGCCGTCGATCAGCACGCGGCCGGCGCGGGGTTGCTGCAGGCCGAGCAGCAGTTGCAGGGCCGTGCTCTTGCCGGAGCCGCTCGCACCGACGAACGCGGTCATGCGCCCGGCCGCGATCTCGAACGTTGCATCGCCGAGCTGATCGGCTGGCGCGGCGGTCGTGTCGGCAGCCGCATCGCTGGCATAACGGAAGCTCACCCGCTCGAACGCGATCGCGGGCGGCCGCTGCAGGCTCATCGTGCGCCTGTTGCCTTCGCCCACGGCGCGATCGGCCTCGCCGGGGACGGAGACGGGGACGGGAGCGGCGCCTGACGGCACTGGCCCGGCTGGCATTCCGAGCAGTTCGGTGATCCGGCGCATGCCTGCCGACGCACCGATCAGCCCCGGCATCGCCGCGGTGAGCGAGTAGGTATGGGTAGCCAGGCTGGAGAACAGCAGGTAGAACGCGATCAGCCCGCCCGGCGTCATGTCGCCGCGCACGACCATCCAGCAGCCAAGCGCCAGCACCACCAGGTCGATCAGTTCGATCGCGATCCATGGCACGCGATGGCTGAAGTAGCTGAACACGTTGTAGCGCAACGACGCGCCGATGATGCGCTGGTTGTGCGCATCGAACCGCTGCGCCGCGAGTGATTGCAGGCCGAATACGCGCAGCACGATCTGGTTCGCGAGGTTCTCCTGCAGGTGCGTGGCCAGCGCGCCGACAGCGGTCTTCGCCGCATAGCTCTCGCGCGCGGCCAGCGGCGTGAGGAAGCGGGGACCGATCAGCGCCAGCGGCAGCAGGGCGATGCCGGCGAGCGCGAGACGCCAGTCGCTCCACAGCAGCAGCCCGAGCGCGATCACGACGCCGCAGGCTGCAGTCGCCACGTACCCGAGGGACCAGAGCGCCGGCTCGACGCTGCCGGCATCGCTGGTGATGCGCGTGATCAGGTCGCCATGCGTCGACGTGCGCAGCCTGGACAGGGGCAGGCGCTGGGTATGTTCGAACAGCCGCGCCCGCACCTCGCCCGGCACCGATGCACACAACTTCGCCTGGAGGTACTCGTGCAGCAGCGCAGCGCCACCGGAGACGACGGCCGCCACCAGCAGCAGCACCAGGATCAGTACGACCAGCCCGCCATCGGCCTTCAGCAGCGCGTCATCGACGAGCGTGCCGAACGCCTTGCGCTGGCCCAGCTGCAGCCCGAGTTCCAACGCCATCAGCAGCCCGATCGTCGCGAGCTGTCCTCGATGCGGACGCAGCAGCGGCGCGAGACCACGCCACAGGCTGCCGGCCCAGCCGAAGCCTGCAACCTCTTGCGCGGTGGCCGCCGGCGCGCGGTCGGTCACGGATAGAAGAGATACAGCCGATAGCCGACCGGGCGCAGCTCGGTAGTGTCGAGCGTCAGGCGTATGGAGAACTCGTCGCCGGCACGCAGCCCCTTGCGCTCCGGACTGCCGGCAGCCAGGTACTGGTCGGGAAGCAGGACCCTGCGCGCCAGCGGACGGTCCTGTGCATCGGTCAGCGTGACCTCGATCGCCGGGAAAGCGACATCGATCGCAGCCCGGCTGCGCACCGACGCGGCGAGCTGGATGAGGTTCGGCTTCGCCGCGTCCACCGCCTGCAGGTCCGAACTTTCGATCACCAGCTGTTCGGCAGCCTTCGGCAGGCCGACCTCGCAGCGGGCGATCCGGCAGAGATTCTCCAGCAGGGCCCGGCTGGCCGGGTAGTGAGCGGCAATCTGCGTGCGATACGCATGCACGACCTGCCCGGCCAGCAGCACGGCCAGCAGGATCGAGACGACGATCCAGGTCGCACGGTAGCGTCGCAGTACGACGCACAACAGGGCGAGCAGGGCTGCCGCGAGGGCGACCGGGTACTCGCGCAGCACCGTCGCCGGCGACACGCCTGCGACGAGCCCGGCCAGAGGTGCCGGCAGGCGGTCGCCCGCCAGCAGCACTACGGCCGCGGCCACGGCCAGCAGGAGGCCGGCGGTGATACCGACCACACGCATGCGGCTGGCGGCCGACGTCGTGCCCGGCGGCGGTGCCGGGGTGACCGAATAGTCGGTCAGCTCCGGTGCGAACCGCGGCGGCGGGTCGACGACGTCGCCGGTGGGTTGCGGTTGCGGTTGCGGTTGCGGTTGCGGCTGGGGTTGCGGCTGGGGTTGCGGTTGCGGCTGCAGTTGCGGCCGCACATTCGCCGTGCCGCGCGGCATTTCGGCTGTTGCCAGCCCTCCCTGCAGCGACCCTGGATCGGGAAGATCCAGCAGGTGATCGACCGTCATCGGTTCGCTCGACGACTCTGCGCCGACCCGCGGGACCGGCACATCGGGCGTCCACTCGGCGACGCGCTCGCCACCGGGCGCGTCGCGCAGGGTGCCGGCCCTGGCCGGGGCATCGGGCGCTCGGTTGGCGTCCTGGACCTGCCCGGGCTCGGAGGCCTTCAGTGCCGCATCGGCGACCGTGGTCAACGAGGGAAAGGCGTCGAACACCGTGCTGCAGCTGCCGCAACGCACCTGCCCGCCGGACGCCTGCAGCTGCGCCGGGGTGACGCGGAACATTGTCAGGCAGGCCGGGTTCGAGCAGCGCGTGACCAGTGCCATGGGCAGTCCTCAGCGCACGCGCATGCCGGCGAGCAGCGCCCAGCCGTCAAGGGTGCGTACCGTGCCGAGTTCGCAACCGGGTGCATAGACCGCGGCGATCTGCTCTGCCTGGCTGTCGAGCAGGCCGGCCAGTGCGATCATGCCGCCTGGTCGCACCTGTGCCGCGAGCAGCGGCGCCAGCGCCATCAACGGCCGGGCAAGGATGTTTGCGACCACCACGTCATACCCCCCCGCACCGCCTGCATCGTCGGGCAGGCAGAAGGTCGCACCGTAGATGCCGTTGGCGATCGCATTGGCCGCAGCGGTGGCGACGGCTTCGGGATCGATGTCGATGCCACTGACCTTCGCGGCACCGAGCCTTGCCGCGCCGATCGCGAGCACGCCCGAACCGCATCCGTAGTCGAGCACCGATTCGCCACCGCGCAGCGTCGCGGCCAGCCATTCGAGGCACAGCCGGGTGGTGGGATGGCTTCCGGAGCCGAACGCGCGCCCCGGATCAATCACCAGGTTGATCGCGGCGGGGTCAGGCGGCTGGTGCCAGGTCGGCACGATCCAAAGCCGGTCGGTGATGCGGATCGGCTCGAACTCGCGCTGGGTGAGCGCGACCCAGTCGGCATCCTCCACCGTGCGCGTGCCGCTCATCGACGAAGGATCGATCGCGCATTCGGCGAGCGCCGGCCCGACGAGCGCCTCGGCCTGCGCCGCATCCTCGAACAGCGCCGCGAGCCGCGCGCGCTGCCAGCGGATCGGTCGCAACGGCTCGTTCCATTCGCCGGGCTCGTCGAACACCGCCTGCTCCTCGGGCGTGCCGGCCAGCGCATCGCCGACGTCGACCGCGAGGGCTCCGGCCTCAAGCAGCGCATCACCGAGCAGATCGGCCTGCCCGGGCGTTACTTCGAAAGTGACGGCGGTCAGCGGCATGGCGGGCGCCCGGTCAGCCGGCTTCGCCCTTGCGATGCTTGCCGACCTTCTCTTCGAGGTAATGGATGTTCGAGCCGCCCTGCATGAAACGGGCATCGACCATCAGGTCGCGGTGCAACGGCAGGTTCGTCCGGATGCCGTCGACCACCATCTCGGAGAGTGCGCTGCGCATCCGCGCGATCGCCTGGTCACGCGTATCGCCGTAGGCGATCAGCTTGCCGATCAGCGAGTCGTAGTGCGGCGGCACCACGTAGTTGTTGTACACATGGGAATCGACGCGAATTCCCGGCCCGCCCGGCGGATGATAGAAGGTGATGCGCCCGGGCGAAGGCACGAAACTGTAGGGGTCCTCGGCGTTGATCCGGCACTCGATCGCGTGCCCCTTCGGGACGATATCGCGCTGGCGCAGACCCATCCGCTCACCGGCAGCGATGCGGATCTGCATCTGCACGATGTCCACGCCGGTGATCATCTCGGACACCGGATGCTCGACCTGCACCCGGGTGTTCATCTCGATGAAGTAGAATTGACCGGCCTGGTACAGGAACTCGAACGTACCCGCGCCCCGGTAGCGGATGCGCTTGCAGGCCTCGATGCATCGGTCGAAGATGCGCGCCCTGACGCGGTCGCTGATCAGTGGCGCCGGCGCTTCCTCGACGATCTTCTGGTGCCGGCGCTGCATCGAGCAGTCGCGGTCGCCCAGGTGCACGGAATTGCCGTGCTCGTCGGAGAGCACCTGCACCTCGACATGACGCGGGTCTTCGAGGAACTTCTCGAGGTAGACATCGGCCTGGCCGAAGGCCGCCTTCGCCTCCGAGCGGGTCATCGTCACGGCGTTGAGCAACGCCGCTTCGGTATGCACCACGCGCATCCCGCGGCCACCCCCGCCCCCCGCCGCCTTGATGATTACCGGGTAGCCGACCGAGCGCGCTATCTTCACGATCTCGACACCGTCCTCGGGCAGCGCCCCCTCGGACCCGGGCACCAGCGGCACCCCGGCCTTCTTCATCGCGGCCTTCGCGTTCACCTTGTCGCCCATCAGCCGGATGGTCTCGGGCCGTGGCCCGACGAACACGAAACCGCTCTGTTCGACGCGCTCGGCGAAATCGGCGTTCTCGGACAGGAAGCCGTAGCCGGGGTGGATCGCTTCGGCGTCGGTCACCTCCGCCGCGCTGATGATCGCCGGGATGTTCAGGTAGGACAGGGTCGGCGAAGCCGGCCCGATGCACACCGACTCATCGGCCAGCCTCACGTACTTGGCGTCGGAATCGGCTTCGGAATGTACCGCCACGGTCTTCACGCCGAGTTCCCGGCAGGCACGCTGGATACGCAGCGCGATCTCGCCCCGGTTGGCGATCAGGATCTTTTCGAACATGTCCGGCTACCCGATCACGAACAGCGGCTCGCCGTACTCCACCGGCTGGCCGTTCTCGACCAGGATGGCCTTGATCGTGCCGGCAGCGTCGGACTCGATCTCGTTCATCAGCTTCATCGCCTCGATGATGCAGAGGGTCTCGCCGGCCGCGACCGACTGGCCGACGTCGATGAAAGCCTTGCCACCGGGCGAGTTCGACCGATAGAAGGTGCCGACCATCGGCGACTTCACGACATGTCCGTCCGGTGCAGCCGCTGGTGCAGCGGTCGCCGGCGCAGCCTGGGGAGCCGCCGCCACCGGCGCGGCGACGATCTGCTGCGGCTGCTGCATGACGATCGGCTGGGTACCGGGCAGCGTGCGTGCGATACGTACCTTTTCTTCGCCCTCGGTGATCTCGAGTTCGGCGATCCCGGACTCCTCGACCAGGTCGATCAGCTTCTTGAGCTTGCGCAGGTCCATCCGGCTTATCCCTTCATTCTTCTGGAATCAGCGTCGCGATCGCGTGATCGAGCGCGGCGCGGTAACTGCCCGCGCCGAGCCCGGTGATCACCCCGACGGCGATATCGCTGAGGTACGAGTGGTGGCGGAACGCCTCGCGGGCGAACACATTCGACAGGTGGACTTCGATGAACGGGATCGCGACCCCCGACAGCGCATCGCGCAGCGCAACGCTGGTATGCGTATAGGCACCCGCGTTGATCAGGATGTAGTCGACCCGTTCGCGGCCGGCCTGCTGGATACGATCGACCAGTTCGCCTTCATGGTTGCTCTGGAACGTGGTCACCTGCACGCCGGCCGTGTGGCCGCGGTCGACCAGCGAGCGGTCGATTTCCGCCAGCGTGGTCCGGCCGTACACGGCGGGCTCGCGGGTGCCGAGCAGGTTCAGGTTGGGGCCATGCACGACGAGTACCGACTTCACGTGCAGCGGCGATATGCCACCTCGTGCCGGACGGTATGCGGACGACGCGCGGGACGCGGCAGACGACACGGGCTTGGTCATGGGCGCGCAGTGTGCCCCCGGTAGCGGGATCTGTCCAGTTTTCCTGCGATCTGCGGGGATTCCCCGACTACAGCAGCTTTTCGATGATCGGCGCGAGCGTGGCTTCCGTATAGATACCAGTCCGTCTGGCGACGATCTTCCCGGTGCGATCGAACACGACGGTGTAGGGCAGCAGATCGCCCAGGTTTCCGGCCTTGCGTGCAAGCTCGAAGACCGACATGTCGCCCACGAGGAGGGGATAGTTCACACCGATCTCGGCTGCGAAGCGGCTGACCCGCTCCGGCTTGTCGATGGCGATACCGACAAAAGTAAGCCCCCGCTTACCGTACTGGTCCTGCATCTTGACGAAGTGCGGCATCTCCTCGCGACACGGAACGCACCAGGTCGCCCAGAAATTCGCGACGATTACCTGCCCCTTCCACTGCGAGAACGCCTGCGGTGTACCGGCCGGATCCGGCAGGGTGGTCGCGAAAAAAGTCGTCGCCGCCTCGGCCATGCCTGGAACATCGCGGCCGGTGCCATCGCGCCAGTGACGCAACGCGAACAGACCTCCGGCCATCCCGGCACCAGCGGCAGCGATGGCAGTCACGCCGAGGAGTGCGCGGCGACGAAACACGGGATTCATCGATCACCTGCTTGCGGCATTACTTCGGATTTCCGGTCGCCATCTGCATCGATCGTCTCCGAAACAACCCATTGGAGATAACCGGGCAGGGCATGCTTCACGGGAATGGCCACGATCTCCGGCAGCGCGTACGGATGCAACCGGCGCAGTTCGGCCTCGAGGGCTGGATACCGGGCGCTGGTAGTCTTGATCAACACTGGTACTTCCTGGGCCTGTTCGACGGCGCCCTGCCAGCGGTAGACCGACTCGCAGCCGGACTGGATGCTGACGCACGCTGCCAGCCGACCCTCGACGAGCGCGCGCGCGAGGATACCGGCCGCCTGCGCATCGGGCATCGTCGTCATCACCAGCAGCATGTCGGCCCCGCCCATCGATGCTCCCCGCTCAGGGCGCGGCGCGCGGGACGATCCCGGCTGCCCGCGCAGCCTCTGCCACGCCCGCATGCACCGTAGGATAACGAAGACCGATCCGCAGTTCCCGTTTCAGGCGATCGTTCGTCAGTTGCCGCGACTCGCGCATGAACGACAGCAGCGGCGCCGGGATCTCTGCCTCCGCCTGCGTGCGGCTGATCCGCCGCGGACGTGTCAATCCGAACTGATCGGCGACGAGGTCGAAGTAGTCGCCCATCCGCATAGCGCTGTCGTCGCCGGTGTTGCAGATGCGGCAGGGCCGCCCGGCGACCAGCGCGCGGACAACGATATGTGCCAGATCGTCGGCATGGATATGGTTCGAGAACGAGTCTTCTTCCGCGAAGATCGCGGGCGTTCCCTGCCGAAGGCGCGCCAGCGGCAGCCGATCGGCAGCGTAGATGCCAGGTACCCGAAGCACGGAAACCGTCACCCGGCTGCGCCGTCCCCAGGACCGCAGGCGGTCTTCTGCATCGGCGCGACGGACGGCGCGCGGGCTGGAGGGCCGGATCGGGCGCGTCTCCGGCACCGCTTCGCCGCCACAGTCGCCGTAGACCCCGGTGGTACTCAGGTAGACAAGGCGCTGTGGTAGATTCTGCGCGCACGAAAGGGCCGCGATCAGGTCTCTGGTGCGCGTGTCGATGCGGCCCTCTCCAGGCGGCGGGGCGCTGTGCAGCACGTCATCGGGCAGGCCGGCCAGCAGCCGGAGCGAATAGGGGCGATCGAGATCGCCGCGGATTGGCACGATGCCCATCGAACGAAGCATGTGCGCGCTGGATTCGCTGCGCGCAAGGGCGAAAACCCTCGAATACCGCGATTTCAGGACGGGCAGTGCCCTTCGGGCGACATCTCCGCAACCGATGATCAATAATCGCTTCATCAAGGCAGTGTAGCGGATACCCCGGCGCGATGACCCAGCAGACCCACCCGACGATCACCCTCCAGCCCAGCGGCCGCATCTTCACCGTCGAACCGGGCGAAACCGTGCTGGAGGCGGCCATGCGCAACAGCCTGCAGCTGCCCTATGGTTGCCGCAACGGTGCCTGTGGCAGCTGCAAGGCGAAGATCGCCTGTGGCACCGTCGACCATGGCGCGCATCAGGCCGCGACCCTCACCGACGACGAAAAGGCAGCCGGCAAGGTCCTGCTCTGCTGCGCGAAACCCCTCGGCGACCTGACCCTGGAAGTTCGTGAACTGGACGGTATCGGCGGCGTACGTGTGCGCATCCTGCCGTGCCGAGTCGCGAAGATGGAGCGCCGGGGCAGCACGATGATGCTGTTCCTGAAGCTGCCGCAGAACGAACGCCTGCAGTTCATGGCCGGGCAATACATCGATTTCCTGCTGAAAGACGGTAAGCGGCGCAGCTTTTCGATGGCCAATGCGCCGCACGACGACGAGTTCCTGCAGCTGCACATCCGCGACTACCAGGGCCTGTTCTCCGGCCATGTGTTCACCAAGATGAAGGAGCGCGACATACTCCGGCTGGAGGGTCCGTTCGGCAGCTTCTACCTGCGCGATTCCGCCAAGCCGATGGTGCTGCTCGCAAGCGGCACCGGCTTCGCGCCGATCAAGTCGATTGTCGAGCACTGCATCAAGACCGGGGTCAAGCGCGACATGGTGCTGTACTGGGGAAACCGAACGCGCGCGGACATGTACGCGCCGGAGCTCCCCGAGCAGTGGTCGCGCGAGCTGCCCGGTTTCCGCTTCGTCCCGGTGCTGTCCGACGCGACGCCCGACTGCGCGTGGACCGGTCGCACCGGATTCGTACACAAGGCAGTGATGGACGATGTTCCGGACCTGTCCGGCATGCAGGTCTACGCCTGCGGTGCGCCGCCGATGGTCGACGCCGCCCGCCGCGAGTTCAGCGCGCTGTGCGGGCTGCCGGAAGACGAATTCTTCTCCGATTCGTTCACCGTGAACGAGCCGGCGACGATCCTCGCCGGCTGAGCAACGACGGCACTACTCAAGCCATCGGCGGCAGGCGCTCGATCGCGGTCAGGATGCGCGGCATCAGGTAGATGCGCCCGCGTGGGCGGCCGGTGACCTCGCGCAACCAGCCCTTGCGGACCAGCGCCTGGATCAGCACGCTCGCGGTCGATTGGGCGCGGCCGATCGCGACGCTCGCGCGCGGCAGTGTCGTGTACGGGTTCACCAGCAGGCTGTCGATCAGCGCGGGCGCGTTGGCGATATCGCGTGCTTCGCGGTGCAGCGACTCGCGCAGACGCAGCAGGTCGCCCGCATGGATCAGCGCACTGCGCGCGGCGGCACGCACGCCCAGCAGGAAGAACTCCAGCCACGGCTCCCAGATCCCTTCGTCCAGCGCGGTACGCAACCGCGCGCGGTAGCGCGCCCGATGCGCGTACCAGTAGGCAGACAGGAACCAGAGCGGGGTGCCCAACTGCCGGCGCGACACGAGGTACAACGGCACCAGCGCCCGCGACAGCGGTCCGTGCTGCGCCTCGAACGGACGTAGCGCTTCGAACTGCGCATGCAGCAGCGCCGAGCGCACCAGTGGCGGCATCCAGATCCGCTCATCGGCGGAAAAGTGTTCCCAGGCCTCGAGCGCGATACGCAACGGCGCCGGCAGAGGCTCCGGCACTGGCAGGGCGCCCGGTGCGAGCCGCGCGTCGTCGCTGCCGTCATGGCCGGATTCGAGCCACTGGCGGGTTTCCTCGACCAGTGCGAGGTCGAACGCCGCGTCGCGCAGCCGAACGCGTCCACGCTGCAGCACTGAGGCCGAGCGCCAGAGTGCCACCGCCTGCGCAGCGCGCGGACTGCGTTCGTCGACGCCCCTGATCTGCGCGAGGTACAGATCCGACAGCCGCGCATCGATGCCGGCCAGCCGGCAGGAATACATGGCCTCGATCGCAAGGCAGGCGGGCACCAGCAGGCGTGTGTCAGGTGCCCGATCGCCCACCAGCGAGAGTTCCGCCAGCGCCGCTTCGGCCTCGGTGAGCAGCACGACCAGCTCAGCCTCCATCGCCAGCGCGGGGGGCAATGGCTCCGGCACTCGCTGCCGCCGCTTCACTGCGCGGGCGCCTGCACGATCGGGACGCACAGCGCGGCGGTCAGAGGAACGCGCGGCGGCGCCCGCCGGTCATGGCATCGAGCGCGCGCAACGCGAGCGACAGCGCCTGGTCACGGTGACTGGCTGCAGCCTCCTGGTGGCTGAGCGCCTGATGCAGGTCGGCCAGCGCCAGGTGCGCGGAGTAGGTCGGTTCGATCGACAGGCTGGCCTCGAGGTAGCCCTGCGCCCTGGCCAGCAGGCCGGCGCGGATGCACAGACGCCCGAGGCTGAGCAGCAGCATCGCGTCATTCGGATGGCTGGCGAGCCAGCCTTCGCAGCGCTCGATGCGTAGCGCGGTGTCGTTGTCGCCCGGCGCAACGCGGGCCGGGCTGTCCGACCCGGGGGCTCCACGGTCCGCCGAGGCGACACCCTCGACGGCCGCCGGCAGCGGCGCAGCCGTCATCGATCGAGAGTATTGCAGTACCAGCGCGCTGTCCCACCGCGTATCGAGTGCTCGCTCGATGATCGCGCGCGCACCGGCGGCATCGCCATGCTGCTCGAGCAGTTGCGCCGCAGTGAGTGCTACCACCTGATCGCTGCGCACCCGTTCCGGAATCTGGCGCCAGACCTCCTGTGTGGCGTCGCGGTCGGCCGAACGTGCCTTCAATGCCTCGCTGGCGACCTGACGCTCGTACTGATCGCGATCGGCCGCGGACAGCACATTGCGCTCGGCCAGCCGGTCGATCAGCCGTGCGGCCGCATCCCACTGCCCGATCCGCACCCGCAGCCCCAGCTCCAGGCGCAGCGCAGCCGTATGCGGCGCGGGCAGAGTGCCCAGCACTTCGAGCGCATCCTCCGGCCGCCCTTCGGCGGCCAGCCATTCAGCCCGGGCCATCAGGCGTGCGGTCGGATCGTCGGCGTCGTGCCGGGCCGCTTCGCCGGCCAGCCGGTCGCGCTCCTCCGGCTGGCGCAGCTCATGGGCCGCTCGCGCGCCGATCATCGCCGACACGGCAGGTGCGGTACCGGCGGCGAGCGCCTCCGTCGCATGCGTCTTCGCCTTGCCGAAGCGGCCTCCCAGGTAGGCGCGCATCGCAGCCGCGAGTGCGGTCGCCCCGCGCTCGCGCTGGCCACGCGCACGCCATTCGCGCACCTCGCCCGGCAGGCCGGCCAATCGGCTGCCAGCGCGCAGCAGCAGGTAGCCGAGCGCGAACATGCCGGCGGTCACGGTCAGCGCGAGCCCGACCGAGAGCTCGACCCGGTAAGGCGGTACCACGATCAGCACGTAGCCCGGGCTGTAGCGCAGAACGGCGGCCAGCAGCACCGCCAGCAGCGAGAGCGCCAGCAGCCAGCCCAGCGCCTTCACTGGCGACGGTCGCGGCTGACGCGCAAGGTGCGCACCGCTTCGATGCTGGCGCCGATCTCCGGCAAGTCGATCCGTACCTGTGCGCGCTCGAGTTCGTCGAGCGTCTCGGCCAGAGCCACCGTCGCCGGGTCACGCGGATCGAAGTAGCGTGCCACCCAGGCGCGCGACGCGGCGATGTCGCTTCGGAATCCCGACTCGTCACGCGCGAGCAGCGCATGCCGCGCGCTGAGCAGGCGCAGGCGCAGGTTCTCGCGCAGGAACCACGACTGTTCCGGCGAAATCAGCGGCAGGACGTCGGCATCCATGCGGCGGATGCTGGCGAGCTGGCGGAAGTCCGCCTTGAACTCGGCCCAGATGCGTGCGAGCGTCGCCCGCCATCCGGCCACGGCCGGGCCGGCGTTCGCGGCCACCGACGCCAACGCCGACGAGGTAGCGTCCGGACTGCGGGAATCGCCGCCCGGCCTGCCCTCCTCCCGTGCGGATACCGGGGGCGAAGTGCCGCCGGGCAGCGTCGCGAGGGTATCGATGCCAGCCACCGCCCGGTCGAGGCGCATCGCAATGCCGGTGGTGTCGACCAGCGGGACCCGCTGCAGGCGCTCTATGTCGGCTGCGAGGGCCCGTCGCAGTGGCGCGAACTGCGCGCGGTCGATCAGTGCCAGGCGCGCGTCGACGCTCTGCAGCGCGATCAATGCGACGCGCACGTTTCCCGCCAGCACCAGCTGCTGGTTGGCTGCGAACAACGTCTGCTCGATCTCGGCCAGCGCCGCCTCGTCGCGACCACGCGCGAGATCCTGGTACAGCGCCTCCAGCGCAAGTTGCTGGCTCTGCGATTCGGCAAGTTGCGACTGCACCGCATCGAGCGCAACTTCCATCTCGCGCACCGTGCGCTGCGCACCCTGGGCCAGTGCCTGGGTCTGGCGACCGAGGTCGTCGGCGCCGGCCAGCCGCTGTGCAAGCTCCTGGCGCAGCGTGTTGCGGTCGCGATGGCCGTCCCAGGCCAGGAAGCCGAGCAGCGCCACCGCAGCGCCGAGTACGCCGAGCGCGATGTCGCGGTTACGCATCGACGGTGCCAGCGCAGGCGCCAGTGGTGGTGGCGGCGGCGTGGGATCGCCGGCCGTGCCGACGCTGGGACCGGACGGCGGCACAGGCGCCGCCGGGTTCGGCGACTCGGCCGCTGGCGTCCCTCCGGGCACGGGCTCCGCCTCGGCTTCGTTCGCGGGTCGGGCGGCGAGCGGGTCGATCGCGCTGGGCGAGGGTTCGAGACGGCTCATCGCGCACCACCACCCGAGACGGCGGCCGTTGCGTGCCCGGCAGCGAACGCCGCGAGCGCATCCAGCACCCCGCTGTCACCACCGGCGGTCTCGACCACCGACCCGAACCCGGCGCGGCGCGCCGCCTCGGCGATCCGCGCATGCGGCACGAAGAACGTGCATCCGGCCAGCGCGAAGGGCTGCGATCCGGCTCGGGACAGCATCGCGCACAGGTTACGCACGCCTTCGCTGCTGGTGACCACGATCGCGTCGAGCTGGCCGCCGCGCACCCGGTCGATCAGCGCGGCTGCATCGACAGCAGGCGCATGCCGGCTGTAGCACTCGGCGTACTCGACCGCTGCGCCCCGGGCGCGCAGGCCCTCGGCCATCAGTTCGCGGCCTTCCTGGCCACGGAAGATCACTGCCCGCCGTCCCTGAAGGTCGGCGAGCGCGGGCAGTGCCAGCAGCGCCTCGCTGTCGAAACGCTCGGTCGGCACCAGCACGCGGTGGAAGCCCTGACGCGCCAGCGCACGCTGCGTACCCTCGCCGATCGCGGCAATCGACCAGCCGGCAGGCAGCGGCCGGCGCGCGCGGATGCGCTCGATCGCGCAGTCGACCGCGGTCGGGCTGGAAAACATCGCCCAGTCGAATGCGTCCAGCCGGTCGATCAGCGCATCGAGCGCCGCCGGATCCGGCGGCGGACCGATCTCGATCAGGGGAAACACGAAGGCTTCACCGCCGGCAGCGTCGATCGCCGCGGCAAGCCGGCCCGACTGTTCGAGCGGCCGGGTCACCGCCACCCGGAGCCCGTTCAGATTCACGGCAGGGCGGCGAGGATCTCTGCAGCACCGAGGTCGGTCAGCCGCTGGGCAAGCGACTGCCCGAGCGCTTCGCCGGTCTCCGGCGGACCGCTGACCCGGTCGCTGACCATGCGCTTGCCGTCGGGGCTGGCGACGAAGCCGCGCAGTTGCAGCGTGCCGTCGATGATCTCGGCAAAACCACCCAGCGGCACGGTGCAGCTGCCGCCCAGCGCGCGCGACAGCGCCCGTTCGGCACGCACGCATGCGGTCGTGGTGGGATCGGCCAGCGCCGCGAGCGCGGCCTGCAGTGCCTGGTCCGCACTCCGGCATTCGATGCCGACCGCGCCCTGGCCAACAGCCGGCAGGCTCTCTTCGGTAGTGAGGAAGGAGGCGATGCGGTCGGCGAGCCCGAGCCGCTTCAACCCCGCAGCCGCGAGGATGATTGCCGCGTACTGGCCCTCGTCGAGCTTGCGCAGGCGTGTCTGCACGTTGCCGCGCAGCGGCTGCACGTCGAGGTGCGGGAAACGGGCACGCAGCTGGCTTTCACGACGCAGGCTGGAGGTGCCGACCACGCTGCCCTCGGGGAGGTCGGACAACTTCTCGTACCGGTTCGACACGAACGCGTCGCGCGGATCCTCGCGCCGGAGGATGGCCGGCAGCGTGAAGCCGTCCGGCAGCCACATCGGTACGTCTTTCATCGAATGCACCGCGATATCGGCGCGCGATTCGATCATCGCCTGCTCGAGTTCCTTCACGAACAGGCCCTTGCCGCCGATCTTCGACAGCGAGACGTCGAGCACGCGGTCACCTTCGGTCGTCATGCCGAGGATGCTTACGGCGATGCCGGGGTAGCGTTCGCGCAGCCTCGCCTGGACGTGTTCAGCCTGCCACATGGCAAGCAGGCTTTCGCGTGAAGCGATCACGATCGATTCGACGGGCGGGGCGGAAGCAGTCATCGGGAAACGAACACGCGGGGACGGGACGGATGCCGTCGATGGTAGCACCGCCGACCGGGGCAGAACCTCGATGGATGTCCCACGCGGGCAGCGCCCCGGCTTCGTTGCCGGCGCGGTTCAGCTCCTTGCCGCAGCCAACCGGTCGCGCTCCCGCAGGCGTTCGCAGAGTTCGATCACCCACACCGCCCGTTCGTAGAAGGAATCGGGTGCGGCAGTGGCGGGCAGTGCCGCAGGTTCGACCGCGTGCTCCACGAGGTAGCGGATCGCTTCGACCATGACCAGCGCCCGTGCATCCGATGCGCCCGGCAACGGCCGCTGGGACGCGGCACGGGCCAGCATCGCGCGGGTGATCAGCCAGGTCTTGCGGCTGGTCGATACCACGGCCCGGCGGGTCACGCTGTCCAGGCCGTTGCGCTCGACCTCGCGCCCGATCTCGGCATACACCAGACGGGCTGCCATGATCGCCGCCCGGCAGTCGCGCGGCAGTTCGGCGATGCCCTGCTCGGCGCGCTGGTAGAGGGTATCGGCGAGCGCGAGAAGGCGCGCAACAACCCGCCCGATGCCGGGCACGAACGACGGCTGCCGCAGCCAGGCCTGGGGATCGATGCCTTCCTCGCGCAGCCATTCGCGCGGCAGGTAGAGACGGCCGTTGCGGGCATCCTCGCCGACGTCGCGCGCGATGTTGGTGAGCTGCATCGCGACGCCGAGTTCGCAGGCGCGGGCGAGTGCCGTCTGGCTGCGCGTTCCCATCAGGATAGCCATCATCGCGCCGACGGTACCGGCCACGCGCGCGCAGTAGTCCTCGAGCTGGCCGATGGTCTCGTAACGACGGCCTTCGGAATCCCAGCGGAAGCCCTCGATCAGCGCGTCGAGCAGGCCGCGCGGCAGGTCGAAGCGGTCGACGACCGCAGCGAGTGCGCGATCGGATTCGAACGCCTGTGGACGACGGGAGTAGATCGCATCGAGCCGCGCGTCCAGCCGTTCGACGGCTGCTGCCGGATCGTCGGCGAGGTCGATGGCGTCATCGGCCACCCGGCAGAACGCATAGAGGGCGATGGCCGGCGCTCGCACACGAACCGGCAGCACGCGGGATGCGGCAAAGAACGACTTCGAGCCGCCGCGCATCAGCGCCTCGCAGGCAACCAGGTCGTCTGCGCCTGCGGGCGGCACGCCGGCGGCAGGCCCTTCGTCGGCGGTGGCGAACGCAACCCTGTCAGCCATCGCATCGTGCACTTCGGCGGGAACCATCGCGGTATCAGGCATGGACCCTCGCAATCCGGTCTGGGTCGGGCACCACCGAGTCGAGCGCCTTGGCCGACATCAGTACACCCGGGACACCGGCCCCGGGATGTGTCCCGGCGCCCACGAGATAAAGATGCTGTACGTCTTCGCTGCGGTTGTGCGGCCGGAACCACGCGCTTTGCAGCAGCAAGGGCTCCAGGCCGAACGCTGCGCCCTTGTACGACAGAAGGCGGTCCTGGAAATCCTGCGGCGTCGTGATGCGCGAAGTGACGATGTCGCCCTCGAAACCCGGCAGCACGGTGCGGTCGAGCAGTTCGGCGATGCGCGCGCGATAGGTCTCGGCGAAGGCCGGCCAGTCGGTGCCGCTGTCGAGATGCGGAACGGGCGACAGTGCGTAGAACGTATCGCAGCCCGGCGGTGCCATCGATGCGTCGGTCGCGGTGGGCCGGTGCAGGTACAGGCTGAAATCGTCCGCGAGCTTGTGCTTGCGGAAGATGTCGTCGAGCAGTTCCTTGTAGCGCGGGCCGAGAAGCATCATGTGGTGCGGCACGTCGGGATAGGTACGCTTGACGCCGAAGTACCAGACGAACAGGCTCATCGAGTAGCGGCCGCGGTCGATACGCCGGTCGGTCCAGTGCCTGCGATGCTGCGGCTCGACCAGGTGGCGGTAGGTCCAGGCCATGTCGGCGTTGGACACGACGATATCCGAACGAAGCCGTTCGCCACCCTCCAGTTCGACCCCGGTCGCGCGTCCGCCCTCGATGGTGATGCGCTTCACCTGCGCACCATAGCGGATCCTGCCGCCGCGCCCTTCGAGCAGCCCGACCAGACCGCGAACCAGCGAGCCGGTACCGCCCATAGCCCAGTGCACGCCGGCACGCCGCTCGAGTGCGTTTATGAGGCTGTAGACGCAGGTAACGGAGAACGGATTGCCGCCGATCAGCAGCGTCTGCAGGCTGAAGGCGGCCTGCAGGCGGGGATCCTTCAGGTAGTGCGCGACCATCGAGAACATCGTGCGCCAGCCGCGCATGCGTACCAGCGACGGTACCGCGGCAAGCAGGGTGCCGACGTTGTCGTAGGCCACGCTGCCCAGTTCCTCGAAGCCCAGGCGGTAGCAATGCTCCGCTTCCACGATGAAGCGGTCGTAGCCGTCGGCGTCGCCAGGGCTCAGGCGGGCCACCTCCGCACGCATCTTCACCGGGTCGCCGCTGTAGTCGAAGTGGGTGCCATCGACGAAGCGGATCCGGTAGAACGGATCGAGCGCCTTCAGCTCGACGTCGTCGGACAGGCGCTGGCCGCACATCGCCCACAGTTCTTCGAGCATGAACGGTGCGGTGATGATCGTCGGGCCCGCGTCGAAGGTGAAGCCGTCCTGCCGATGCACGTAAGCACGTCCGCCCGGTGCATCGAGCTTCTCTAGAACGCTCACTGCGTAGCCACGGCACGAAAGCCGCACAGCCGCAGCCAGCCCGCCGAAGCCACTGCCGATCACGATGGCGGTCGGAGCGCCCGCAGGCACCGGGGCACTGGGCATGGCCAGCCCGGGCCCGTCGGGGGCAAGGAGAGTCTTGACGCCGCCAGTGGCGGCACGGACAAGCAACGATTTCATCGGGTTCTCAATCTGCTGTCTTCAGCGGCAGGGGGGCCAGATCGATCCGGCCGATGGATGCTGGCGGCGCGGGCTCGGACTTGCGCCGGTTGCGCATCGCCCATTTCCAGAGGGCCGTCGACGACAGCGGCAGCACCATGAACCAGTGTTCGAGGATGGCCAGCGAAAGCAGCGTCGCGGCGAGCACGTTCTTCGCCACATCGAAGCCGGAGGTATGGGGCATCGCGGCATGTGCCCAGAGCACGGCGGCAAGCGCGGTCGCGGCGGTCACCGTCACCGGGAACAGCAGGTTGACCGACCGGCGCGCGAAGTAGCTGTCGATGTGGCGCATCTTCTCGGGCAGGAAATCCTCGCCGCGATTGCGCACGCCAAGGAAGAGGTTGAGCTTGGCCGACAGGCGCATCGCCCACAGGATCATGAACGTCCAGGTCCCGGTCTGGTTGGGTGCATCCAGCGTCACCACCACGACCGCCGCGCCGGCCACGAGGATGAACAGTTCGTGGTGCAGGATCGCGCCCACGGCATGGCGCAAGCGCTGGTAGTCGCTGGCGCCCGGTGGCGAAGGGTCGCGGCGTGGCCCCGTCACGAAGCCCATCAGGAAGGCGACCTCGATCCAGCCCCAGACCAGTACCGCGCTGCTGAACGCACAGTACGCACCGGCGACCGTCGGGTCATAGGCTGTCTGCGACAGTGCGTACAGCGCGGCGATGCCGACCAGCGTCGCGCCCGCCATCGACCAGCGATAGGTCGATACGGGCAAGCCATCGAGCCAGACGATCAGCCCGGTGGTGAACCACCAGACGAACATCGCATACAGCGCGGGGAGGATCAGTTCAGTCATTCAACACGGGCCTTGCCGTTCGATCGGGCGCTGGAGCGCCTACCAGGCCGGTGCCATCAGGACCTGGTCGGGCACCGCATTGCGCTTGACCGGCAGCAGGTAGAGACGCGCGAACATGCCGGCGGCACGGACCGCGCACGCCGCCTGCTTCACCTTGCCGACCAGCCCGCCCTGCGCCTTCGCGCGCTCGTTGGCTGCACTGATCCGGCACAGGGCCTCGAGCCCGCTACGGAAACGCGGGTCATCGATGTCCAGTTCGATCGGGAATACCTGCCGGGCGATCTCTGAGGTGATCCGGAACACCTGGAAGTCGTACTCGGTCGAGTCGAGGCCGAGCGCATGGTGCAGTTCTTCGCGGGTGTGGTCGCGCACGTACATCGTCGCGTACACCGCGACCAGGAAGAAGCGGATCCAGAGCGTGTTCAGGCCGGTCAGCAGCTTCGGGTCGGCACGCATCAGCAGCGCGAGCGACTCGCCGTGGCGGAACTCGTCGTTGCACCAGCGCTCGAACCATTTGAAGATCGGGTGGAAGCGGTGCTCTGGATGGCGCTCGAGCTGGCGGAAGATCGAAATGTAGCGGGCGTAGCCGATCTTCTCGGACAGGTAGGTCGCGTACAGGATGAACTTCGGCCGGAAGTAGGTGTACTTCTTCTCGCGCTTGAGGAAGCCGAGGTCTACCGCGACGCCGAAATCCTTGAGCGACATGTTGATGAACCCGGCATGGCGCGACTCGTCGCGGGCCATGTAATGCATCAGCTTCTTGATGTCCGGGTTGGTGACGTTCTTCTCGATCTCCTTGTACAGCACGCAGCCGGAGAATTCGGAGGTCACCGACGAGATCAGGAAATCGAGGAACTCGCGCTGCAGCGGGTCCGGCAGGTCGCGGATCTCGGAGGTGAACTCGGGCGTGCGCTTGAAGTGGTCGATGTTGTTGTCGCCCTCGAATTCCAGCATCAGCTTGTCCCACTCGGCGCGCACCAGCGAGACGTCCATGCGGTTCATCGCGTCGAAGTCGGTAGTGTAGAAGCGCGGGCTGAGCATCGTGCTGACTTCCGCCAGGCGGGTCGCCTCGAGGCCGGAAGTGATGACGGGTGCTGTGGTTTCCATCGTAGGTCTCCTGGATTTACGGGCGCGCAGACTGCGTGGCGAGAGGTGCGCTCTGCGGCGGCGCGACGTCGCGCGCCGATGTACCGCTGTCGAGCAGCAGGCGGGCGAACACCCCGGCGTTGGTCGGGCCGAAAGACTCGAGGTCGATCCGGGCACCGGTGGCGTTGTCGATCAGGGTAAGGCGTCCGTCCTTGCGGCCGACGAGCTGGAACGGAATCTCGGGGCCCAGCCCGTGCGCCTTGCGCTCGCGCGCCATCGCGCGCAGCGTCCCGCGCAGGAAGCCCTGCTCGCCGGTGAACGATTCGACCACCCGGCCGGTTGCGGCGTCGATCACGGCGACGCCGCCTGCGGGGGTATCTTCGAAGCGCAGGTCGCGGGTCACCACCGCTTCGGCATCCGGCACGCGCATGTCGATGCCCGATACACGGACGGCCGTGACCGCGACCAGGGACACCGCCAGCAGGATGCCGACGCCCACCAGCGCGCCGCGCGGGACCTGGTCGTTTACGGAGACTTCGCTCATTCGGATCAGCCTGTTCGTGCGGTTCTGGGGTCAGTGCGCCGGCAGGGCACCCGCGGTGCCGCCATGCGACGCCGGGTTCCGGCGCGGTGCGGCGGCGGCCTGCATCGCCGCAGGGCTCGTCGTGGCTGCGCTGCCGGTGGCAGCAATGCCCGTTTCGGCAGACCAGGCCTGTACCAGCAGGCGTGCGACGGCAGCCGCATCGGGGACGCTGCGCAGCATCGGCTCCGGATGCCTCATGCGCCACGGACGGGCATGCGGCCAGAGGTTCAGGTAGCCGATGTGGTCGGACGCCGGCAGCAGCACTGCGATGTCTCCGCTGCCGTCCCGGTCGAGCCGCAGGTCGGCGTTGCGCAGGGTGCGCAACGGCAGGTTGAAGGTCAGCGTGAGCACGATGCCGATGCGCATCACCAGCCGCTTGTCGGTCAGCGTGTAGACCGCCGTCCGGCTGGTCATCCATGCAAGCGAGGCGAGCATGGCCAGCGCGAGCAGCGGAACGGGCGCGAGCCACAGCAGATCGATGAGGGCATCCCCGACCGTCGCGCCGTCCGACACCAGCAGCGCGCCGCGCAATGCGAGGATCAGCGCGAAGTACACGGCCAGCTTGCGCACATGGAACACGCGCAGTGCCACCCCGCGCCATTGCGGCGACGCCTGCCAGAGGATGCGCTCGGAGGCGGGCAACGGCTCCGGCAGCCCGAACTGCGGCTCGAGCTCGTGCTCGTGTCCGTTGTATCCGTCGCGGCTGTTGCTCATAGCAGGGCTTCCGCGCGGTCGGGAGTGGCGTACAGCGTGCCGGCGCCGTAGAACGCGCTGATCTTCTCGTCCTCGAGCATGGTGATCAGGTCGGGATGCCGCGTCACCGGTGCCTGCGCGATCTGCGCACCGAGTACCGCCTCGACCTTCACGCTGTCACGGCCGATGCGCACGAACAGCATGGGGATCAGCACGTTGCGCGCGGCGCCCGGCACCTCGATCTCGAGGAAGCGGAAGGCCATCTCCATGCGGTCGACCCAGAGGTCCTTGACCACGCCACCCGCGATGCCGTCGGCACCGATGACCTGCATGCCGCGCGGATCGCGATCCTGGCGCGCGATGCCGAAGCCTTCGGCCGTGCGCAACGGCACGATCTTCGGCTTGCCGTGTTCGTCGGGCTCGGGTACGTCGGCACGCTGCGCGTAGGCACCGGGACCGACCCCGGCCAGCAGCGGATTGCCGGTCGGGACCAGCGGTGCGCCGATCCACGAATGGTTCGGCTCGGCGCTGATCGCCGGCTCCTTCTTGGCCGGATCGGGTACCACGACCGTCGACCCATCCGCCATCAGGTAGGTCTTCGGTGCGGGCACCGGCCAGCCGGTGATGGTGCCGCGCGAGTGGCCATCGGTCTCCATCGGATAGCCCTCGCGGTGGTTCTCGCGGATCAGGTAGTAGATCAGGCCGAAGAAGAATGCCCAGAACATATACAGCACGAGCTGCGCGACGTCGACGTATTGCGTTATGGCGCCGGTTCCCATGTTTCGCTCTCCTTGTTGCGGACGTTCCGCTTCGGGTGATGACTGCTTCGATCAGCCGGGCAAGCCGGCCATTCCGAACTTCGATGCCGCCTCGCGGCGGGATTTGCCGACCGGCCGGACGAGGGGTCCGAGCGCGATCAGCGTTGCAAACAGCAGATAGATCTCGATGTGCCAGACGAAGCTGTATCCGGTGGTCGTGCTCATCAGCGCCTCGCCGAGCAGGCCCTGGGTGGCGACATGCGAGACCACGTCGCGGATCGCGCCACCGAGTGCGATCGCGACCCCGGCGCAGGTCGCTTGAACGGCGCCCCATGCGCCGAGCGCGAGGCCGACATGCTCGCGGCGCTCCATGCCCATCGCTGCGCACAGCGTGCCGACCGCAAACAGCCCGCCGCCGAATCCGATCAGCAGGGTGCCGGCCCGGAACAGCATCGGGGACTCGAGGGGCGCCGAGAACACGACGGCGGCGAACGCCGGAAGCCCGAGCACGGCACCGACGGCAGCTACGCGCATCGCGTCCGCGCCGCGGGTCAGCACACGCGCGGCCAGCGCGAATGCGGCAAGGGAGCCGCCAGCGAGCACTGCGGTCAACCCGGAGGTGGCACCGACCGACAGGTTCAGCACTTCGGCGCCGTAGGGTTCGAGCACGATGTCCTGCATGTTGAACGCCATCGTGCCCAGGCCGACGGTCCACAGGAAGCGGCGCGCCAGCGGCTGCGCGATGAACATCCGCCAGGTTGCGCGGAAGCCGGGCGTATCGGCAGTACGGTCTCGGTTGCGGCCCGGGTCGCGCGGCTCCTGCTTCCACAGCGCGACGACGTTCAGGAGCACGCTGAGCACCGCAGCGGTCTGGATAACCTGCACCAGCCGGGTCTCGGAGAAGTTCGCGAGCGCCACGCTGTAGACGATGCCGGCACCAACCATGCCGACCAGCAGCATCACGTACATGAGTGCGACCACGCGCGGCCGGGTCTCCGCAGACGCCAGGTCGGTGGCCAGTGCGAGACCGGCGGTCTGGGTGGTCTGCACACCGGCCCCGACCATCAGGAACGCCACCGCCGCACCGATATGGCCGAGCCAGATCGAGCCCGGCTCGCCGCGGCCGGTCAGGAGCAACAGTGCGAACGGCATGATCGCCAGCCCGCCGAATTGCAGGCACGAGCCCATCCAGACATACGGCACCCGGCGCCAGCCGAGCGCCGAGCGATGGATATCGGAACGGAAGCCGACCAGGGCACGCAACGGCGCGACCAGGACCGGCAGCGACACCATCAGCGCGACCAGCCAGGCGCCCACGCCCAGTTCGACGATCATCACCCGGTTCAGGGTGCCGACCAGCAACGCGATCGCGATGCCGACGGAGACCTGGAACAGCGACAGCCGCAGCAGTCGCGACAGGGGCAGGTCTGCGGTCGCTGCATCGGCGAACGGCATGAAGCGCGGCCCGAGCGTCTGCCAGTTCGGCGCGAGCTTGCGGCTCAGGCCGTAGGCACGATGGGCGAGCGATGCGGCTCTCATGCGCGCACCAGCTCCATTGCCTGGGAGATGTAGAAGCTGCGGGAGATACGCTGGGTGCGGCCGATCTGCCAGCCGTCGAGTGCCGGGTCGTTCGTCACCGCAAGGCGCAGGCGCCGTTCGGATACCGGCTCGATCATCGGCGATCGGTCGCCGCGCGGGAACAACTTGCCGACGCCGATCAGCATGGTCAGCAGCGGGGTGCGCGGTGCGAAGGTGAACACCATCGACCTGGACGTGCGTTCGGCCAGTGCTGCCAGGACCGAGATGACGTCGTCATTGTCGTAGTGGATCACCGAGTCCATGCCGACCACATGGTCGAACGAGCCGAGCGCCGGATCGAGCATGTCGCCGGAGCGGAAATCGATCGTGCCGCTACCGCCGCCGGCGCGGTTTCGCTCGGCGATATCGACCGGCAGACGCTCGCGCGCCAGGCCGACCAGCGTCGGCGAGAGGTCGATGGCCACGACTTCAGCGCCACGGCGGGCGGCTTCGACTGCCAGCGCGCCGGTGCCGCAGCCGGCGTCGAGCAGCCGGCGTCCGGTCAGGTCTGCCGGCAGCCAGCCGAGCAGGGTGCTGCGCATCTCGTCGCGTCCGGCGCGGACCTTGGCCCGCACGCCGCTCACCGGCGCATCGGAGGTCAGCCGCGCCCACGCCTGCACCGCGGTGCGATCGAAGTAGGTCTCGATCTGGCCGCGCCGCTGCTGGTAGGAACTCGCAAGGCTCATGGTCGTCTCGCCGTCGATCAATCGAAGCCGAGCAGATCGAAGATGTCGCGGTCGCGCATCGGCGTGGCGACCAGCGGATCGGTGCCCTGCCAGAGCTGCGCGGCCAGGCGCAGGTACTCCTGCTGCACCGCTTCGACTTCGGGCGTGGCGTCCATCTCGAACAGGGTCGACTTCTTCAGGCGGCTCTTGCGGATCACGTCGAGCGCCGGGAAGCGCGCCATCGTCTTCAGTCCGACGACGTCGTTGAACTTGTCGATCTGGTCGGTCGCATCGCTGCGATTGGCGATCACGCCGCCGAGCCGCACGTTGTAGTTCTTCGACTTCGCCTGGATCGCGCCGATGATCCGGTTCATCGCGAAAATCGAATCGAAGTCGTTGGCGGTGACGATCAGTGCACGGTCGGCATGCTGCAGCGGCGCCGCAAAACCGCCGCAGACCACGTCGCCCAGCACGTCGAAGATCACCACGTCAGTGTCCTCGAGCAGGTGGTGTTCCTTCAGCAGCTTCACCGTCTGGCCGACCACGTAGCCGCCGCAACCGGTGCCGGCCGGCGGGCCGCCTGCTTCGACGCACATCACGCCGTTGTAGCCGGGGAACACGAAGTCTTCCGTACGCAGTTCCTCTGCATGGAACTCGACCGACTCGAGTACGTCGATCACGGTCGGCACCAGGCACTTGGTCAGGGTGAAGGTAGAGTCGTGCTTCGGGTCGCAGCCGATCTGCAGCACGCGCTTGCCGATCTTCGAGAACGCGACCGAGAGGTTGGACGAGGTTGTGCTCTTGCCGATGCCACCCTTGCCATACACCGCGAACACCTTCGCGGTACCCAGCTTGATGTTCGGGTCCATCTGCACCTGGACGCTGCCCTCGCCGTCCGCACGCGACGGTGCGGTCTTCGAGTTCTTGGTCTTCAGGGCGCTCAGCGGTACGGTGACGGTATCCATGGATTCCTTTCCTCCTGCGGGCCCCAGGGCCCGCGCTCCGTGCGGGTGGTTTGCTGCCGGCCCGGGTCAGGCCGCCGCGCCGAGGCCTATGCCTTCGACGCGGTCTTCGAGTTCCTCTCCGGCGCGGCGCAGTGCATCGAGCGTCGCTTCATCCGGCTGCCAGTAGCTGCGCGCATGCGCTTCCAGCAGACGATTCGCCACCTTCGCCGAGGCGGTCGGGTTGAGCTGCGCGAGGCGCTCGCGCATCTCGGGGTCGAGCAGGAAGGTCTGGGTGATCTGCTGGTACACCCAGGGCGCGACCTGGCCGGTCGTCGCGGACCAGCCCATCGTGTTCTTCACATGCTCTTCGATCTGCCGCACGCCTTCGTAGCCATGCTGCAGCAGGCCTTCGTACCACTTCGGGTTGAGCATCCGGGTGCGCGCCTCGAGCGAGACCTGCTCGGCCAGGGTGCGCACCACGCCGTCGCCGCGCGTCTGGTCGCCGATGTAGACCGGGACCGCATGGCCGCCCTGCGCGCGCTGCACCGCCTTGCTGATGCCCCCCAGCGTGTCGAAGTAGGTGTCCTGCGTAGTCACGCCCAGTTCGACCGATTCCAGGTTCTGGTAGGTCAGCGCGACATCGGACAGTACGCTCTTGAGCAGCGCCGCCTGAGGCACCGGCCGGCCGCTGCGCCCATAGGCGAAGCTCTTGCGCCGGGTGTAGGTCTCTGCCAGCTCGTCTTCGTCTTCCCAGCGGCTGTTGTCGATCAGCAGGTTGACGTTGGACCCGTACGCGCCGTCGGCGTTGCTGAACACGCGCAGCGCGGCGGTCTCCAGGTCGCAGCCGTTGGCTTTCTGGTAGGCGATCGCATGCCGGCGCACGAAGTTGAGGTCCTCCGGCTCGTCGGCCGAGGCGGCCAGGAACGATGCCTCGGCCAGCAGCCGTGTCTGCAGCGGCAGCAGGTCGCGGAAGATGCCCGACAGGGTCATCACGACGTCGATGCGCGGACGACCGAGTTCGGCCAGCGGGATCAGCTCGGCGCCGGTGAGGCGGCCGTAGCTGTCGAAGCGCGGGCGGGCGCCGATCAGCGCAAGCGCCTGGCCGATCGGGGCACCCTCGCTTTTCAGGTTGTCGGTGCCCCAGAGCACCATCGCGATCGACTCCGGGAACGGGTTGCCGGCATCGATATGGCGCGCGAGGATGCGCGCTGCCTGCCGCGCGCCGTCCTGCACCGCGAACGCGCTGGGCAGGCGGAACGGATCGAAGCCATGGACGTTGCGGCCGGTCGGCATGATCCCGGGCGTGCGCAGCAGGTCACCGCCAGGGGCCGGGCGCACGAAGCCCCCGTCCAGTGCGTGGACGATCGCCGGCACTTCGTAGTCGCGCGCGAGCATCTGGTCGGTCGCGGCCAGTTCGCGGTAGAGCGTCTCGACCGCGATGTCAGCGCCGGGAGTCACCTTCAGTGCCGCCGCCACGCTGCGGTCGATGATCATGCGGTCGGCCGCATCGGCGTCCTTGCCGGCCTTGCGCTGGTTGGGCCCTGCCTCGCGCACCATCGCCTCGAGCGCGACGCGCGAGGGATGCGCGCCATGCGCCGCCTCGGCCACGGCCACCAGCAGGTCGACGCGCTCGGCTTCCGACGGAACCTGGCCGACGACATGCAGCCCGTGCGGGATCCAGGTCTGTTCGAGTTCCAGCACCTGCCGGCCGAGGCGCGTGATCTCCGACCCGGCACTGCCGAGCCACTGCGGCTCGGCGGGCGCGAGGTCGAGCCCGGCCGCCTGCGCCTGGATCAGCGTCGCCAGGTCGGCAGCCTGCGCGGCCGCTTCCGGCGGCAGCACGCGCCACTGCTCGATCGAAGCCTTGAGGTCGACCAGTCCGCGGTAAAGCCCTGCATTTGACACCGGCGGCGTCATGTAGCTCAGCAGGGTGGCTGCTGCACGGCGCTTGGCGATCGTGCCTTCCGAAGGGTTGTTGGCGGCGTAGAGGTACAGGTCGGGCAGCTCGCCGAGCAGGCGGTCGGGCCAGCAGGCAGCCGACAGGCCACTGTGCTTGCCCGGCATGAACTCGAGCGCGCCGTGGGTGCCGAAGTGCAGAAGTGCATGCGCGCCGAAGTCCTCGCGCATGAAGCGGTAGAACGCCGAGAACGCATGCGTGGGGGCGAAGCCCTTCTCGAAGAGCAGGCGCATCGGGTCGCCCTCGTAGCCGAACGAGGGCTGCACGCCGACGAACACGTTGCCGAAACGCTCGCCCAGCACGAAGATCGAGGCACCGTCGCTCTGTGCACGGCCCGGCGCGGGGCCCCACTGGCGCTCGATCTCGTCGAGGTAGCGCTCGCGCTTGACATGGTCGTCTGCGCTGATGCGTGCATGCACGTTCGCATCGGCACCGTAGCGCTGAGCATTGCCATGGATGATCCTGTCGCGCAGCTCGTCGACGCTCGCCGGCAACTCGACCGTGTAGCCGGCCTCGCGCATGCCGCGCAGCGTGTGGTGGAGCGATTCGAACACGGCGAGGAAGGCCGCCGTGCCGAGGTTCGCCGCGTTCGGCGGGAAGTTGAACAGCACGATGCCGACCTTGCGCTCGCTGCGAGCGGTGCGGCGCAAGGCGACCAGCTTGCCCACGCGTGCCGCCAGCCGCTCGGCACGCTCGCTGCACACATGCATGTCGCGCGACTGCTCGGTCGTGGAGAACGTGCAATGCCGGTCGCAGCCATTGCACGGCTGGCCGGACGCGCTGGAGCGGCCGCCGAACACCATCGGGCCGGTCGCGCCGTCGATCTCCGGGATCGCGACCATCATCGTGTTCTCGACCGGCATCAGGCCGCGCTCCGATACCGCCCACTGCTCGAGGGTCTGGAACTCGACCGGGTGTGCAGCGACATACGGGATGTCGAGCTGGGCGAGCACGTCCTCGGCGGCGCGCGAATCGTTGTAGGCCGGGCCGCCGACCAGCGAGAAGCCGGTGAGGGAGACCAGCGCATCGATCGTCGGGCGCCCATCCTGCATGAAGAAGGCTTCGATCGCCGGGCGCGCGTCCAGGCCACTGGCGAAGGCCGGTACCACACGCAGGCCCTGCGCTTCGAGGGCGGCGATCACGCCATCGTAGTGCCCTGCGTTGCCGGCAAGCACGTAGGACCGCATGATCAGAACGCCGACTGTGCCCGACTTGCCGCCCGTCCTGGGCAGACCCATCGTGGAGTCGGAAATGCGCCCCTTCATCCGCGGATGGTAGACACCGGTCTCAGGGTACTCGCAGGGGGCGAGCGGCTTCACGCGCCCGCGCAGGATGGTGCGCGGTCCCTCGGCGTAGCGATCGACCAGGTAACGCACCATGTTCACGACGTTGTCGTCTGAACCGGCGAGCCAGTACTGCAGGGTCAGGAAGTACGCGCGAACGTCCTGCGCCGTGCCCGGGATGAAACGCAGGATCTTCGGCAGCCGGCGCAGCATCTTCATCTGCTGCGCACCGCGTCCGCCGGCGTTGGCGCGGTTGCTCTCGCCATCCTTGCCCGCGCTCGATCCGCGCAGCTTCTTCAGCAGGGCCATCGGGCCGCTGGCGGGCTGGCTCATGTCGAATCGCCCCACCCGGGTGAGCTTCATCACCTCGCCGGCAGACATGCAGACGACCATCGCGTCGCAGCTGTCGCGGCGGGCGGCGAGCGCCGGCATCACCATCCTGATGTGGTCTTCCATGAACATCATCGTCACGATGACGATGTCGCCTTGCGCGATGTCCGAGTTGCAGCGCTCCAGCGCCTGCGGGTCGTCGCCCCACTCGGAGGCTGCATGCAGCGACAGCGCCAGCCCCGGCAGTTCCCGGCGCAGGATGTGCTGAGCGCGCTCTGTGACGCTGGCGAGGTGGCTGTCGAGCGTGACGATCACGACGCGCACCGGCACGGCTGCACTGGTGCGTGCCTCGGCCGAAGCACGCGCGCTGGCGCGGCCTTCGGCGATGAGCGACAGACGCGTAGCGCGCCCTTCAGCGACCAAAGTGGGCTTTAGCTTCATAGAGCGTCTCGACCGTAATCTGGGCCAGCCCGCGCTCGCGGGCGAAGCGTTCGGTGTTCCGGCGTGCCTTGCCGCGCACGAAGAACGGGATCTTCTTCAACTCGAGTTCACCGGCACCGGTCCAGACCGGTTCGGCTTCAGCCTCGGCTTCGGTGACTGCGAAACCCTCGCCGGCCCGTGCATCCAGTGCGGAGGCCGAGGCGGGAGCAGCGTTGAGTACCGGAGCTGCAACGGGTGTTTCGGCCGGTGCTGCTGCCGGCACCGCCGGCCGCGCAACCGCGGGCAGGTGCGATGGCTTGGCGCCGTCGTTGAACTCGAAGTCGTCGCGGAACATCTGCAGCAGGTGTTCCTCGAGACCCATCACCAGCGGATGGACCCAGCTGTCGAACAGTACGTTCGCGCCTTCGAAGCCGAACACCGGGCTGTAGCGCGCCGGCACGTCCTGCACATGGATCGGCACCGAGATCACAGAGCAGGCGATGCCCAGCCGCTTGGCGATATGCCGCTCCATCTGCGTGCCGAGCACCAGCTCCGGCGCGCACTCGCCGATCGCCTTCTCGACTTCCAGGTAGTCGTCGGTGATCAGCGCCTCGACGCCGTACAGCTTTGCGGCCTCGCGCACCTCGCGAGCGAACTCGCGGCAGAAGGTGCCGAGACCCACGACGGTGAATCCCATCTCTTCGGACGCGATACGCGCCGCCGCAACGACGTGGGTCGCGTCGCCGAAGACGAACACCCGCTTGCCGGTCAGGTAGGTCGAGTCGACCGAACGGGCGTACCAGGCCATGCGCGACTGCGACCCGGCGAGCGAAGCCACGCCTGGGTGTTCGCGCGACAACACCGGGTCGGCGCTGACGCCTGCCAGCGCGGCCACTTCGGCGACGAAGGCGCGGGTGCCGTTGATACCCATCGGCGTGGCCTTGGAATACGGCATGCCGAAGGTGCGCTGCAGCCAGGACGACAGGGTACGCGACACTTCCGGATACAGGCAGACGTTGAAATCGGCATCCGGCAGGCGCCTGAGGTCGTCCGGCGATGCCCCCAGCGGCGCGACCACGTTGACGTCGATGCCCAGTTCACCGAGCAACCGGGTGATCTCGACCACGTCGTCGCGGCAGCGGAAGCCGAGCACCGTCGGCCCCAGCAGGTTCGCCTTCGGACGCACACCCTCGGCACGCACCGCACGCACGGTACCGGGCGCGGGGATGCGGTCGGCGAGCAGCGCTCGTGCGAGCTGGTAGAAGGTCTCTGCAGCGCCCCAGTGTTCCTTCTTCGAGTAGGCCGGCAGTTCGAGCGGCACCACCGGCACCGGCAGGCCGAGCGTCTGGCCCAGATGGCCGGCCTGGTCCTGCAGCAGTTCGGCCGTGCACGACTCGCCGACCAGCATCGCCTTCGGCTGGTAGCGCTCGTAGGCTTCGGCGACGGCGGACTTGACCATGTCGGCGGTGCTGCCGCCGAGGTCGCGCGCCTGGAACGTGGTGTAGCTCACCGGCGGACGCTTGTCCTGGCGCTCGATCATCGTGAACAGCAGGTCGGCGTAGGTATCGCCTTGCGGTGCATGCAGCACGTAGTGCACGTCGCGCATCGAGGTAGCGACGCGCATCGCGCCGACATGCGGGGGGCCTTCATAGGTCCACAGGGTCAGTTGCATCGCGGGCTCAGACAGTCAGGCGGCTGCGCCGCTCGAGCGGGCGCACGAAAACTTCGGCGAGGTCCGCGGCCTGGTCGTAGCCGTGGATCGGGGTGAACACCAGTTCGATCGACCATTTCGTGCTCAGGCCCTCGGCCTCGAGCGGGTTGGCGAGCCCCAGTCCGCAGACGGTGATGTCCGGGCGCGCGGCACGGACCCGCTCGAGTTGCAGGTCGAGGTGCTGGCCTTCTGACAGCACGACGTCCTCGGGCAGCAGGTCGAGCTCGGCGGCGACCATCTGCCGGTCGAGGTAGGGCGTACCGACCTCGACCAGCGTCATGCCCATCTCGCGCGACAGGAAACGTGCGATCGGAATCTCGAGCTGGGAGTCCGGCATCAGGAACACCGATTTGCCGGCAAGGCGCGGACGATAGCGTTCGAGCGCTCGGTTGGAGCGTTCGATCAGCGGCCGGGTGACCTCGTCGAACCGATCCTTCGCAACGCCCCAGGCAGCGGCCGCCGCGGCGAGCCAGGCGGTGGTGCCCTCGGCACCCAGCGGATACGGTGCCTGGATCAGCTCGGCACCGCGCGCAACCAGCGCACGCACGGTATCGCCGTTGAACGGCTGCGCCAGCAGGAGCCGCGTGCCGGCGCCCACCGACGGCAGATCCGCGGCGCGGCGGGCCGGGAAGAAGGCGACCGGGCCGATGCCCAGCTGGTCGAACACCCGTCGGAACTGGTCTTCGACCACGTCGGCGACGCATCCGACGACCATCAACTGCGACACGTCGTCCTCCGGCAACACCGGAACCATCGCGCGCAATGCGGCGTCTTCGCCCTGGGTGAAGGTGGTCTCGATGCCGGAACCGGAGTAGTTCAACACGCGTACCTTCGGGAACAGCTGCGCGTTCAGGCGCTCGGCGGCCTTCGCCAGATCGAGCTTGATCACTTCGGACGGGCAGGATCCGACCAGGAACAGCGTTCCGATGTCGGGGCGACGCGCCATCAACTCGACGCAGATGCGGTCGAGTTCGTCGTTGGCATCGGCCAGGCCAGCCAGATCGCGATCGCTCAGGATCGCGGTTCCGAAGCGCGGCTCGGCGAAGATCATGACGCCGGCGGCCGACTGGATCAGGTGCGCGCAGGTACGCGAGCCGACGACCAGGAAGAAGGCGTCCTGCATCTTCCGGTGCAGCCAGACGATTCCGGTGAGTCCGCAGAACACCTCGCGCTGGCCGCGCTCGCGCAGCACCGGGATCGTGCGTTTCGCCGGCGCAGCGGACGCACATCCAGCATGCGACATGGGCAAGGCGCTGAGGTCGGTCATTTCGCCAGACTCCCAGCCGCAGTCATCGATCCATGTTGAGTGAGCGATCGCTCACATTCTTTCGCAGCCTGCAGACGCGCGGCGCGCAGCTTCAGGACAAACTGGCCGGCGTTGATCACGTAGGTCACGTAGGCCGCGAGCGCCAGCAGCATCAGTTCGCGCGGGCCGAGCGCGCCGGTAGCCAGCGCGACCAGGTAGGCCGTGTGCAGCGCCAGTACGGCCATGCTGAACACGTCTTCCCAGAAGAACGGGCGGGCAAACAGGTACACGCCGAACACGACCTTCTCCCAGATCGCGCCGGTAACCATGATCGCGTAGAGGGTCAGAGTCTTCACGACGATCGAGACCACGGCGGCCTCGTAGCCCTCGCCGTTGGCCAGATAGCGCAGCACCAGACCCAGGCTCACCAGGAACACCAGGAACTGGAGCGGGGCGAGCACGCCCTGCACCAGCGTCCACGGAGACGCGTCGCGGCGGCGGCGCTCCTCGGCGGTGTACAGACCGGCAGTCGTGTGGACGAGCGCGCTCATGCTTCGACCCGCCCCCCGTCCCCTGCTTCCCGCATCTGGCTTCTCCACATCTGGATGCCCGTTTCCGGGCGCTGTTTGACGGCAATCTAGACGCGTCGGAATGCGATGTCAACTTTTAGTTACGTCTAAAGTGCTTGACAAGTGTAAAGCCGATTTGTTCTCATTTGACCTCTCGCGCCACTGGCGTATCGTGTGGGTTCCGGATCCAGCATTCGTCCGGCCCGAACGTCGGGAAGCAACCCGTTCGCTCGACAAAATAATCAGCCCGGACAGGCAGCGTCTCGTGAACTGGACACTGTCGGTATCGACGCTGAAACATCGTCGGAAGTGGGTTCCCGTGGTGGGAATGGGCAAATACCGTTGCGCGGCCTTGATCTGGCTGCGCGGGTGCGAGAGACGGAGGGGTCGATGACAGGCGCGCGAAGTGACGACAACGATCGGGACTACGAAGGTGGGCAGGTGCAGGAGCAGGTCCATGCGGACGAGGCGCTCGACGTCCTGTCCCACCATGGGTCGAGATCGAGCGACGCCAGCGAACGACGCATCGCCGGGCTGGTGCGCACCATCGAGGGAGAAATCATTCCCCGCCTGATGCTCGCCCACGCGGCCCGCGGCCAGGAACTCGTCTCCGCGTCTGGTGCGCCCACGCGCCAGATAGAGTCCGAACAGGTCGACGCACTGGTCCGCGCCGTGATGACGCAGGACACGGCAGCGGCGCTTCTTCTGGTCCGCGCGCTCATCCACGGCGGCGTGTCTCTGGAAGCGATCTACCTCGACCTGCTGAGCACGGCGGCACGCAGGACCGGCGAGATGTGGGAAGCCGATCTCTGTTCGTTCACCGACGTGACGATCGGTCTGTGGCGGCTGCAGGAAGTCATGCACGAGGTGGGCATGGCGAATGCGATTCCGCCGCGTACGGCAGAGCCTCCGCATCGTGTGCTGCTGCGCCAGACGCCCGGCGAACAGCACAGTTTCGGACTCAACATGGTGGCGGAGTTCTTCCGCCGCGCCGGCTGGCAGGTACACGACGACTCCAGCGAGGCAGGGACGGATCCAGTCGAGAACGTGCGCGGTCGCTGGTTCGACGTGGTTGGACTTTCATTGTCGGGAGAACGTCACCTCGACGTACTCGCGACCACGATTCACGCGATCCGCAAGGCGTCGCGCAACCGGGGCGTCGGCGTGATGGTCGGCGGCCCACTGTTTATCGAGCATCCCGACTGGGTTGCACGTGTGGGCGCCGATACCACCGCCAATGATGGACGGCAGGCAGTGCTTCAGGCGCACAGCATGATCGGGTTGCTTGCCCGCTGCGGATAGCGCAGCAAGGCGGCAGTTCCAGGGAGTCTTGAACTTGGCAGTCGAGGCAGCACGGCAGTTCCGGTCTCCGAAACGTTCCCTTGGCGAACTCGACGCCGAGGCGGCGGCAGCGCTCATTGCGATCGCGACCGATGTCGCGCTGGTAATTGACGCCAGCGGCGTGATCCGCGATCTGGCCGTAGGCAGCGACGAACTCGCGGCAGAGGGCTATGCCGACTGGATCGGCCAGCCGTGGGTCGACACAGTGACCGCCGAAAGCCGCCGCAAGGTCGAAGAGATGCTGCGCGACGCCGGCAGCAAGGCACCGGCCCGGTGGCGCCATGTGAACCAGACGTCGAGCCGCGGCGACGACATGCCGATGCTCTACTCGGCGGTGCAGGTCGGAACCAAGGGCCGGGTGATCGCGGTCGGCCGCAACCTGCGTTCGATCGCCACGCTGCAACAGAAGCTGCTGGACGTCCAGCAGTCGATGGAACGCGATTACCTGCGCCTGCGCCATGCCGAGACCCGCTACCGGCTGCTGTTCCAGATGGCTGCCGAGGCCGTCCTGATCGTCGATGCCGGCACGCAGCGGGTGGTCGAGGCCAATCCGGCCGCCGCACAACTGCTCGAGGAGACAGCGCGCCGGCTGGTCGGCCGCCCGTTCCCCGAAGGTTTCGATGCACCCAGCACACAGACCCTGCAGTCGCTGCTCGCGGCCGTACGCTCGGCGGGCAGCGCAGACGAAGTTCGCGTGCGGCTGCTGGAAGGTCGGCGCGAGTTCATGGTCAGCACGTCGATGTTCCGCCAGGACAACGCGTCACTGTTCCTGGTCCGTCTGTCCCCCATAACCACCGAATCGGGAGGTGGTCCGATGCCACGTGCACAAACCCGGCTGTCCGACATCGTCGAGACCCTTCCCGACGGTTTCGTGGTCACGGACGTCGAAGGGCGCATCCTGACCGCGAACCGGGCCTTCCTCGACGTGGTGCAACTCGCCACCGAAGAGCAGGCGCGCGGCGAATCGATCGAGCGATGGCTGGGGCGACCCGGCGTAGACCTCAACGTGCTGCTCGCCAACCTGAAGCAGCACGGTTCGGTACGCATGTTCGCCACGACGCTGCGTGGCGAGTACGGAACGAACACGGAAATCGAGATCTCGGCGGTGTCCGCACCGAACACGGAGCCGCCCTGCCTCGGGTTCACCGTCAGGAACATCATGCGCCGTCCAGTGGCAGAGAACCGCAGCAACCATGCGCTGCCGCGCTCGGTCGAGCAACTGACCGAACTCGTCGGCCGGGTCTCGCTGAAGGAACTGGTGCGCGAGACCACCGACGTGATCGAACGCCTGTGCATTGAAGCCGCGCTCGAGCTCACCGGCGACAATCGGGCCTCGGCAGCCGAGATGCTGGGACTGAGCCGGCAAAGCCTCTATGTGAAGCTCCGGCGCTACGGATTGGGCGACCTGGCACCGGATGCCTGAGTTTCGGGAATGGCGGAATCCCGACACTTCCCGAGGATGTCAGTCAGGTTTGCAGTAAAGCTGTAAATTAAAGTTGACTGCTTGCGCCGCCACTTGTAGTGTGGCGGCGATGAATGCTCCTGCGCCCAGAGCGGTCCTGGAACTGCTCAAGCCGATCACCTGGTTCCCGCCGATGTGGGCGTTCGGCTGTGGTGCCGTGTCCTCGGGAATGCCCGCATCCGGCCAATGGCTCACGATCGTCGCCGGCATCCTCCTGGCCGGTCCGCTGGTGTGCGCGACCAGCCAGGCGGTGAACGACTGGTTCGACCGTCATGTCGATGCGATCAACGAGCCGAACCGCCCGATTCCGTCCGGCCGCATCCCGGGCCAGTGGGGCCTGTACATCGCGATCGTCTGGACCCTGCTGTCGCTCCTGCTCGCCTGGTGGCTCGGCCCGCTGGTGCTCGCAGCCGCCTCGGTCGGGCTGGTGCTGGCATGGATGTACAGCGCACCGCCGTTCCGGCTGAAGCAGAACGGCTGGTGGGGCAACAGCGCGGTTGCGTTGAGCTACGAAGGCCTGCCGTGGATCACCGGGGCTGCCGTGATGCTGGCCGGCGCCACGCCCGACCTGCGGATCTTCGTGCTGGCCGCGCTCTACAGCTTCGGCGCGCACGGCATCATGACCCTGAACGACTTCAAGTCGGTCGAGGGCGACCGCCAGATGAAACTCGGCTCGCTGCCGGTGCGCCTCGGGCCGGAACGCGCAGCGCGCCTCGCCTGCGTGGTGATGGCCCTGCCGCAGTTGATCGTCGTCGCACTGCTGTTCTCCGGCTGGGGCAGGACGTACCACGCAGTGATCGTGTCGGTCTTCCTGGCGGTGCAACTCGCACTGATGGTCCGCCTGCTGAAGAATCCGCGCAAACTGGCACCCTGGTACAACGCGACCGGGGTCAGCCTCTATGTCCTGGGCATGCTGGTCAGCGCGTTTGCGCTGCGCCACGGGCTGCCCGATCCCGCATGAACGCGACCGCAGGCAACGGACTCGGCTGGCTGGGCATCGTCCGGCTCGGGCTGGTACAGACCGCACTGGGTGCGATCGTCGTGCTCACCACGTCGACCATGAACCGGGTGATGGTGGTCGAACTCGCACTGCCGGCGATGCTGCCCGGGGCGCTGGTCGCGATGCACTATGCCGTGCAGCTGCTGCGTCCGCGCCTGGGCTATGGCTCCGACGTAGGCGGCCAGCGTACGCCGTGGATCATCGGCGGCATGGCCCTGCTCGCGCTGGGCGGCATCAGCGCATCGATGGCCACCGCACTGATGGCCACGCATCTGGGCATGGGTGTCGCGCTGGCGGTGGTGTCCTTCCTGATGATCGGCGTCGGCGTCGGCGCGGCCGGCACCTCGCTGCTGACGCTGCTCGCCAAGCAGGTGGCACCGGAACGGCGCGGTGCCGCGGCCACCATCGTCTGGATGATGATGATCGTCGGCTTCATCATCACCGCCGCCACCGTTGGCCACTTCCTAGACCCGTTCACGACGATGCGGCTGGTCGCGATCACCAGTTGCGTAGCGGCGATCGCCTTCCTGCTGACGCTCGTCGCGGTACGCGGCATAGAGTCCCGCCCCGGCGCGGTCGCAGCGGGCAGCGCGACGGCGGCGGGAGGCAACGTGCAGACGCCGCAGGCTTTCCGGGCAGCGCTGGCCGACGTATGGGCCGACACCCGGGCGCGCCGATTCACGGTGTTCGTGTTCATCTCGATGCTCGCCTTCAGCGCGCAGGACCTGATCCTCGAGCCCTTCGCCGGCCTGGTGTTCGGCTACACGGTGGGCGAGTCGACGAAGCTCGCTGGCGTACAGAACGGCGGCGTGCTGCTCGGCATGATGCTGGTCGCGGTCGCCACCACCCTGGGCAAGCGCAGCCGCCGCTTCGGTTCGCTCGCGGCGTGGACGGTCGGTGGCTGCATCAGCTCGGCCGTCGCGCTCGCGCTGCTGGTAGTCGCAGGCCATGTCGGCGGCGAGTGGCCTCTGAAGCCCACGGTGTTCTTCCTCGGCGCCAGCAACGGCGCCTTCGCGGTAGCCGCGATCGGCTCGATGATGGCGCTGGCTGGCGAGGGTCCGCCGTCGCGCGAAGGTATCCGCATGGGACTGTGGGGTGCCTCGCAGGCGATCGCGTTCGGGGCAGGCGGCTTCGTCGGGGCCATGCTCTGCGACCTGATCCGGGCCTCGACCGGATCGGTGGTGACTGGCTACACGACGGTGTTCGCGATCGAGGCCGTGCTGTTCATCGCGGCAGCCGTGCTCGCGGCACGCATCGGCATGACGGCCAGCGCCGCTTCGACTGCAGTACCTGCGCAGCAGTCCCAGGGGTTCGAGGGCGGACTTGCGCGCGCATTGAAACCCGGACTGAACGGTCGATGAACCGTGCGTCCGCCAGCTGTTTTCTCAACGATCGACTGACGATCCCGAGGGGAGTTTCAAGATGATTGGCTCGCATGAGACGGCATCCAGGGCAGCGCGCGTCGCGTCTGCAACAGCCTGGGCAGTGGCACCGCAGCAGGCGGAATACGATGTGGTCGTGGTCGGTGGCGGGCCATCGGGCGCGACCGCGGCAGCCGACCTCGCGCGCAAGGGCCGTTCGGTACTGTTGATCGACCGCGCTGGTCGTATCAAGCCGTGCGGCGGCGCGATCCCCCCGGCGCTGATCCGCGAGTTCGAGATCCCGGACTCGCTGCTGGTTGCCCACGTCACATCGGCACGCATGGTGTCGCCGAGCAACCAGGAAGTCGACATGCCGATCGAGGATGGTTTCGTCGGCATGGTCGACCGGGATGTCTTCGATGAATGGCTGCGCGAGCGCGCCCGCGCCTGCGGTGTAGAGCGCGTGACCGGCACGTTCGACCGCATCGACCGTGGCACCGATGGCATCGCGGTCGTGCACTTCCGTACCAAGGGCGATGACAGCAACGCGCCGACGCATGCAGTGCGCGCACGCGCCGTCATCGGCGCCGACGGCGCACAGTCGGTGGTCGCGCGCACCGCCCTGCCGGACGTGGCACCGGCACCGTACGTCTATGCGTACCACGAGATCGTCCGTTCGCCAGTCGGAGCGGATGCAGCGGCGGCGCCAAAGTTCGACCCAGCGCGCTGCGACGTCTACTACCAGGGCAAGCTGTCCCCGGACTTCTACGGCTGGGTATTCCCGCACGGTGACACCACCAGCGTCGGCACCGGTACCGCCCTGCGCGGCTTCTCGCTGCGCAACGCAACCAGCGCGCTGCGCGACGCGGCGGGCCTCGGTGGCGCGATGGTCGTGCGCCGCGAAGGCGCACCGATACCGATGAAGCCGATGAAACGCTGGGACAACCAGCGCGACGTGGTGCTTGCAGGCGATGCCGCCGGCGTGGTCGCACCCGCTTCCGGCGAAGGCATCTACTACGCGATGGTCGGCGGCCGCTTCGCCGCCGATGCCGTACAGGCCTTCCTCGAGACCGGCCGCGCATCCGAACTGGCTGGTGCACGCAGGCGGTTCATGAAGGCCCACGGCAAGGTGTTCTGGGTGCTCGGCATCATGCAGAAGTTCTGGTACAGCTCCGATCGCCGGCGCGAGCGCTTCGTGTCGATCTGCCGCGACAAGGACGTGCAGAAGCTGACGTGGGAGTCGTACATGAACAAGAAGCTCACGCGCAAGAAGCCGATGGCGCATGTACGCATCTTCTTCAAGGACCTGGCGCACCTGCTGGGGCTGGTGCGCGCCTGAGCACCGGTATCGGCTGGCTCGACCGCTGGATCACCAGCGGCGGCGCTATCGACTGGATCCTCGGGGCGATGGTGCTCGAGGTTGCAGTCCTCCTTGCTTACCGCTCGTACACCGGGCGCGGCCTGCCAGCCACGCAGGTGTTCACCGCAGTCGGCGCCGGCGCCGGTTTGTTCCTGGCGCTGCGCTTCGCGCTGGCCGATCCGTCCCAGACCGGGCCGATCGCGCTGTTCCTGATGGTCGCGCTGGTCGCCCATCTGGTCGACCTGCGCGCGCGCTGGAGCAGACGGCCGTGAACAGGGTCGCTGCCGCCCGGCAGCTGCTGACCGGGGCGCGACGCGTCAATCGAAACCGTAGCTGAACATCATCTTCAGGGCCAGCCCGGTCAGCAGGACCGCGAACATCCGGCGCAGTACCGCCACCGGCAGACGGTGCATCAGGCGTGCGCCGATCGGGGCGAAGACCATGCTGGCCGCCACCAGCGCCGCCAGCGCGGGCAGGTAGACGAACCCCAGCGAGCCCGCGGGCAATCCCTGGACCGGCCATCCACTGATCACGTAACCGATCGTGCCGAAGACCGCGACTGGCCAGCCGATCGCCGCGCCGGTACCGATAGCGGCGCGGACAGCCACGCCGCAGTAGATCATGAAGGGCACGGTCAGGAAGGCACCACCCGCCGACATCAGTCCGCAGACGATGCCGATGCCGAACATCCAGAGCGTGAGCCAGCCAGTACCCGGCAGGGTGCGCGCGGCCTGCGGCCTGGTGCTGCGCAGCAACTGGGCAGCCCCGACGACGGCGATCACGCCATACGCGATGGCCAGCGTACGCTGGCTGAACCAGCCGCTCGCCGCACTGGCAGCGAACGAACCGAGCAGGATGCCGGGGACCATGCGCCTGGCCACCGGCCAGTCGACCGAGCCCAGCCGGTGATGTTCACGCACGCTGGCAAATGAAGTGAATACCATCGACGCCATCCCGGTGCCCAGGGCGAGGTGCACGATATAGCCGGGTGCCAGCGACTGCGCCGAGAACAGCGCCGACAGGATCGGCACCAGCGTCATGCCGCCCCCGAGCCCGAGCAGGCCGGCGAGCAGCCCGACCAGCGCACCGGAGAGCAGGTAGGCGGCGATCCAGATCATCGCCGACGGCCGGTGGCAGGGACGGACGCGGCATGTGCACCGGCAGGGCGGTCGGCGGCGGCTCGCAGCAGGCGATCGTGCACCGCGCTCCACTGGACGTCCAGGGGTGGCTGCTCGACCACGATCACATCGGTACCGGCTGCATCGAGTGCGCGCAGCACGGCATAGAGATCGTGCGCATAGGCCGCCGCGTCGGCTGGCGCACGGTTCCAGCGGGGAGCGCCGGACGCGGCATCGAACAACGGTTCACCCGCGGTGCGCGCCAGCACCGCGACCGACTTGCCATCGCCGTGCAGAAAGCGTGCGACCTCGACGACCAGGTCGGGCTCCACCAGCATCACCTGCGCCCGCGGCGCGTAGTGCGAGGCGAGCGTACCCGACGCACGCGGCGACCCTGCATCGGGTGCGGCCAGCGGCCCGCCCAGCGCATCGGCAAGCGCATCGACGCCGATCGCGCCCGGCCGCAGCAGTACCGCACGCCCGCCGGATACATCGACGATCGTCGATTCGATGCCGACATCGCTGTCACCACCGTCGATCACCATGCGCACTGCGTCGCCGAACTCGTCGACCACGTGCGCCGCCCGGGTTGCGCTCAGCCTGCCGAAGCGATTGGCGGACGGCGCGGCAATGGCACCGCTGCCCACTCGCGTGAACGCCTGCAGCAGCGCGAGTGCGACCGGATGCGAAGGCACGCGCAGGCCGATGGTGTCCTGGCCGCCGGTCACGACCGTGTTCACATGCGGTGCACGGCGCAGGATCAGCGTCAGCGGACCGGGCCAGAAGCATTCGGCGAGGCGCCGCGCGAGGGGCGGCATCTCGGCGGCCCAGGCCGCTGCCGCGTCGGCCGAGGCCAGGTGCACGATCAGTGGATGGTCGGCGGGCCGCTGCTTGAGCGCGAACACGCGGCCGACGGCCTGCGGATCGGCTGCGTCCGCGCCGAGGCCGTAGACTGTCTCGGTGGGGAAGGCGACCACCTCGCCCGCGGCCAGCGCAAGGGCGGCCTGTTCGAGCGCCTCGGGCGTGGCCGGGACGATCATCTAGCCCGCGAGCAGGCGCAGCGCCTCGCGATACTTCTCGGCCGTCTTCGCCAGGATGTCGGGCGGCAGCTTCGGTGCGGGCGGGCGCTTGTCCCAGTGGACGCTCTCGAGCCAGTCGCGCACGAACTGCTTGTCGAACGCGGGCGGGCTGATGCCGGTACGGTACTCGGCCACCGGCCAGAACCGCGACGAGTCCGGTGTCAGTGCCTCGTCGATCAGCCACAGGCCACCGTCGGCATCGGTACCGAACTCGAACTTGGTGTCGGCGATGATGATGCCGCGCGCCAGCGCATGCGCCGCAGCCTCGCGATACAGCGCCAGCGAGACTTCGCGCACCTTCGCCGCCATCGACGCGCCGATCGTACGCTCGACCTCGTCGAAGGTGATGTTCTCGTCGTGCTCGCCCTTGGGCGCCTTGCTGGCGGGGGTGAAGATCGGCTCGGGCAGCTTCTCGGCCTGGGCCAGCCCGGCCGGCAGCGTCACGCCGCAGATCGAACCCGTGGCCTGGTAGTCCTTCCAGCCAGACCCCGCGACATAGCCGCGCACCACCGCTTCGACCAGCAGCGGCGTGAGCCGGCGCACCACCATCGCGCGGCCGGCGACCTGGTCACGCTCGGACGGCGTGACAACAGACAGCGGATCGTCGGGAAGCAGGTGGTTGCGGATCACC
>CANGXU010000010.1 GCA_947457885.1 Betaproteobacteria bacterium
CGATCCGCGGGCGCTGGCCGGCACCTGCAGCGGCGGCCAAGCCGCAGCCGGCGGCGTGGCGCGGCGCACGACATCGGGGAGATCCGGATCGTCCGCGAGCGCGGCCTGCGTATAGGCATCGATCGCCGAACGCCGGAGCGGCTCGACCTCGGGCCGGGGCGGGAACGGCGCGGGCAGCATCGCCGGCTCGGCGCCGGATTCGATCATCGCCACCAGTTCGACGCCGCCCGAGGGCAGCCGCCGGTTGGACAGGATCAGCGCATCGGCACCCAGCGCATCGCGTACTTCGCGCAGGGCATCGCGGGTCGACTGGGCCTGAAAACGCCGGACGATCATCCCCGTCCTCCCAGCACGGCAACCACGCGGATGGTCTTGCTGTCAGGGATTTCCGAGTGGGAGATCACCTTCAGCTGGGGAACGGCACGCTTCAGGAACCGCATCAGCAGGGCGCGCAGCGCCGGCGCGACCAGCAGCACGGCCGGTTGTCCCGACTGTTCCTGGGTCTGAGCGAGCACCGCCGCCTGGCGCAGCAGGTTCTCGGCGAGCGAAGGCTCCAGGCCGGCGCCGTCGGCCTGCCGGTCCGCCTTGTCGCCGGCGCGTCCCTGAGTCATCTGGGTCAGCATCTGCTCAAGTGTGGGGTCGAGCGCGATTACCGGCAACTCCCCCGCGCCCGGGAACACCGACTGCATGATCGCGCGTCCCAGCGCGATGCGTACATGGCTGGTGAGTTCCTCGGCATCCTGCGTCTTCGCGCCGTGCTCGGCCAGCGACTCGATGATCGTGCGCATGTCGCGGATATGGACACCGTCGGACAGCAGGTTCTGCAGCACGCGCTGCACGACCGTGAGGTTGAGCACCCTCGGCACCAGGTCTTCCACCAGCTTGGGCGAATCCTTCGCGATGTGGTCGAGCAGCGCCTGCGTCTCTTCCCGGCCGAGCAGTTCGTGCGCATTCGACTGGATCATGTTCGACAGGTGGGTCGCCACCACGGTCCCGGCGTCGACCACCGTGTAGCCGAGGCTCTGCGCCTGGTCGCGCTGGCCGGCATCGATCCAGGTGGCAGGCAGCCCGAATGCAGGATCCTTCGTCGCCGTGCCCTGCAGGTTGCCCAGTACCCGCCCGGGATTGATCGCCAGGAACATGCCCGGGAACACCTCACCGGTGCCGGCATCCACGCCCTTGAGAAGGATACGGTAGGCGTTGGGTCGCAGCTCGAGGTTGTCCCGGATGTGCACCGCGGGCACCAGGAAGCCGAGATCCTGCGCGACCTTCTTGCGGATGCCGCGGATACGCTTGAGCAGTTCACCGTCCTGGGTGCGGTCGACCAGCGGAATCAGCCGATAGCCGACCTCCAGGCCCAGCATGTCCACCGGCACCACGTCGTTCCAGCCGACCTCGGCCGGCTCCGACCTCGGCGGCGGCGGTGGGGGCGGCAGCACCGCGGCCTGTTGCTGCTTCTGAGCGGTGTACCAGCCGATCCAGCCGAGGCCGCCGGCGATCGCGAGGAAGGCCAGGTTCGGCATGCCCGGGATCAGGCCGACCAGGCCGATCATGCCGGCGGTGATGTACATCACCTGCGGCCGGTTGAACATCTGGCCGATGAACTGGTCGGACAGGTCCTGCTCGCTGCCGGCGCGGCTGACCACGATGCCGGCGGCGGTGGAGATCACCAGGGCCGGGATCTGCGCGACCAGGCCGTCGCCGATGGTCAGCAGCACGTAGGTCTCGGTCGCATCGCCGAAACCCATGCCGTGCTGGAGCATGCCGATCAGCAGCCCGCCGACGATGTTGATGACGACGACCAGGATGCCGGCGATCGCATCGCCGCGGACGAACTTAGACGCACCGTCCATCGATCCGTAGAAGTCGGCCTCAGCGGCGATCGCCTGGCGCCGCGCGCGCGCCTCATCCTCGCGGATCAGCCCGGCATTCAGATCGGCGTCGATCGCCATCTGCTTGCCCGGCATCGCGTCGAGCGTGAAGCGCGCTGCCACCTCGGCGATGCGGCCCGCGCCCTTGGTGATCACAACGAAATTGATCACTACCAGGATGATGAACACGATCAGGCCCACGGCGTAGTTGCCGCCGATCAGGAAGTGGCCGAAGGCCTCGATCACCTGGCCGGCGGCATCCGGGCCGGTGTGGCCTTCGAGCAGGATGACCCGGGTCGAGGCGACGTTCAACGACAGCCGCAGCAACGTCGTGACCAGCAGGATGGTCGGGAACACCGAGAACTCGAGCGGCTTGAGCGTGTACAGCGCCACCAGCAGCACGATCACCGACAGCGCGATGTTGAACGTGAACAGCAGGTCGAGCAGCAACGTGGGCAGCGGCAGAACCATCATCGCGAGCACGAGGATGATCAGCAAGGGTGCCGCGGCACGCGTCCACTGCGAGCTCGCGGGCTGGCCGCCCGGCAGGGCCACGGCCCCGCCCGGGCCTGGCGGCAGGGCGCTCATCGGTCAGCTCCCGGGGCAGGCATCAGGCACCCCCACGCACCGGGGCCGGCTGCAGCGCCGGCACGGCCTCTGCTTCCGTGTCAGGTCCCGGATCGAGGTCGGCAGGCACGTCCAGCAGCGTCGGCGCACCCGGCAGGACCGAGCCATAGCCACGCGCGAGACGAAGCTGGTAGACCCAGGCCAGCACCTCGGCGACCGCTGCATAGAGCGCTGCCGGGACGCCATCGCCGACTTCGGCGTGCCGATGGAGCGCACGCGCGAGCGGCGGCGCGCTCAGTACCGGCACGTTGTGCTCGCGCGCGAGGTCGATGATGCGGCTGGCGACCTCGCGCGTGCCCTTGGCCACCACCTGCGGCGCGCGCATGCGACCCTCGAGGTACTGCAGGGCCACCGCGTAGTGCGTCGGGTTGGTGACTACCACATCGGCCTTGGGCACCGCCGACATCATCCGGCGGCGTGCCATCTCGCGCTGCATCGCCCGGATCCGACCCTTGACCTCGGGGTTTCCCTCGGTCTCCTTGCCCTCCTGGCGCACTTCTTCCTTGGTCATGCGCAGCTGCTGGATGTGGTTCCAGATCTGGAACGGCACGTCGATCGCGACGATCAGCAGCATCGCGAGCATCACCGCGACGAACGCATCGGTCATCATCGAGCCGACGTGCGCGAGCGCGGTCTCGATCGGCTCCAGCGCGAGCATCGCCATCGCGTCCTTCTGCTTCCAGAGCATCGCCACCACGACCGCGCCCAGCAGGACCATCTTCAGGATGGCCTTGATCAGTTCGACCGCGCCGTGCCAGGAAAACGTGCGGCCAAGATACGCCGCCGGCGACAGGCGGCTCAGCTTCGGCTGCAGCGCGTCCGTGCTGAAGAGCCAGCCGGACAGCAGCATCGGCGCGAGCAGCGCGACGAGCATCGAGGCGGCGAGCAGAGGCGCCATCACCCAGAGCGCATCGACCATCGCTTCGTACAGCCGGGATAGCGCGACGCCGACATCGAATGCGCTGGCACGGTCGAGTTGCAGGCCGCTGGCGAACAATGTGCGCATGCCGTCGATGAGCGTTGCGCCGGCGAAAAGAAGCAGTCCGCCGGACACCAGCAGCGACGAGAAGCTGTTGAGCTCGGTCGAACGGGCAACCTGTCCTTGCTCGCGCGCCTGTTCTAGGCGGCGGGAGCTGGCTGGTTCTGTCTTTTCGAGATCGCTCTGCTGCGATTCCGCCATGGCTGGTCAAGTCGTTTCGCGATAGTAGCATGCAACGAGTCCGCGAAAACCCCCGCGCCCGACGCGCGGCACGCGTTCGTGCTAACTTCTTCAGGGGTTGCAGTGCCCGCTGCAGCGCCTTCCTCGCCCCATCCCCCCAGACAGGCCGGCAAGCCCGGTGCAAACGCCATGCCAGACCAGCGCGACCCGGTCCGCTCAGAACTGTTCCCGCCGATCGAGCCCTTCTCCAGCGGCATGCTCGCGCTCGACGGCCGGCACCGGATGTACTGGGAGCAGTCGGGCAATCCGTCCGGCGTGCCGGTCGTGTTCCTGCATGGCGGCCCGGGGGCGGGCAGTTCGCCAGAGCACCGGCGGTTCTTCAATCCGGCGTTCTACCGGATCATCGTCCTCGACCAGCGTGGTGCGGGCCGGTCGCTGCCGCACGGCGACCTGGTCGACAACACGACCCCTCTGCTCATCGCCGACCTGGAACAGCTGCGCACGCACCTGCACATCGACCGCTGGCTGGTGTTCGGAGGGTCATGGGGAAGCACCCTGGCGCTGGCCTATGCCGAGGCGCACCCGGAGCGCTGCCACGGACTGATCCTGCGCGGCATCTTCCTGTGCCGCGATCCGGAGATCGAGTGGTTCCTGTACGGCCTCAAGGCGATCTTCCCGGAAGCATGGCGCGCGTTCACCGCGCAGTTGAGCGCCGCCGAGCGGGAGGACATCCTCGTCTCCTACCACCGCCGTCTGATAGACCCGTCGCCCGCAGTGCACATGCCGGCCGCGCGCGCGTGGAGCGTGTACGAAGGCAGCTGCTCGACGCTGATGCCCAGCCCGGAGACGGTTTCGTACTTCTCCGGTGACAGCGTTGCACTCGGCCTCGCCCGGATCGAAGCGCACTATTTCATCAACCGCATCTTCCTCCCGGACAACGCATTGCTCGACAACATCGGCCGCATCCGGCACCTGCCGGGCGTGATCGTGCAGGGGCGGTATGATGCAGTCTGCCCGATCGTCAGCGCGGACGACCTGCATCAGGCATGGCCGGAGGCCCAGTACATCGTCGTTCCCGATGCCGGACACTCGGCGTGGGAGGCGGGCATCCGGGCGGAACTGGTGCGCGCGACCGAACGCTTCCGGCTGCGGCTGGCCGGCTGACTGCGGATCCGGCAGTCGCACCGGGTACGGCGCCGCTGGCGCATCCGGACGCAGGCCGCTCCCGCGGACAGGACGGGCCTGATGCAGCCTGACGCAGCCCTCCCCAGAGTCCAACCGCCAGAACGCACACCGTGCACCGACGCACCGAACAGATGGAGTCAAGTCAAGCATGAAGCTCTACACCTACAAGCCAGCCGCTGGCGCGGCGTCAACGGTCGGCGTCCTCGACGCCGATGGCATGCACCTGGTCGACCTCGCGGCAACCGCCGCTGCCGGGGGTGTGGCTCTGCCGTTCGAGCCTACGAGCATGCAGTCGCTCATCGATGCGGGCGCGCCAGGCCTCGCCGCAGTGTCGGCGCTGGCTTCGCATGCGAAGGCGGTACGCATCGCGCTGTCGGGCGTGGCGCTGTGCGCGCCGCTGCCGCGCCTGCTCCGCAACGTCTACTGCGTGGGCTGGAACTACCTCGACCACTTCAACGAGGGTGCGGCCCATCGGAAGACCGCGGTCGAACTGCCCGACCACCCGGCGCTGTTCACCAAGGCATCGAACGCCCTGAACGGGCCCTTCGACCCGATCCCGTACAACGCCGAGGTGAGCGAGAAGATCGACTGGGAATGCGAGATGGGCATGATCATCGGCCGCCGCGGACGCAACATCCCGGAAGCCGACGCGATGTCCTACGTGTTCGGCTATACCGTCCTGAACGATGTCACCGCGCGAGACATGCAGCGCTACCACGGCGGGCAGTGGTTCAAGGGCAAGAGCCTGGACGGCAGCTGCCCGATCGGGCCGTGCATCGTGACGGCCGATTCGATCCAGCCCGAGTCGCTCGACATCTTCACGCGCGTCAACGGCGTCGTGAAGCAGGAATCCAACACCCGCCACTTGTTTTTCAAGCTGCCGCGGCTGATCGCCGAGCTTTCGCGGGGGCTCACGCTCGAACCCGGCGACCTGATCGCCACCGGTACGCCGCAGGGCGTGGGTTACGCCCGCACGCCACCCGAGTTCCTGAAGCCGGGTGACGTTCTCGAGACCGAAGTACAGGGCATCGGCGTGATCCGCAATCCGATCGTCGCAGTGAACGACTGAACCCCGGCAGCCGACCCCGGCTGCCCCCCGGCATCAGTCGAGTTTTCGTCAGGAGTAATCGGACATGCGTACCGAAGTTCATGTGCACGGCACCGTGGTGCTGGTCGAAGGTGTTTCCATCGGCCAGGTGGAGGGTGCCCTCCGCCCCTGGCTCGACTACCTCGACTGCGCGTCGATCAAGGAAGCCCGCAGCCTGGAGCAGGACGAGCCCGGCATCGTGTTCGATCGCAAGCGGTTCCTGCTGGAGATCTGCTGGACCGGGGACGTCGGCCGCAACTTCCAGGGCGTGCTCGGTGATGCACTCGCGGGCCTGGGCCCGCTGGCCGAGGAAGCCTCTACGGTCGAGATCACCTACTTCCACGACAAGGGAGACGAGGTGCAACTGATGTTCGTGGGTCCGACGCCCCAGGCGATCCACGACATGCAGCGGCGCCTGATGGTCGAGGAAGTGTCCAACCTGCTCGGCCGGCAGTTCGGTGCCGAGGACGTATCCCAGGTCGGGGCACTGATCAACAAGCTGTTCGCGGAAGACTGGACACGCAAGCAGGCGGCCGGCGAAAGCGGGCTCGCCAGCGCGACGCAACCGCATACGCGACCCAAGCAGTTGCACTGACGGCAGGCGCGGGTGCGCTCAGACCGCAGCGTTCACCCGGAACGGCGGCGGATCATCCATGCGGCGGCGCTCGCCCCGGCGATCGCGGCCGCTACGTGTGTCCAGCAAGACCGGTATCTGGAGCCGGCGCCTGTCAGGGCCTGCTCGGCGTGAGCCCTGCCGGCGCTCCGCCGGTGGCAGCCCGCCCTGGAGCGGCTGCGCGGCAGGCTGCGCCCGGGACATGCCCGGGGTCGCCGACTGGCCGGGGCCGGAAGCACCGGCCCCGGCCACACCCGCGATGTCGCGGCGGGCGACTACGGCGACTTTCTGGGAGGGTATCGTCGGGAACTGCATCGTGGCGTGCCGGGCTGGAGTGAACACGAAACCGGGCGCTGCGTCGCACCCGCGTGGAGGCTACCGCGGTTTCGCACCTGCCGCAGCAGAACTGGCTATCGACTCCAGTGCAGACTTCTGCATCTCGAGCGTCTTCACCGTCATCTGGATGAAGCCGACGTTCATCTTCAGCCAGTTCTCGACCGCCTGCAGTTCATTGATCCGGCGCTCGATCTCCTTCGGGTCGGCGGTCGGAGTGAACATCGGCGGCATGCCCGGAAAGCCTGGCATCGGAGTCGTTGCGGACATCGCGGCCATGCCAGGCAGGCCATAAGCCTCGGGCGACCACATCTTGCGGACCCATTCGAAGAACTCGCTGGTCTGGTCGGTGGAATCAGCCATTCAGGCCTCCTGCGACGGTGGGAATGCGGATACGGGCGAGAGTCGGATTGGGTACTCTACCCGCAACGAGGAATGCACCGGAACCCATGGATGACATTGTCGCGCAGGCGATGGCCCGATGGCCGGATATTCCGGCGGTCTACGGCTGGCTGCGCCTCGACCGCCGCGGACGATGGCTGGTGAAGGGCGAGCCGATCGGCCATCGACCGACGGTGGATTTCATCGGCCGCAACTACCACTGCGACGCGCAGGGACGGCACTTCTTCCAGAACGGCCCGCAGCGGGTCTTCGTCGACATCGACCATTTTCCCCACGTGCTATGGCTCGACGGCAGGGCCGGAAGCCAGGCGGCCCTGGTCACCCACGCGGGCGCGCCGGTCGTGCGGCCGTACCGGGCCTGGGTCGATCCTGCCGAGGGCGTGGTCGTCGAGTTTGCATGGACGGGCTCGGCCATGCCCGCGCTCGGAAGCGTGCTCGACCGTGACCTGCCGGCGCTGGTCGACTGCTTCACATGCGCGGATGGTCGTGCACTCGACGCGGGTGGCTGGGAGCACCTGCTGGAAGGACGCGCCCCGGGCACACGTCTGGCGGTCGGCGATACCCTCCTGCCGGTATCAAGCCTGCCGCCGCGCGACTCGTTTTCATTCGTCCGCGCACCGCGCCCGGCACCGGGCGAGGATGCCTGCACCTGATACCGCCCCCGATTACCACTCACAAGGCGAGAAGGATTGTCCGCATGACCCAGATCAACCCGCCCTCCGTAGCCATCGTCGGCGCCGGTCTGTCCGGCCTTGCCTGCGCGCGCACCCTGCAGGACGCGGGGTTCCGCGTGCAGGTATTCGACAAGTCGCGGGGGGTCGGCGGCCGGCTCGCAACGCGGCGCACCGATCATGGCTCGTTCGATCACGGAGCGCAGTACTTCACCGCCCGGGATCCGCGTTTCCGCAAGCGCGTGGAGCAATGGGTGGCACAGGGGATTGCAGCACCGTGGACGCCCGCGCTGTTGGCGATCGACATGACGAGCGGAAGCCCCGTGCGCGCTGCTGTCGGTGACGGGACGGTACGCTACGTCGGCCTGCCGGCAATGAATCGCATTGGCCGCACGCTCGCCGACGGACTCGAGGTGCGCACCGACTGCACGGTCACCGCCGCGCGCCGAGTCGCGGGCGCCGGGCGACGGGAACAGTGGCAACTCTCCGCTGCCGAGGGCAAGGCTGCCACCGTGACACTGGAGGCCAGCTTCGACTGGCTGGTGGCCGCGATCCCTTCCCCGCAGGCTGCCATGCTGCTGGGCGAAGCCGGCAGCCTGCAGGCGCAGGCCCGCATGCTGCCGATGGTGCCGTGCTGGGCGGTGATGGCCTCGTTCGACGCACCGGTCGAGGCGGGCTTCGATGCGGCCTTCGTCAACGGCTCGGCCCTCACCTGGATCGCACGCAACAATGCCAAGCCAGGCCGTGATCCCGGCCCGGAATGCTGGGTCCTGCACGCTGCGCGCGACTGGAGCGAAACGGCTCTTGAAGATCCGGCCGAAGCGGTCTGCGCACGCATGCTGGCGGAGTTCAGCCGCGTCATCGGATGCAGCCGCACGCCGCTGACCGCACGGGCGCATCGCTGGCGCTACTCCGGTCCCGGTGCCCGAACCGATCTCGCCTGCCTGTTCGATGCCACAAGCGGCGCGGGTGCCTGTGGCGACTGGCTCGCCGGATCCAGGGTCGAGGGGGCATACCTCAGCGGCCTGGAACTGGCTGGACGCATCCTCGACGCCGCGCACTGATCGTCCATGGCGATCGGCCATGCCCGTGCAGGCCGCGTGGCGCCAGGCCGGTGCTGGTATGGCATAGTCACGCCGGTGAAAGGCGCAGCCATCCCGGCCCGCGCGTTTGCCCCGAGGAGGTACAGCATGCTCACCATGGTCAGGGCGGTATCGGTCGTTGCGGTGTTGTCGATCACATCCGCTGCGATGCCCCTCGCGGCGTACGCGGCGGAAGATGCGCGCACGAAGCAGCAGGAACTGATGGGGACCTGCAACCGGATGGCTACGCAGAAGGAAATGAAGGGCGACGACCGAAAGAAGTTCATGAGCGCCTGCCTGAAGGGCGAGGTCCCGATGGCCCCAGCCCGCACGCCGCAGCAGGAACGCATGGCCAGTTGCAACGCCGAGGCCGGAACCAAGGCACTGAAGGGCGACGACCGCAAGAAATTCATGAGCGATTGTCTCAAGGGGTAACAGACCCCTTCAGTCCGCGGGCTGATGGCTGGGCATGGGGCCGGTCTGGCGGAGGCTATCGCCCCATAAACAAGCACTTCTCACGAAAACTCGAACGTATTCCCGACCGCAGCATAGGGTCAATGCAGCGCTTGTCCGCACACCCATGCCTGAAATTAATATCCCTGTAAATCAACACGTTACACTTATTTGCAGAGAAATCGGACGGTGGCGATAGGCGCAGTTCGGTCGGTCTGCTATTCTTTTCTCGCAGCCCACAAGGCTGGCGGAAGCAACTCCAGACTGTCGAACCAGCAGTTTTCGATCAGGCGACAGCCGATGTGAAAGCCTCGGCGGTACGCCTGAAAGAAGGGTCGGCAGAGCTTCGAAATCGCAGCCGGTCAACGCCCGAATATCGGGAAGGGCCAGGCTCCCGGCACGGTAACCGGCCGGGGCGCTGCGAGTGATGAAGCAGGCGCTGTAACCGGGTTGACCATAGTTGCCGTCGCGGGCTTCGCTATCGACTTCCCAACTGCAGGCTTTTCAGGAGTTCTGGCAACCGCCGGTCCTGGGGCTGTCTTTTTTGGTGCGGTCTTCCTGGGCACCGCCTTCGCAGCCGGTTTCGCGACAGCCTTCGCTACCGCCTTCACCACCGCAGGCGGTGCAGGCGCGCGTGAGGGAGCCCGGCCCGCTGCTTCCTTGCCGCCCTTGCCACCGCCTTTCTTCGCGGCCTTCTTCGCGGCCTTCCGGGCAGCCTTCTTCGCTGCCTTGGCGGTCGATTTCTTCGCGACCTTCTTCGCGGCTTTACCGACCACCTTCTTCGGGCTCTTCGCAAGCGCCTTCTTCGGTGCCGCTTTCTTGGCCGGCGTGCGTACGACCTTCGCAACCTTCTTGGCCGCCTTGCGGGTAGCTTTCTTCACGACCTTCTTGGCGACCTTCTTCGCCACCTTCTTGGCGGGCGCTCGCCCCGGAACCTTCTTGGCAACCGGTCGTGCCGATTTCTTCGCCGTGGACTTGCGTGCAACCTTCTTCGCGACTTTCTTGGCCATCAGTGACTCCCGCTGTGAGAACTGGGGTGGATTAACGAGCGCACTTCATTCCCAGGACAGTGCGCCGCCCGTCTGATACTCGATGACCCGCGCCTCGAAGAAGTTGCGTTCTTTCTTGAGGTCGATCATTTCGCTCATCCAGGGGAAGGGATTATTCGCACCGGGGAAGAGAGGCTCGAGCCCGATCTGCTGGCATCGACGGTTCGAAATATACCGCAGATACTCTTTGAACATCGGTGCATTCAGGCCGAGCACGCCGCGCGGCATCGTGTCTTCCGCATAGCGGTACTCGAGTTCGACGGCGGTGTTCATCAGCTGCCGCATCTCTTCGCGGAACTCCGGTGTCCAGAGGTGCGGGTTCTCCGCCTTCACCGTGTTGATCAGGTCGATGCCGAAGTTGCAGTGCATCGACTCGTCGCGAAGGATGTACTGGTACTGCTCCGCCGCGCCGGTCATCTTGTTCTGGCGGCCAAGTGCCAGGATCTGTACGAAGCCCACGTAGAAGAACAGGCCTTCCATGATGCAGGCGAAGACGATCAGGCTCTTGAGCAGCTTCTGATCGGCCTCCGGCGTCCCGGTGCGGAACGACGGGTTGGTCAGTGTGTCGATGAAGGGAATCAGGAACTCGTCCTTGGCCCGGATCGAAGCGACCTCGTGGTAGGCGTTGAACACCTCGCTCTCGTCGAGGCCGAGCGACTCGACGATGTACTGGTAGGCGTGCGTGTGGATCGCCTCCTCGAACGCCTGGCGCAGCAGATACTGCCGGCATTCCGGTGCCGTGATGTGACGATAGGTACCGAGCACGATGTTGTTGGCTGCGAGCGAATCTGCGGTCACGAAGAAGCCGAGGTTGCGCTTGACCAGCCTGCGCTCGTCCTCGGTCAGTCCGTTCGGATCCTTCCAGAGGGCAATATCGCGGCTCATCTGGATCTCCTGCGGCATCCAGTGGTTCGCGCAGGCGTCGAGATACTTCTTCCAGGCCCATTCGTACTTGAACGGGACCAGCTGGTTCACGTCGGTCTGACCGTTGATGATCCGCTTGTCGTCAGCGGATACACGGCGTGCCGCCGCGGCAACCGCCGGCGCAGCGGCTGCCGGTGCCTCGGCCGTGTCGAGGCCGCGCCCGATCGCCCGCTGGGCCAGTTGCTGCCCGGCCGTGGCGCCGAAATCTTCTTCGAATGAAAGCATGAGTCTGTTTTCCTTGTGAATCAGTCGATCGCCAGGGTCACTGGCACGCTTCGCAATCAGGGTTGTCGATGGAGCAGAACTTCGCGTCGGTGGCCGGCAGCGGATCGGCGGGTGCCGCCATCGCACCGCCCGCAGCGCCGCCATTCACTGCGACTGCATTGAGCTGACCGGCCTTGATCGTGGACTTCTCGGCGGACGTGGCGCCGATCGTGCGCAGGTAGTAGGTGGTCTTGAGGCCGCGCAGCCACGCCAGCTTGTAGGTGTCGTCGAGCCGCTTGCCCGACGCGCCAGCCATGTAGATGTTCAGCGACTGCGACTGGTCGATCCACTTCTGGCGCCTCGCCGCGGCCTCGACCAGCCAGGACGGATCGACCTCGAAAGCGGTCGCGTACAGGCTGCGCACTTCGGCCGGGATGCGATCGATCTTCGCAAGGCTGCCATCGAAGTACTTGAGGTCGGAAATCATCACTTCGTCCCACATGCCGAGTTTCTTCAGGTCGCGTACGAGGTACTCGTTGACCACGGTGAACTCGCCCGACAGATTCGACTTCACATACAGGTTCTGGAAGGTCGGCTCGATACACTGCGACACGCCGGTGATGTTGGCGATCGTGGCGGTCGGAGCGATCGCCATCGTGTTCGAGTTGCGCATGCCGTGGCGCGCGATCCGCGCGCGCAGCGCATCCCAGTCGAGGGTGGCCGACTCGTCGCACTCGACGAAACCACCCCGCTCCTCGCGCAGCAACCGGATCGTGTCGATCGGCAGGATGCCGCGGTCCCAGAGGGAGCCCTTGAACGTCGCGTAACGGCCTCGCTCGGCGGCGAGCTCGGTCGACGCCCAGATCGCGTAGTACGAAATCGCCTCCATCGAGCGATCGGCGAACTCGACCGCCTCCTGCGACGCGGTCGGGATGCGCAGCTCGTGCAGGCAGTCCTGGAAGCCCATCAGGCCGATGCCGACCGGACGGTGCTTCATGTTCGAGTTGCGCGCCTTGTTGACCGCGTAGTAGTTCAGGTCGATCACGTTGTCGAGCATGCGCATCGCGACGTTGATCGTACGCTGGAGTTTCTCGTGGTCGATGACCTCCTTGCCCCCGTCGAGCTTGAGGTGCGCCTTCAGGTTCACCGAACCCAGGTTGCATACAGCGGTCTCGGCATCGCTCGTGTTCAGCGTGATTTCGGTGCAGAGGTTGGAGCTATGCACCACGCCGACATGCTGCTGCGGCGAACGGATGTTGCACGGGTCCTTGAAGGTGATCCAGGGATGACCCGTCTCGAACAGCATCGAGAGCATCTTCCGCCACAGTTGCAGCGCCGGAATCTTCTTGAACAGCCGGATCTCCCCGGCGGCCGCCTTGTCTTCGTAGCGCAGGTAGGCTTTCTCGAACGCGGCGCCGAACTTGTCATGCAGATCGGACACGTCGGCCGGCGAGAACAGCGTCCATTCTCCAGCATTCATCACACGCTTCATGAACAGATCGGGAATCCAGTTCGCCGTGTTCATGTCGTGCGTCCGGCGACGGTCATCGCCGGTGTTCTTGCGCAGTTCGAGGAACTCTTCGATGTCCAGGTGCCAGGTCTCGAGGTAGGAACACACCGCGCCCTTGCGCTTGCCACCCTGATTCACCGCGACGGCGGTGTCGTTCACCACCTTGAGGAACGGGACTACGCCCTGGCTCTTGCCGTTGGTGCCCTTGATGTGCGAACCGAGGGCGCGCACCGGCGTCCAGTCGTTGCCCAGACCGCCGGCGAACTTCTGGAGCATCGCGTTTTCCTTGATGGCCTCGTAGATGCCGTCCAGGTTGTCGGCGACGGTCGTCAGGTAGCAGGACGACATCTGGCTGTGCCGGGTACCCGAGTTGAACAGCGTCGGCGTCGAACTCATGTAGTCGAACGACGACAGCACATTGTAGAACTCGATCGCCCGTGCCTCGCGGTCGATCTCGCCCAACGCCAGCCCCATCGCGACGCGCATGAAGAACGTCTGCGGCATCTCGATCCGGCGTTCGTCGATATGCAGGAAGTACCGGTCGTACAGGATCTGCAGGCCGAGGTAGTCGAACTTCAGGTCGTTGTCGGCGATCAGCGCACGGCCGAGGCGGTCCAGATCGTACTGACCGAGGCGCTCGTCGAGCAGTTGCGCCGCGACCCCTTCGCGGATCAGGCGCGGAAAGGCCAGAGCGTAGCCCTCCTTCATCTGGGCGTGGGTCTTCTCCTCGCCCAGCGTCTCGATACGCAGATCGTTCAGCAGCAGGCGCGCGGTGACATAGCTGTACCCGGGCTCCTGCTCGATCAGCGCGCGGGCCGAAAGCACCGCCGACTTGCGTACTTCGCCGATCGGCACGCCGTCGTACAGGTCGCGCAGGGTCGCGTCCATGATCGTGCCGGCATTCGTCTCGGGCAGTCCCTGGCAGGCCTCCTCGATCAGGCCCTTCAGCCATGCGAAATCGAGCGGCACGAGTTCGCCGTCGATCTTCACCCGGATCGGCGCAGCGGTTGCCGGCGCGCCTGCAACCGGTTGCGCCTTGCGCAGTTCCGCGCGGGTGCGAGCGCGCTCTTCGCGGTAGAGGACGTACGAGCGTGCCACCTCGTGCAGGCCCGAGCGCATCAGCGACAGTTCGACCTGGTCCTGGATGTCCTCGATATGGAAGGTACCGCCGTGGGGCTGACGCCGCAGCAGTGCATTGATCGCCATGTTAGTCAGCTGAGCGACCTGCTCGCGCACGCGCGCCGAACCTGCTGCCTGCGAACCATCGACAGCCAGGAAGGCCTTGGTCATCGCGATGGCGATCTTGCCGGGCTCGAAGCCGACCACGGCCCCGTTGCGGCGAATGACCTTGTACTGCGCGTAGCGTGCATCAGCCGGTGCGAGCGCCGCCTCGGTGACGGATACCGGCATCGTCGGCGTGGCCTGGGGCGAAAATTCGCTCGCTGTCTGCATTGCTTGTCTCCAGTTCGATACATCGAAAAAAAGCGGCACCCGCCAGGCGACGGGCGGGCGACTGTGGCGTTGCCTGCCACGGCTGCACACCGCAGCCCGCCGTTACCGCACAGACCGGGCGCCCCCACATCTTGTGTGCAAACCCGCTCCACCTCACTATAGCTACTCTTGCACCCACAACATCTAGTGGATGCACGTTGTTATGCATCTAATTCTAGGGGTTTCGACCGGATCGTCAAGCAAGTGACGGTGATTTTTTTCGCGCACTGGCCTGCCCGGGCTTGTGCGCACCGATGCCGTGCCGCAGCAAACCCGGGCAATCAGCAGCCGGCGGCGATCCGTACCGTTTGCAGGTGGATGTCGACTGTCTCGTCGATATCGCGCGCGTAGCCACCGGCCATGCAGGCAGCGACGGGCAGACCTGCGCGCGCGCAACGGCCGAACACCAGGCGGTCTCGCGTGGCAAGGCCCTCCCGAGACAGCGACAGGCGCCCCAGCCGGTCGCCCGCGTAGGGGTCGGCCCCGGCCAGGAAGATCGCCAGCCCCGCGCGTGCCGCGGCGAACGCGTGGTCGAGGCCGCGATCCAGGCACTCGAGGTACTCGGCATCATCGGTGCCGTCGTCGAGTTCGATGTCGAGATCGCTCGATTGCTTGACGAAGGGGTAGTTGTTGCGGCCGTGGATGGAAAAGGTGAACACCGACGCGTCCCCTGCCAGTATGGACGCCGTGCCGTCCCCCTGGTGCACGTCGCAGTCGATGACGAGCACCTGCCGCGCATGGCGTCCGGCCTGCATCGCCGTAGCGGCGATGGCGGCATCGTTGAACACGCAGTATCCGGCGCCGTGGTCGCGGAAGGCGTGGTGCGTGCCGCCGGCCAGGTTGACGGCCGTGCCGTCGGCGAGCGCGGCGCGGCAGGCGGCGATCGTTGCACCGGCGGAACGACGGGAGCGCTCGACCATCTGCGGCGACCACGGGAAACCGATGTCCCGCTGCTGCCGCGCGGTCAGCGTCCCGGTCGCCACTGCCTGCAGCCAGGCGGCATCGTGCGCCCGCAGTATCTCCTCGTCCCTGGCAGCAGGCGCCAGTTCGAGCCGGACGGCGCCCGGCGGCAGTTCGGCGCTGACCCGCGACCGCAGCCGGGCGTACTTCTCCATCGGAAAGCGGTGTCCCGGCGGCAGCGGCAGCACGAAGCTGTCGCTGTAGTACGCGCGCACGTGCGTCAGCCCGCCATCGCAGCGTGCAGGCGCTGCCAGTCGAAGTACGGACCCGGATCGGTCTTCCGGCCGGGGGCGATGTCGCTGTGGCCGGCAACGTCGCCGAGCGGATACCGACTGCGCAGCGTCCGCACCAGTCGCCCGAGCACGTCGTACTGCACGCGTTCGAACGGGTCCTCGTCGCTGCCTTCGAGTTCGACCCCGATCGAGAAGTCGTTGCACCGGGCACGCCCCCGGAAGCTCGATACACCGGCGTGCCAGGCGCGCTTGCCGCACGCAACGAACTGGATCAGTTCGCCGTCTCGGCGCACCAGGAAATGGGCGGACACGCGCAGGCCACGCAACGGTCCGAAATACGGATGGGCATCGGGGTCAAGCCGGTTCAGGAACAGGTCGACGATCGCCTCGCCGCCGTAGACCCGCGGCGGCAGGCTGATGTTGTGCACCACCAGCAGGTCCAGCGCCGTGCCCCGCGGACGAGCGTCGAAATTGGGCGAAGGCACCTGGCGCGCGGCGCGCACCCTCCCGGAGCGGTCGATCGCGGCTGGTGCGGCCACCCTCACCCTGCGCTCACCGTCATTCGATGCCAAGCCGCTCCATCCGATAGCGAAGCTGGCGGAACGAGATGCCGAGGATCCTGGCGGCCGCCGTCCGGTTGAAGCGCGTCTTCTCGAGGGCCTCCAGGATCGCCTGCCTCTCGAGAGTGGCGAGGTAGTCTTCCAGTGGCAGGCCACGGATGTCGGGAGCATCGACCGCCACGGGCTTCAGCTGCAGGTCGTCGCGGCTGATTTCGCCACCCGAGCACAGGGCGAGCGCCCGCTCGAGGACGTTCTCGAGTTCACGCACGTTTCCCGGGAATGGATAGTCTTCGAGCGCGCGCAGTGCCGCGCCCGACAGCGCCGGGACGCGGGTGCCATCCTGCGCGCCACGCCGCCGGAGGAACTCCCTGGCGAGCAGGCCTATGTCCTCCGGCATGTCGCGCAGCGCGGGCATCTTCAGTTCGATCACGTTCAGCCGGTAGAACAGATCCTGCCGGAAGCGCCCGGCCTTCACTTCCTCGGCGAGATCCTTGTGCGTGGCGGAGATCACCCGGACATCGACCGGATCTTCCTGCGGCGAACCGACCTTGCGCACCCGCTTTTCCTGAATCGCACGCAGCAGCTTGACCTGCATCAGCAGCGGCAGCTCGGCCACTTCGTCGAGGAACAGCGTGCCGCCATCGGCCGCCTGGAAGAATCCGCCGCGCTCGCTGTCGGCGCCCGTGAACGCGCCCTTGCGATAGCCGAAGAACTCGCTCTCGACCAGGTTTTCCGGGAGCGCGCCACAGTTGACCGGCACGAACGGACGCTCGTGGCGCACGCTCTTCTGGTGGATCAGCTTGGCCGCGAGTTCCTTGCCGCAACCGGACTCGCCCGAGACGTGGATCGGCGCCTGGCTGCGCGCAAGGCGATCGATCATCTGCCGCGCCTGGCGCATCGTCGCGCTCTCGCCGAGCAGCGCATGCTCGACGGGCACGTCAGTGACGGGCGCGCTAGAGACGGGCGCCGCATCCTTGTCTTCGGAGAGTTTCAGCGCCGACTTGACCAGCGCTCGCAACTGATTCACCTGCACCGGCTTGGGCAGGTAGTCGAAGGCACCGGCCTTGAGCGCGGCCACTGCGTTCTCGGCGCTGCCGAAGGCAGTGATCACCGCCACCGGCATCTGCGGCCAGAAGCGCGAGGTGTACTCGAGCAGCGCAAGCCCGTCACCGTCGGGCAGCCGCATGTCGGTCAGGCAAACATCGTAATGATGCTTCTGCAGCAACCGGCGCGCCTCGAATTCGCTCTCGGCCGCGTCGGTGACGAGGCCCATCCGGCTGAGCGTGAGGCTCAGCAGTTCGCGGATATCCGCCTCATCATCGACGATCAGGGCGCGCACGTTCATCGGTGCCGGTTCGTCCGCGCCAGGCACGCGTGCGGCCCTGCCGGGTATACGGAATCCACGGGATGGACTTCATGCATGATTCGTCTCTGCCACAGCCTGGCATTGCAGGGTGAACCGGGTCGGTAGCGGCCCGGCAGCGAACTCGAGCGTACCGCCGTTGGCGTCGGCCAGTTCGCGCGCCAAGTATAGACCGAGCCCGGTGCCGCTACTGGCCGTGGTGAAGAACGGTTCGAACAAGTGCGCCTGCACGGCCGGCACGATGCCCGGGCCATCGTCGAGCACGTCGACGAGAACGCTCGCCGCCTCGGTACGGCGTACCACGATGCGGATGCTGCCCGCCGACCGGCTGCCGTGGCGCAACGCATTGCGGCAGAGGTTCCACATCACCTGGTTCAGGTGGCTGCGATCGAACTGCACGCCGGGCGACCCCTCCGCTTCGACCACCAGCAACGACCGATCGATGCGTTCGTTGTCGCAGAACTCGATCGCGAAGGTAGCGAGGTAGCTGCTCAACTCGACGCTCTCGCGATGAACGCGGTCGCGCCGGTTGAGCTTCAGCACCTCCTGCACCATGCCGTCGATCCGGTGCGTGTTGTCATGGATGATCTGCAGCAGGCGCGCATCGGTAGCGTTGGCCGACTCGGTTTCCTGCAGCAATTCGGTCGCATGGTTGATCGCCGACAGCGGGTTGCGGATCTCGTGTGCGATGTTCGCGGTGAGCCTGCCCAGGGCCGCCAGCTTGAGCTGTTGCGCCTCGGCCTGGATGCGCGACAGGTCCTCGAGGAACAGCACCGACCGCCCGACCGCGCCGCCACCGACCGGAACGGTGCGCAGGCCGACCTCGCGCAGGGCGGGCTTGCCGGGCTGCGGCAGCCGCAGCGGCTTCGCCAGCGGCACGCGGTCGCGCTGCCAGCGCGCATGAGCCTCGGCCACTGGCGGCGAATACTCGCTCAGCGTGGCGTTGCGTCCCGGCAGGCCGCGCCCGCCGAGCAGTTCGACCGCCCGACTGTTGATCTGGCGGATGACACCTCGCTCGTCGACCACCACCACGCCGTCCTGCATGTCCTGGATGATCAGCTTGTTGACCTCGGCCAGATTCGCGAGGTCGACGCCCCGCTGCGTCGCCAGGCGCTCGCTCGCGACTGCGTAACCCGCCAGGGAGCGTGCCAGGAACGCAGTGGCGAAGTAGCAGATGCTGAGCAACCCCGCCTGGACGAACTGCGCGGGCCCGTCCGGATCCGACAGGACACTCCATGCCTGCTCGCCGAGCACCGCGAGCGATCCCACCGCCGCGTAGAACAGCATCATCCGGCCCCGGCTGATCAGCGCGGCGCCCGCCTGCGAGGCCAGCAGCAGCAGCCCGAGCCCACTTGAGAGGCCGCCGCTTGCGTGCATCGCCAGCACGACGAACAGCGCGTCGGCCAGCGCGTGAGTGGTGAGCTGGGTCTCGAAATCGGGCTTTCGCGAGAGTATCCCCAGGAAGGCACAGGCCGAGAACACGGCATAGAGGCCCATCGCCCAGAGGAACAGTTGCGGCTGGCTTTGCCCGAACAGCAGTTGCTGGTCGAGCAACCATACCGCGAGCATCACCACCGGCACCAGGCACCGGTAGACGTTGAAGTAAAGCAGCGACCGCCAGAAGTCGTCGCGGGAGGCCTGGCCCGCGGTTGCGACCACCCCGGTGCCGGCCATGCTCAGTGCAACCGCTCGTGTTCCCGGCTGCAGAATCGCGCGCCGCGCGCCTCCACGCTCTCGGCCTTGGGCAGGAACACGCCGCAGTGCGCGCAACGGACCATGTCCTCCACGGGCCGGCCGGCCGGCCGCCGGTCGCGGCGGGCCGCAGCACGTGCCTTCCCGGTGACCATCCAGACGATCACCGCGATCACCGCGAGCAGCACCAGGTACTTGATCAAGGCGGCCCGTTTCGCGGATGCGTCACTGGCCCGGCGCCTCGGGGTCCATGTGCAGTGCTTCCAGGAAGCGCGAGACCATGTTGTAGGCGCCTACGGTGGCGGTCAGTTCGACCATCTGACGCGCGTCAAAGAAGCGTGCAGTCGCGTCGAACACGGCGTCAGGCACGTGGATCTCGCGCGTCATCGAGTCGGCGTAGGCGATCACCGCCCGCGCCCGATCATCGAACAGGCCCACCGGTGGCGGCGCCAGCGCAGGCAGCATGCGCAAGGCCTCGAGCTGCGTGTCGGACATGCCTTCCTTGCGTGCGAACGGAAGGTGGGCGGCGAATTCATAGGGCGCGTCGTTGATGACCGCCACGCGCATGATCGCGAGTTCGGTATACAACGCCGGAACCAGGCACTGCTGCCGGATCGCCGTCAGCAGGTGCAACCATCCTTCCGCCACCGGCGGGCTGTTCATCAGCATCCGGTAGAGATTGAGCATCTTGCCCCCGCGCTGTTCGCGGATACGACGGGCAAGGTCCGGATGGTCTGACTCTGCGGCGTAGGCCACACGGGCCATGGGACACCTCACGGGATCAAGGCGCCTGGTCGGGGTGAGAGGATTCGAACCTCCGACTCCTGCGTCCCGAACGCAGTACTCTACCAGGCTGAGCTACACCCCGAATTTGCGCAACGACAACAACAGAACAATCGTACTGACGTGATACCTGCATCTGCCTGCCGGGCCCTCGTCGGCCGGTTTCCCGGTCAGACGTCTCGTGCCACAGCGAAGGCGGCGAAGTCTATCAGAGAATCGCGGAACTTCGAATCGGGAAATGAACGAATTGCATCCTGGGCACACTGCGCCTCGCGCACTGCCTGGTCGCGTGCATAGGCAAGCGACCCGCATTGCTCGAGTGCGGCCAGCACTTCGCCGAACCGCTCGACAGTGCCCTCCTCGATCACCTCGCGCAGCATGACGCGCTGCGCATCGGATGCATTGGCGAGTGCGTGGATCAGCGGCAGGGTCGACTTGCCTTCGGCGAGGTCGTCGCCGAGGTTCTTGCCGATCGACGTCCGGTCACCCGAATAGTCGAGCACGTCATCGATCAGCTGGAATGCGGTACCGAGGTGCATGCCGTACGCGGCGAGCGCCTGTTCTCGAGCCGGCGACTGGCGCGCAAGCACTGCGCCGAGCCGGGCGGACGCCTCGAAAAGCTTCGCGGTCTTCGACCGCACCACGCGCAGGTATTCGCCCTCGGTCAGGTCGGCGTTGTGCACGCCGAGCAGTTGCAGCACTTCGCCCTCGGCGATCACGTTCGTCGCGTCGGCCAGCACCTCGAGCACCCTGATGTCGCCAATCCCGACCATCATCTGGAAGGCGCGGGAATAGATGAAATCGCCGACCAGCACGCTGGCAGCGTTGCCGAAGCTGGCATTGGCGGTCGGCCGCCCGCGGCGCAGTGACGACTCGTCGACGACGTCGTCGTGCAGCAGCGTGGCGGTATGTATGAACTCGACCACCGCCGCGATCTCGAGGTGGGCACGGCCGTGGTAGCCCGAGGCACCTGCGGCCAGCACAACCAGGGCGGGTCGCAACCGCTTGCCGCCGCTGGAGACGAGATACTCGGCGACCTGCCGGATCAGCGGCACCTCGGAGGCAAGCCTGTCGCGGATGATCTGCTCGACCGCGTCGAGGTCGGCCTTGATAAGGGTGCGGAACACTTCCATCGGGGCTCGGCGCAGGGCGCGATCGTGAGCGTCGAATTTCTTCGGCAAGTCAAATAGGATAGCAGGAGCGACCGCGGGCAGGCGTACGGCCTGTACTGCACGCCGAAGAGATGGCCCGGGAGGCGGCACAGAGCGTTTCCGCGCAGATTCACGCCCTTTCCTTTGACTGCAGCCGATCGCGTGGGCATCATCGTGGGTTCCGTAGTTTCCGGTGTGCCGGATGCGCCGGCCAGTCTTCCCAGGAGCATTCCCATGTATGCGGTCATCCAGACCGGTGGCAAACAGTACCGCGTTGCCGTCGGTGATCAACTGAACATCGAGAAGCTGGCGGTCGCCGTCGGCGACGAAATCGCGCTGGACAAGGTACTGATGGTGTCCGATGGCGAGACGCTGTCCATCGGCAAGCCGCTGCTCGAGAACGCGACGGTGAAGGCGACCGTGATCGGCGAAGGACGCGGCGACAAGGTCCACATCTTCAAGATGCGTCGGCGCAAGCACTACCGGCGCAGCCAGGGCCATCGTCAGTCGTACACCATGGTCCGCATCGACACCATCCAGGCCTGAGTCAGCGCCGGCCAGAACACAGGAGTCAAAGATGGCACACAAGAAAGCAGGCGGCAGTTCACGCAACGGCCGCGATTCACAGGCCAAACGCCTCGGCGTGAAGCGCTACGGTGGCGAAGCCGTCACCGCAGGGTCGATCATCGTCCGTCAGCGCGGAACCCGCATGCGTGCCGGTGACAACGTCGGCATCGGCCGCGATCACACCCTGTTCGCGCTGGTGCAGGGGCTGGTCAAGTTCGAGCTCAAGGGCGAGCAGCTGCGCACGACGGTCAGCATCGTTCCTGCCTGAGCAGGAGACCGCCCACGCGGTGACGGAGCCCTGCCGGCGACGGCAGGGCTTCTTCGTTTCCGCGCCCCGGCATCCTCCAGATGAAATTCGTCGACGAAGCGATCATCGATGTCCTGGCCGGCAACGGCGGGGACGGCGCGGCCAGCTTCCGCCGCGAGAAGTACATCCCGCGCGGCGGCCCCGATGGCGGTGATGGTGGCCGCGGGGGCAACATCCATGCGGTCGCCGACCGCAACATCAACACGCTGGTCGACTTCCGTTTCGCGCGTACCCACCGCGCAGGCCATGGCGAACGCGGGATGGGCTCCGACTGCTACGGCGCGGCAGGCAAGGACATCCTGCTGCGCATGCCGGTCGGTACGCTGGTGTACGACGCGGAGACCGGCAGCCCGATCGCCGACCTTGCCAGGGACGGCGATACCGCCCTTCTTGCCCACGGCGGCAAGGGCGGGCTCGGAAACCTGCATTTCAAGTCGAGCATCAACCGGGCGCCGCGGCAATCGACGCCCGGCGAACACGGGGAAGTTCGCAAGCTGCGACTGGAACTGCGCGTGCTTGCCGACGTAGGGCTGCTGGGCATGCCGAACGCCGGAAAGTCGACGCTGATCCGCGCGGTCTCTGCAGCGCGGCCCAAGGTCGCCGATTACCCGTTCACCACGCTGCATCCGAACCTGGGGGTGGTGCGGGTCGACATCGACAACAGCTTCGTGATCGCGGACATCCCCGGCCTCATCGAGGGCGCCGCCGAGGGGGCGGGCCTCGGCCACCAGTTCCTGCGCCACCTGCAGCGCACGCATCTGCTGCTGCATCTGGTCGATGTGGTGGACGATGCTCAGGACCCGGTGGACGCAGTACGCAAGATCGCGCGCGAACTCGTGAAGTACGATCCTGCGCTCGGCGACAAGCCACGCTGGCTCATCCTGAACAAGATCGATGCGCTGCCCGACGGTGATGCGACGAAGCTGCAGAAGGACATCGTGCGGCGGCTGCGCTGGAAGGCGCCGGTTTTCTCGATCTCCGCCGTATCCGGCGAAGGCTGCCAGCCGCTGATCCGTGCGATCAGCGACCACCTCGCTGCGGCACGTGCCGCCATCGACTCCGGGACACCCTCCCCGGACGCCTGAACCACGTCCGCTTCACGCCCGCACGCCATGACCACAGCGAACGCCGCCGCCCCCGCCAGGACCACGCCGGACAGCACGGCACTGCCGGCGTTCAGCAGCGCCCGTCGCATCGTCGTCAAGGTCGGCAGCAGCCTGGTCACGAACCGCGGCCAGGGCCTGGACCGCGAGGCACTCGCGCGCTGGGCGTCGCAGATCGCACGCCTGCGCGCCGGCGGACGCGAGATCGTGCTGGTGTCCAGCGGTGCGATTGCCGAAGGCATGCAGCGGCTGGGCTGGTCGAAGCGGCCCAGCGCCCTGCACGAACTGCAGGCCGCAGCAGCGGTCGGCCAGATGGGACTCGCCCAGGTCTACGAGAGCTGCTTCCGCGAACACGGCCTGCTGACGTCGCAGATCCTGCTCACCCACGAAGACCTCGCCGACCGCCGGCGCTACCTGAACGCACGAAGCACGCTGGTCACCCTGCTCGGTCTTGGCGTGATCCCGATCATCAACGAGAACGATACCGTCACCACCGAGGAGATCAAGCTCGGCGACAACGACACGCTGGCATCCCTGGTCACCAATCTCATCGAGGCCGAGGCACTGGTGATACTGACCGACCAGCCCGGTATCTTCACCGGCGACCCGAGGCTGGATCCTTCGGCAACCCTGCTCGCCACGGCCAGGGCCGGCGATCCGCATCTCGAGTCGATCGCCGGCGGCGTCGGCAGTTCGATCGCGCGCGGCGGCATGCTGACCAAGGTGCTCGCCGCGAAGCGGGCGGCACGCAGCGGGGCCTACACCATCGTGGCGAGCGGCGAAGAGACTGAAGTGCTGGTCCGACTGGCTGGCGGCGAATCGATCGGCACGCTGCTGGTGCCCGATACCGCCCCGATGGCTGCACGCAAGCAATGGCTGGCCGACCAGTTGCAGGTGCGCGGGCAGGTCACCGTCGATGCCGGTGCGGTGCGTGCACTGGTGGTCGAAGGCAAGAGCCTGTTGTCCATCGGGGCCACTGCGGTCAGCGGCGATTTCGACCGGGGCGAACTCGTACGCTGCATGGGCCCGGACGGTACCGAAATCGCGCGCGGGCTCGCCAACTATCCGTCCTCAGAGGTCGCGCGCATCCTCGGCGTGCGTTCCGGCGACATCGAGGCACGGCTCGGCTACGTGGTCGAGCCCGAACTGATCCATCGCGACAACCTCGTGGTGACGGCACGGCCGTAGACAACCGTCGGAGACGACGGCGCGCGGGGCCTGACTAATCCCTCACGGCACGCGGGTGGATACCCGCCTTCAGCGCCGAGCGCAGTTCCTGCAGAGAGGCCACTGGCAGTCTGGCCGGGCAGAAGATGTCCTTGTACAGGACCTCGCGCATGCCCGTCGGGTCCTGGCGATCGACCGGATTCCAGCGCGGCGCGCCCACCGGCACCCAGCGGCCATCGATGCTGCCGGTCGCCAGGATGATGCGATCCCGGGATCCGCAGCGCATGCCTTCGAAGGTGACCGACCGTGCGCCGCTGGCGCTGCGCGCCACGAACGTGTAGCGGATTTCCCCCCCCTCAACGAGTTCGAGCGAACGCTGGTCGACCCAGAACCGGAGGTCCGCACGAACACCCTGTCGCAGCAGGACCAGGTTCTGCTCTTCCGGCCAGTCCGGAAGTGAGATCGCAAGATCCCCGCCATTCTCGCCCGCGCCCGGCAGCAGCACCTGCGGCCTGCCGTCGACGGGCGCCTGCTTCGCCTCGCCGGCACCCGACGAGACTGCGGGGGCAGCGCTGGGCCTGGTGCTGCCACACCCCGTCGCCAGAAGGGCAGCGGCCATCATCACGGCCGGCAGCGTGCCGGTACGCAGGCGCGAGGAACAACGGGCAAGCCGGACGAAGGCTGGAGGATCGATGCGCATCTGGAGTCTCAGGCGGGGCACGGTCGGCGATTGTAGGCTGCGGTATGGTCTGCAGTTCGTCGACAGGGTGCGCCCCCGCCGGCAAGCCCGGCGCGGCGCGCGCAGGCTCCGGAAACGTTCAGGCTGCCCGCGTCTGGCCCTGCCCGGCCTCAGCCGTCGCGATCGGACGCTGCGCATCGATCTCGGCAGGGTTCAGCACCGCATCCGGACGCAGGCCCGCCGGCCGCGCACCCGTGCGCGGAAGGTATCGCGCGAGTTCCGCCAGCGCATTATGGTAGACCTCGCGCTTGAATTCGACGACCGATTCGACCGGGATCCAGTAGTCGCTCCACCGCCATGCATCGAATTCAGGGCGCTCGTTGGCACGCAGGCGCACGTCGCAGTCGCGGCCGGTCAGCCGCAACAGGAACCAGATCTGCTTCTGGCCACGGTAGAGCCCGCGCGAATCACGCCGGGTCCATTGTTCGGGCACGTCGTAGCGCAGCCACTCGCGGGTACGGCCGAGGATGCGTACATGGCACGACTGCAGGCCGACCTCTTCCTCGAGTTCCCGGTACATGGCCTGTTCCGGCGTCTCGCCGCGCTTCATGCCGCCCTGCGGAAACTGCCAGGCGTCCTCGCGCACACGCTTGCCCCAGAACACCTGGTTGCGGGTGTTGCTCAGGATGATGCCCACATTCAGGCGATAGCCATCGCGATCGATCACCGCATGCCCCCGGGTCCGGCGTCACGTGAGAACTTTACGGACGTGACGGAATTTTTTCACATTTCTTGCGTCGTGGGTAGGTGCTGGTGCGGCGATGCAACAGTCAGATCAGCAGGCGATTCTCGCTGTAGGGGTTGGCCTGGCGAAGGGCTTCGACGAAAGTGCCGAATTCCAGCCCGTACACCCGCTCGAGCCGTCGGGCGCGGTCGCGCAGGTGCTGCCAGCGCCAGTCGCCGTCAACCGTCGCGAACCCGAAGGCGATCATGTTGCCCGGCCGCGCGACCGGCAGCAGCAGCACCCGCCCTGAAAAAGCGTCGAGGAAGCGGTCGCGGTAGACCGGGTACTCCGGCGCGTTGCTCCAGAAGTTCACCGCGCACACGCCCTCGCGGCTGAGGACCGCTGCGGTAGCAGCGAAGAAATCCGCGGTCGCACAGGAGGCCACCTGTCGATGCTCGTCGTACACATCGACCAGCAGCAGGTCGACCGGACCGGCGCTGCCGCCGGCCAGACAGACCGCCGCGTTCCCGAGCGTCACCGCGAGCCGATCATCGTCCGGCGGCAGTGCGAAATGCGCCCGCGCCACCGCGATCACGTCGGGATTCGCATCGACGGCCTCCAGCCTGCATCCCGGCAGCCAATGATGGATGTATTTGGCGAGGGAACCTCCACCCAGGCCGAGCAGCAGCGCACGCTTCGGATCGGGACGAAACAGCAGACTGCACAGCATGGCCCGGGTATAGGCGAGTTCGAGGCGTACCGGGTCCGACAGGCGCATCGCGCTCTGGATGGTCTCGCTGCCGCCGAGGTACAGCCGGCGCACTCCCGCCTCGTCACGGTAGCGCACCGCGTCCGTCCCGCCGGCTCTCCGTCCCGCCCAGTCACGCCACCAGTCCACGCCCCCTCCGATCACCCGCCGTTCGCCGAAAGGATCGACACGGCACTCCAACGAAGCGACGGAACACCCGTAAAATCAGGGTATTCGCGCAGGCTGGACGGAGTGCAGCCGCGCCGTTCCACCCTCGACCACGGATTGCCACCCGACCCATGCGCACCTCAGGTTTCTATCTTGCCACGCTCAAGGAGGCCCCGAGCGAGGCTGAACTGGTCAGCCACAAGCTGATGCTGCGTGCAGGACTCATCAAGTCACTCGCACGCGGCCTCTATACCTGGATGCCGCTCGGGCTCCGGGTGCTGCGCAAGGTAGAGCGTATCGTGCGCGAAGAAATGGACGCCGCAGGCGCGGTCGAACTGCTGATGCCCGCCGTACAGCCGGCTGAGCTCTGGCAGGAATCGGGCCGCTGGCAGAAGTACGGGCCCGAGTTGCTGCGCATCCGCGACCGCCACCAGCGCGACTACTGCTTCGGGCCCACGCACGAGGAAGTGATCTCCGACACGGTGCGCCGCGACATCAAGAGTTACCGGCAGCTGCCGGTCAACCTGTACCAGATACAGACCAAGTTCCGGGACGAGATCCGTCCGCGCTTCGGCGTGATGCGCGCGCGCGAGTTCCTGATGAAGGACGCGTACTCGTTCCACGCCGACGCGGCCTGCCTGCAGCGCACCTACGACGCGATGTACCAGGCCTACAGCCGGATCTTCGAACGCCTCGGCCTGAAGTTCCGCGCGGTGGCGGCCGACACCGGACAGATCGGTGGTACCGGGTCCCACGAATTCCACGTCCTGGCCGATTCCGGCGAGGACGGCATCGCGTACTGCCCGGCGTCGGCCTATGCGGCAAACGTCGAACTGGCCGAAGCGCTGGCACCGGCGACCACCCGCCCCGCTACAGCCGCGGCGATGCAGAAAGTCGCCACGCCCGGCCTCAAGACCTGCGAAGCGGTGGCCGCAAGCCTGTCGCTGCCGATCGAACGGATGGTCAAGTCGATCGCGGTCGTCGCCGATGGCCGCTTCCAGTTGCTCCTGCTGCGCGGCGACCACAAGCTCAACGAGGTGAAGGCGGGAAAGCTGCCGGGCTTCGCCGACTTCCGCTTCGCCAGCGACGGCGAGATCGTCGCCGCCCTCGGCTGCGAACCCGGCTACATCGGTCCGGTCGGCATCGATGCCTCGATACCGGTGCATGCCGACCGCAGCGTGGCGGTGCTGGCGGACTTCGCCTGCGGCGCGAACGAGGCCGGCTTCCACCTGACCGGCGTCAACTTCGGCCGCGACCTGCCAGACCCCGCTTCGGTGCACGACCTGCGCAACGTGGTCGAGGGCGATCCGAGCCCTGACGGCGCCGGCACGCTCGAGCTGTGCCGCGGCATCGAGGTCGGCCACATCTTCCAGCTGCGCACCCGCTATTCGCAGGCGATGAAGGTCGAGTTCATCGACGAGGCGGGCCAGCCGAAGCCGATGGAAATGGGCTGCTACGGCATCGGCGTGTCGCGCATCGTCGGCGCTGCCATCGAACAGGGCTTCGACGAGCGCGGCATCGTGTTCCCGGCGGCAATCGCGCCGTTCCAGGTCGCGATCGCGCCGATCGGCCTGCACAAGAGCGAGGCGGTTCGCACGGCCGCCGAATCGCTGTACGCGGCGCTGCAGGCGGCCGGCATCGACGTGCTGCTCGATGACCGCGACGAACGCCCCGGCGCGATGTTCGCCGACATGGAACTGATCGGCGTGCCGCACCGGATCGTGATCGGCGAACGCGGGCTGGCAAAGGGCGAGTGCGAGTACAAGGGCCGCGGCGACAGCCAGCCCTCGATGATCCCGATCGAAGGTGCCGTCGCCCTGATGGCCGGGAAGCTCGGCCGGTGAACGCCGCGCGGCGGCGCCTGCTGCGTGCCCTGCCGGGCTTTTCCGCCCGGGCGGCCGGGCTCGCCACGACCTCTGCCGCAGCCGGGCTGCTGCCTGCCGGCAGCGCCCTGGCCGGCGCGCAGCTCTACGAGCCGCTGCAGGCGACGGTTCGGGCTTCGCTGTCACGCGCGATCAGCGACCAGGTCGTGTCGTTCCATGCATTCGACACCGATGGCGAGGCGAAGCTGTGGCTGGCCGACATGGGACGCCGGCTGGAACGCCGCATGCCCGATGTGCAGCTTCGCAACGAGTTCCTGATGACGTTGCACTACGAGGCCACGCGCGCTGGCCTGGACGCGCAACTGGTGCTGGGCCTGATCCAGGTCGAGAGCGCGTTCCGGAAGTACGCGGTGTCGAGCGCGGGCGCGCGCGGTTTCATGCAGGTGATGCCCTTCTGGGTCGACACGATCGGCCAGAAGGACCACAACCTGTTCCACCTGCGCACCAACCTGCGCTACGGATGCGTGATCCTCCGGCACTATGTCGACATCGAACAGGGCAACCTGTTCCGCGCGCTTGGCCGCTACAACGGCAGCCTCGGCAAGCCCGATTACCCGAACCTGGTGGTAAGGGCATGGATCAACCACTGGAAGTTCGACGCCCGCGCGGCGACCCGGCTCGCCGCCGGCTCGCCGGAGTTGCAGGCGCGCGCCGATCAGCCCCCGCCGCCGCGCCCGCGCTGATCGGCCGGATTCGCGCGTATCGCCGGGATCACCGCGACCAGGACCGCGCCCATCAGCACCACCAGCCAGGACAGATAGACCCACATCAGGAAGATCGGCACCGTCGCGAACGCCCCGTAGATCGCGTGGTATCCACCGATGTGTGTGACGTAGAGTCCGAACCCGCGCTTGGTCAGTTCGAACAGCACACCCGCGACCAGCCCGCCGATGGCGGCATCGCCGAAACGCACTGGCTGGTTGGGCAGCGCGTGGTAGAGCAGCCCGAAAGCGACGATGGTGAGCCCGAACGGCGCCAGGCGCAGCGCGGTCAGCACGACTTCATCGAGGTAACTGAACCAGCCCATCGACCACGACACGAGCAGCGAGGTGAGCCAGAGCCCGGCGCCGATCAGCATCGGCCCGACCGTCACCAGCATGCCGTACACCGCCAGCCGCGGCGCCCGGCGTCCGACGTTGCCGGTGCGCCAGATGTCATGGAAGGCGCTTTCGATCGTCAGCACCAGCACCATCGCCGTCACGACCAGCACGAGCAGGCCGATCGCCGACACCCGTGCCGCGTTCGCGGCGAACTCGCTGATGTATACGCTGACCACCCGGTCTGCCGCCTCGGGCAGCAGCGTACTGGTGGCGAACGCTCGCAACTGCTCGGTGAATTCGCCGAACACCGGGAACACGCTGACGATCGCGAAGCCGATGGCCAGCAACGGCACGATCGCGATCAGCGTCGTGAACGCGAGGTTGGATGCCGCGTCGACGCAGCGCGCCTCGCGGAACCGCGCCATCGCAAGCAGGACGACCTGCCAGCAGTCGGCGAGCGGGTGGCCTCGGGAATCCGGTAATCGATTGGCGGACAAGGTGGCAGCAGGTCGGTGTTCGGGCGCCGATCGTCGGGGGGATGGGAACGGGATGAGGATAGGGAGGAGATGGGGACTGGGCCCGGAATCACGGTCGGGAATGCTGCAGCGGCAGCGCCCGGGACCATAGACATCAGCGCATATTGTCGCCGTTCCCGCGCATGCCGGGCGGGCGTTCCTATAATCGGCTCTTCCCGGATGTACCGAAAGATCCGTGTCGATGACCGAAATCCTCGTCCTCTACTACAGCCGCCATGGTGCCGTGCGCGAGATGGCGCAACTGGTCGCGCGCGGCATCGGCCAGGTGCCGGGAGCGGTTGCCCGTCTGCGTACCGTCCCGCCGGTGGCGACCATCACGGAAACCGCCGCGCCACCGGTACCGGACTCTGGCGCGCCCTACGTCGAACTGGCCGACCTCGACCAGTGTGCAGGCCTCGCGCTGGGCTCGCCAACACGTTTCGGGAACATGGCGGCGCCGATGAAGCATTTCCTCGACGGCACCGGCGGTCTCTGGGCACGCGGCGCCCTCGCCGGCAAGCCGGCGGCCGTGTTCACGTCGACCAGCAGCCAGCACGGTGGCCAGGAATCGACGCTGCTGACGATGATGCTGCCACTGCTCCATCATGGAATGCTGCTGGTCGGCATCCCCTACAGCGAACCTGAACTGTCTTCGACCCGCACCGGCGGCACGCCCTATGGCGCGAGCCATCTCGCTGGCGCGCAGTCAGACCTGCCGGTCAGCAGCGACGAGAAGGCGCTGTGCATCGCGCTCGGCCGACGGCTGGCCGAAGTCTCGCTGCAGCTTGCGCGATGACCCCGGTCGCGCCGGTGGGCGCTGGCAGGGTACTGCTGCTGCACTGGACGTCGATCGGCAGCCTGCTCGCGCTGATCGCGCTGGCGCTCGCATGGGAGCTGTTCATCGCACCCGGACCCGGCGGACCCGGGCTGCTCGCCTACAAGGCACTGCCGCTGCTGCTGCCCCTGTTCGGCATCCTGCGCGGCCGGCGCTATACCTACCAGTGGGCACCGATGCTCGTCCTGGCGTACTTCGTCGAGGGCGTGATGCGCGGCTACGCCGACGGCGGTGCGAGTGCCGCGGCCGGCTGGAGCCAGGCGGCGCTCGCCACCGTCTTCATCGTCGCGTCAGCCTACTACGCGCGCGACGCGCACCGCCGGGGGTGAGCCCGGCGATCCCCGCCCTGGCCGGCGCACCCACGGAATCGGGCATCAGCCCTGCGGACTGGTGCGCGCGATGTTGGCCTGCAGCCGGTTGAGCGCGTTCAGGTAGGCCTTCACCGAGGCCACGACGATGTCGGTATCGGCGCCGACGCCGTTGACGATACGTCCCGCCTGGTGCAGCCGGACGGTGACCTCGCCCTGCGACTCGGTACCCTTGGTGATGCTGTTCACCGAGTAGAGCTGCAGGTCGGCGCCGCTGTGCACGAGCGCCTCGACCGCCTTGAACGCGGCATCGACAGGGCCGCTGCCAGTGGCGTCGGCGCTCTTCTCGCTGCCGCCGATCGAGAGCGTGACTCGCGCGCGCGGCGGCTCACCGGTCTCGGAATGCGCGCTCATCGACGCCAGCTTGTAGTGCTCGTCCTGCGGCGTCACCGTCTGGTCGGACATCAGCGCCTGCAGGTCCTCGTCGAAAATCTCATGCTTGCGGTCGGCCAGCTCCTTGAAGCGGGCGAAGGCGGCGTTGAGTATCTCCTCGGACTCGACCACCACGCCCAGTTCCTGCAGCCGGGTGCGGAACGCGTTGCGCCCCGACAGCTTGCCGAGCACGATACGGTTCGCGTTCCAGCCGACATCCTGCGCACGCATGATCTCGTAGGTCTCGCGGTTCTTGAGCACGCCGTCCTGGTGGATGCCCGACTCGTGCGCGAACGCATTGGCACCGACCACGGCCTTGTTCGGCTGCACCGCGAAGCCGGTGATACCGGAGACGAGGCGGCTGGCCGGGACGATCTGGGTCGTATCGATATTGGTGTCGCAGCTGAAGAAATCCTGGCGGGTACGCACCGCCATCACGATCTCCTCGAGAGCGGCATTGCCAGCGCGCTCGCCCAGCCCGTTGATCGTGCACTCGACCTGGCGCGCGCCGTTCATCACGCCGGCAAGCGAATTGGCCGCAGCCAGCCCGAGGTCGTTGTGGCAGTGGGTCGACCAGATCACCTTGTCGGCCCCTGGCACCCGCTCGCGCAGCGTGCGGATCAGCGCACCGTACTGCTCAGGCATGGTGTAGCCGACGGTATCGGGAATGTTGAGTGTGGTCGCCCCGGCCTTGATCACCGCCTCGAGCACGCGGCAGAGAAAGTCGATGTCGGACCGGCCGGCATCTTCGGGCGAGAACTCGACATCATCGGTGAAGCCACGCGCGAACTTCACCGCATTGACAGCCGTCTCGAGCACCTGCGACGGTTCCATGCGGAGTTTCTTCTCCATGTGGATGCGCGAGGTGGCGAGGAAGGTATGGATGCGCTTGCGCGGTGCCGGTGCGATCGCCTCGGCACAGCGGCGGATATCCGCCTCGTTCGCCCGCGACAGGCCGCAGACGGTGGATTCGCGGATGATGGATGCGACCGAGTGCACTGCCTCGAAGTCGCCATTGCTGGCAGCCGGGAACCCCGCTTCCATCACGTCGACTCGCATCCGCTCCAGTTGGCGGGCGATGCGCAGCTTCTCTTCCCGCGTCATGGTCGCGCCGGGGCTCTGCTCTCCATCGCGCATGGTCGTGTCGAAAATGATGAGGCGGTCGCTGCTCATGATGTCTCCTTGCCGCAGGATATGCGGTTCGTGGCTTCGATCGTCGGCTTCAGGTCATGAGCCGGCGCGGGGTAACGCAACAGGGGTCGTGGAAAGCTAGCGCGCGGGGCGCAGCAGCCAGCTGGCGAGCAGCGTGCTGGTCAGCAGGGCGAAGATCACGACGCGTTGGGTTACCGAGGACATAACCGAAGTCTAGGACGTGACGCGCCCGAGCGCAAGCACCGACCGTCCGACCGGGACGGCCGATACGCCGCTCAGCGCCTGGGCTCGTCGGATGGGCCCGCTCCCGCGACCGGCCCGGAGGCGGTTCCCTCGCCTGCGCCGCCACCGATCGCCGGTGCCGCCGCGCGGACGGCGGGTCTGCGCAACCGCCCGGCCAACGCCATCGCGTACCCGGACAGCGCGTAGAGCAAGGACACCGCGAGCAGGAGTTCGGCCAGGGTGTCGGCAACGAGGCTGAGCAACCCGACGCCGATCGCCGTGCCTACGATCACCCGGAACGACACCACCTTGCGCAGGTTGATGTCCTTGCCGCTGTAGAAGCGGAAGTTGCTCACCATCGAGAAGCCGGCGAACACCGTGACGATCCAGGCCAGCCACATCACGTCGCCGCCCTGCACCTGATAGAGGCTGAAGGCCCAGACCAGGCTGGCAACGAGGCTGGCGGCCGCCGGACTGGGCAGGCCGGTGAAGTAGCGCTTGTCGGCGATGTCCAGTTGCGTGTTGAACCGGGCCAGCCGCAGCGCGGCGCATGCGCAGTAGATGAACGCGGCGATCCAGCCCAGCCGACTCACCATCCACTGCGACTTGCTGCCGATCTCGCCGAGCTGGGAGAAGTCCTTCAGCGCCCAGACGTAGACTACCAGCGCGGGGGCGACACCGAACGACACCATGTCGGACAGGGAATCGTACTCGGCCCCGAATGCGCTCTGCGTGCGCGTCCAACGCGCGACCCGCCCATCCAGCCCGTCGAGGATGCCGGCAATGAAGATCGCCGCCGCAGCCACCTCGAACCGGCCGTTCATCGCCTGCACGATCGCAAAGAACCCCGCGAACAGCGCGGCCGTGGTGAATGCGTTGGGCAGCCAGTAGATGCCGCGCCGGCGGCCTTCGACCTTCGCTACCCTGTGCGGGTCGTGGCGGATCACCGGGATTGCCCCTGCGCCGCCGCAGCCGCCGATGGAGCGAGCTCGGCCAGCACGGTGTGCCCGGCCTGGACCACGTCGCCCAGCGACGCACGCGGGGTGGCATCGAGCGGCAGATACAGATCGACGCGCGAACCGAAACGGATGAAGCCGAAGCGCTGCCCGCGCTCGACCCGGTCGCCCGGCCGGGCGTAGCAGAGGATGCGCCGGGCGACCAGCCCGGCGATCTGTACGCAGGTGATCGGTGTGCCGTCGGCCATGACGATCACCATCGCATTGCGCTCGTTCTCGACCGAAGCCTTGTCGATCGCCGCGTTGAAGAAGCGACCCGGAAAGTAGCGTACTTCGCGCACCTCGCCATCGACCGGTACCCGGTTGGAATGGACGTTGAACACGTTCATGAACACCGACACCTTGAGCGCGTCGCGCTCGAGGTAGGGATCGCGAGCCTTCTCGACCACGACGATCCGCCCGTCGGCTGGAGAAATCACCGCATTGCCCGCAGCCTCGAAGCCGCGTGCCGGATCGCGGAAGAACTGCACCACGAAAACCGCGACGAGCCACAGCGGAAGCGACCACCAGGGCCCCGCGAACACGGCGGCCACGAGGGCCGCACCCACCGCCAGCGCGATGAAGGGCCAGCCCTCGCGCGCCAGGATGGGATGCGGGTACGGAGTCATCAGTTACGCGACCGGTCGACCAGCTGGTTGGCCTTGATCCAGGGCATCATGCCTCGCAGCTTGGCACCGACCGTTTCGATCGAGTGAGCCTGACCGATGCGACGCATCGCCTTCAGCGTCGGGGCATCGGCGCGGTTCTCCAGGATGAATTCCTTGGCGAACTGGCCGGTCTGGATCTCGTTCAGGATCTTCTTCATCTCGACCTTGGTCTGCTCGGTGATGATGCGCGGACCACGCGTGAAGTCGCCGTATTCGGCCGTGTTCGAGATCGAGTAGCGCATGTTCGCGATACCGCCCTCGTACATCAGGTCGACGATCAGCTTCAGCTCATGCAGGCATTCGAAGTACGCCATCTCGGGCGCATAGCCGGCCTCGACCAGCGTCTCGTAGCCCGCCTGCACCAGCGCGGTCGCGCCGCCGCACAGCACGGCCTGCTCGCCGAACAGATCGGTCTCGGTCTCTTCCTTGAACGTCGTCTCGATCACGCCGGCACGGGCGGCGCCGATCGCAGCGGCATAGGACAGCGCGACATCGCGCGCCTTGCCGCTGGCGTCCTGGGCGATCGCGATCAGCGCAGGCACGCCGCCGCCCTGGGTGTACGTCGAGCGCACGAGGTGGCCGGGACCCTTCGGCGCGATCATGATCACATCGATTTCCGGCTTCGGGAGGATCTGCTGGAAGTGCACGTTGAAGCCGTGCGCGAAGGCCAGCGTCGCGCCCTTCTTGATGTTCGGCTCGACCGACTCCCTGTAGACCTGCGCCTGATGCTCGTCCGGCAGCAGCATCATCACGAGGTCGGCACCCTTGACCGCGTCGTCCACTTCCTTGACGGTGATGCCGGCAGCCTTCGCCTTTTCCCAGGACGAGCCGCCCTTGCGCAGGCCAACGGTGACCTTCACGCCGGAATCCTTCAGGTTGTTCGCATGGGCATGGCCCTGCGAGCCGTAGCCGAGGATGGTGACGTTGCGTCCCTTGATCAGGGAAAGGTCGGCGTCCTTGTCGTAAAAGATGTTCATGCCCAGTCTCCGCGATGCGTTGTGATGTGAATAGTGCAAGTGCACCGGGCGCGGCGCGCCCGGCAGTGGAACCGGTGTATCCCGGGCACCGGCCGGCCCGGCGGTCAGACCTTGAGCACCCGCTCCCCGCGGCCGATGCCGGAGGCACCAGTGCGGACGGTCTCGAGGATCAGCCCCGGTTCGACCGCCTGAAGGAAGGCATCGAGTTTCGATCCCTCGCCGGTCAGTTCGATCGTGTACGACTTGTCGGTGACATCGATGATGCGGCCGCGGAAGATGTCGGCCATGCGCTTCATTTCCTCGCGGTCCTTGCCGGCTGCGCGAACCTTCACGAGCATCAGCTCGCGCTCGATATGCGCGCCGTCGGACAGATCGACGACCTTCACCACCTCGATCAGCTTGTTCAGTTGCTTGGTGATCTGTTCGACGATTTCTTCCGAACCGTTGGTGACGATGGTCATCCGGGACAGCGTCGCGTCTTCGGTCGGTGCGACGGTCAGCGACTCGATGTTGTAGCCGCGGGCAGAGAACAGGCCCGATACCCGCGACAGAGCGCCGGGTTCGTTCTCGAGCAGGATGGAGATGATATGGCGCATCGGGTATCGATCAGTACGGTGTAGGTTCGGAAGGCGGGCACGGCATCCGCGGCTCCGGGGTGCCGGAAGGGTCCGCCGCGGCGGCGGCTGCGGTTGCCGCCGGCAGGCGGGCGTGGGCCCGGGTGCTGCGCGGGGGCAGGATCAGACCAGGATCATCTCCGACAGGCCCTTGCCGCCAGGCACCATCGGAAACACGTTCTCGGTCTGGTCGGTGATGAAGTCCATGAACACGAGCCGGTTCTTCATCGCGAACGCTTCGCGCATCGCACCTTCCACGTCTGCCGGCTTCTCGATGCGCATGCCCACGTGGCCGTACGATTCCGCGAGCTTCACGAAATCGGGCAGTGCGTCCATGTACGACTCGGCATGCCGGTTGCCATGGAAGAACTCCTGCCACTGCCGGACCATGCCCATGTAGCGATTGTTCAGCATCACCACCTTGATCGGCAGCCGGTACTGGGTGCAGGTGGACAACTCCTGGATACACATCTGGATGCTGGCCTCGCCGGTCACGCAGGCAACCTGTGCGTCGCGGTGCGCCAGCTGCACACCCATGGCGGAAGGCAGCCCGAAGCCCATCGTGCCAAGGCCGCCGGAATTGATCCAGCGCCGCGGCTGGTCGAACTTGTAGAACTGCGCGGCCCACATCTGGTGCTGGCCGACGTCGGAAGTGACGTACGCGTTGCCCTCGGTGACCTTGTAGAGCGTTTCGACCACGGACTGCGGCTTGATGATCGCGCTCGTGCGGTCGTACTTCAGGCAGTCGCGGCCGCGCCATTCGTCGATCTGCTTCCACCATGCCGCGAGTGCGGGCGCATCGGGCTGTTCCTGCGACGAGGCCGCCTGCGCCAGCATGTCCGCCAGCACGTCCTTGACGTTGCCGACGATCGGGACGTCGACCTTGACCCGCTTCGAGATCGACGACGGATCGATGTCGATATGGATGATCTTCCGGTCTTCCTCGTGGAAGTGCTTCGGGTTACCGATCACCCGGTCGTCGAAGCGCGCGCCCACCGCGAGCAGCACGTCGCAGTGCTGCATGGCCATGTTCGCTTCATAGGTTCCGTGCATGCCGAGCATGCCGACGAACTGCCGGTCGGTGGCGGGGAATCCGCCCAGCCCCATGAGCGTGTTGGTGCACGGAAAGCCGAGGGCACGCACGAGCTTCGTGAGGTCGGCAGCCGCCTCGCCGAGGACGACGCCGCCGCCGCTGTAGATCATCGGGCGCTTGGCTTCCATCAGCAGTTGCATCGCCTTCTTGATCTGGCCGGAGTGTCCACGCGTGACCGGACTGTAGGAGCGCATCGGCACGTTCTGCGGGTAGCTGAATACCGCCTTCTCGACCGTGATGTCCTTCGGGATGTCGACCAGCACCGGGCCGGGCCGGCCGGTGGTCGCGATCTGGAAGGCCTTGCGGATCGTCGTCGCGATATCGCGCACGTCCTTCACGAGGAAGTTGTGCTTCACACAGGGCCGGGTGATGCCGACGGTGTCGACTTCCTGGAACGCGTCCTGTCCGATCGCATGGGTCGGCACCTGGCCGCTGATGATCACCATCGGGATCGAATCCATGTAGGCGGTCGCGATCCCGGTCACGGCGTTGGTCACGCCCGGGCCGGAGGTGACCAGCGCAACGCCGGGCCGGGTGGTCGAGCGTGCATAGCCATCGGCGGCGTGCACGGCAGCCTGCTCGTGGCGCACGAGGATGTGCTTGACCTTGTCCTGCTTGCAGATCTCGTCGTAGATGTACAACACGGCCCCGCCCGGGTAGCCGAACACGAACTCGACCTGCTCTTCCTGCAGGCAGCGGATGACGATCTCCGCGCCGGAGAGTTCCATCACGTTCGCAGCGATCCTGTCCATTGCTTTACCTCTGGGTACCGTGGCTACTTCTTGCGGGGACTGCCGTCCGGGTGGCATCAGGATGCCGCGCCCGCGTGGACGCCCGGGCCCCATTTTGGCGGTTCGAAACCGAACCGGAGAGGCTACCGGCAAGGGGGCATGGGGTCAAGCAACTCCCTGCCTTGCCCGCAGCAGAGGGGTAATGTACGGCGCGGCGGGTGGACGCGGCGGAGGCTTTGGTACCATTGCCCCGCCCGGACAGCCACATGCAAGCGCCGTCCCGAGTCGACTCCCCGCTGCACACCCCGTGACCGAGAACGATCCTGGCTTCAGAGAGTGAACTGGCGAGCTTCCTGACCGACGTCGAAAGGCGCGCCTTCAAGCAGGCGACCTATGCGGTGCGCGATCCCGAGGCCGGGCTGGACATCGTGCAGGATTCGATGATGAAGCTTGCCGAGAAGTATGCTGACAGGCCGGTGGAAGAACTGCCGATGCTGTTCCAGCGGATCCTCCAGAACACGATCCGCGACTGGTATCGGCGTACCAAGGTCCGCAACACCTGGACCACGCTTTTTTCGTCTTTCTCGCTGAACAAGGACGACGAAGATGTCGATCCGCTCGAGACATTGCAGGCGGCAGCCGATCCGAACGGCCAGGGAATCAACCCGCCCGACCGGCTGCAGCGCATCCAAACCCTTGAAACGATTGAAGAAGCATTGTCCCGGCTACCAGCGCGTCAACGCGAAGCGTTCCTGCTTCGTTACTGGGAGGAACTGGACGTTTCCGAAACCGCAGAAGCCATGGGCTGTTCGGAAGGCAGTGTGAAGACGCATTGCTCGCGAGCCACTCACGCGCTCGCCGAGCTGTTGAAAGCCAAAGGAATTTCCCTGTGAACGACGCGCAATTCGGTGGTCAGGTGGCAGCGTTGCTCGACGAGGGGCTGTCGCGCGTCGACCAGGACGTGCTGATCCGGCTTCAGGTGGCGCGCAAGTCCGCGCTCGGTGTCGCTGCCGCCCCGCGCCATGCGCGTGCTCTGGTGGTGGCCGGTGCCGGGTCCGCGACGGGCAACGGCGGACTGCGCGACTGGTTCGCCGGTCCGCGGCTGTGGCTGGCGCTCGGCATGCTCACGCTGGCGATCTCGGGTGTGACACTGACCGAATTCGGCTCGGATGCCGAAGCCGATGCCGCAGCAGACCTGGACCTCGCGATCCTGGCGGATGACCTGCCGGTAACGGCTTACATCGACAACGGGTTCGACACATGGCTGAAGCGCCCGGTCGAACCGCAACAGTAGGGGGCGACGCGGACCGCCGGGCCCCACGGGTCCCGGTCCGCCAGACCGCCTGCCGTCCTCGCGCCGCGCTGAGGGGTTGCGTGCTGCTCGGGGCATTGCTTTGCTTCGGGGCCTTGCCGCTCGGCGGCACTGCGTGGGGTCTCGGCGCGGCTCATGCCGCCAGTGCCACCACGGCACGCGCGCCTGCATGGGCGCAATTGCCGTCGGCACAGAAAGAGTTCCTTGCACCGCTCGAGGAAAGCTGGGAGTCCCTCGGCGTCCAGACGCGGCGCAAGCTGATCGGCATCGCGCAGCGACAGACCACCATGACCTCGGAGCAGCGCGAGCGGGTGAAGTCCCGCCTGTCGCAGTGGGCACAGTTGTCGACCGAAGAACGCGAACTCGCGCGCAAGAACTACCAGCAGTTGAACAAGCTCCCGCCAGACCAGCGGCAGGATCTCGCGCGTCGCTGGCAGGAAGCGAAGCAACCCGCGCCCACAGCCACCCCGGACGGCGGTGGCGAGGGAGCGACCCCGGCACCCCAGCAGTAGGCGGGCCCGATGGATTCCGCGCTCGCGCCCACGGCGACGCTGCTGCGCCGCCTGGGCAGCCTGGTCTACGAAGCGCTGATCGTGGTCGCACTGCTGTTGCTGTCCGGCCTGGCCTTTCTGCTGCCGCTGCACGCTCTTGCCGGTCATGATGCGTCGGGCGGCTGGGCGCTGTGGCTGTTCCGCGCCTGGATACTGGCCGTGCTCGGCACCTACTTCGTCTGGTTCTGGACCCGTGGCGGGCAGACGCTGCCGATGCGCACATGGCGCCTGCGGGTCGTCGATACCCGGGGATCTCCGCTGCGCCTTCGACGGGCCCTCTACCGCTACCTCCTCGCGTGGCCGAGCGTCCTCGCGGGCGGCGCAGGGCTCGCCTGGGCGCTCGTCGATCGCGACGGCCAGTTCCTCCACGATCGACTGGCCGGCACGCGGCTGGTGCGCATCGAGGCCTGACCGGCTGCCGGGGTCGAGACTGCGCTCAGCGCCGCTCGAAATAGGCAACAAGGCCGACCGCGACCGACAGGAATGCCAGCGGGGCCAGCAGCGCAGCCAGCGGCGGTGGCCAGCCGTACAGCCATCCGGCATGGGATGCCAGCGTGTTCAGGAAGAAGAAGGCCAGTCCCAGCATGATGGCGGCGAACACTCGCGGTCCGGCGCTCGCCCGGCGCGCCTGCTGCGCGAACGGCAGCGCGAGTACCAGCATCACCACGATGCCGAGCGGATACGCCGCCTTGCGCCAGAGCGCGATCTCGAAGCGGCTGGCCGCCTGCCGGCTCCCGCGCAGGTGCTGCACGTACTCCCAGAGGCTCGCTGCCGACATGGCATCCGGCTTGACCAGCAGCACGGTGAGCAGTCCAGGCGTCAGCACGGATGTCCATTCGCGCATGGGGGTGCGCTCCACGACTGCCCTGTTCCCGTCGAAGCGAGTCTCGCTGACCGTTTCCATCTGCCAGCGGTTGTCGCCGACATAGGCACCCTGCGCGGCGAACCAGACGCGGCTCAGTCGCCATGCCGCATCGAATTCGTAGACGCGGACACCGAACAGCCGCAGCTCTGGCGTGACCTGCGCGACATTGATGAAGCTGTTGCCGTCCTTCACCCACAGCCCCGACCGGAACTCCTGTGCAACGACCGCCGCCTTGGCCTGCAGGCGCAGCGCCTGGGCCGCGCGTTCCGCCGCCGGGGCGACCGCTTCGCCGACCAGCACGCCGACCAGCGCGATGATCACGCCGGCACGTACCAGCACGAGCGCCATGCGCAACGCCGACACGCCGGAGGCCCGGATCACCGTGTACTCGGACTGCTGGGCCATCTGCGTCAGGGCAAAGGTGGTACCGATCAGGGCTGCCACCGGCAGCAGTCCGTACAAGTGGCCGGGCATGTTGAGCAGCACGAACAGGAACATCTCACGCAGGCTGTACGAGCCCTCGCCCATGTCGTCGAGTTCGCCGATCAGGTCGAACAGCGCGAAAAGGCCGAGCAGCCCACCGGCCACCAGCGCGGTCGTGGTGTATACCTCGCGCCTCAGGTAGCGGCTGATGACGACCATCGGTCGCGGGCCTCAGCTGGCCTGGCCAGCCGCCGCGCGCCGCGGCCAGCGCAGCCGCGCCCATGACATGACGACCGCACGGCGCGAGAACAGCAGCAGTGTCACCCCGAGCATCAGCGCATGCACGACCCAGAACCCGATCGCCGGTGCCACCCGCTCCTGCGCGATCCACGCCTGTACGATCGACAGCAGGTTGCTGTAGAGCATGTAGAGCATGATCGCGAACACGTAGTTGAGCGACCGGCCCATCCGCGGATTGACATGGGACAGCGGGATCGCCGCCAGCGCGAGGATCACGGCCATGATCGGCAGTCCGCAGCGCCATGTGAATTCCGCGATGTGTGCGGGCAGCGGGTTCGACAGCAGCTCGAGCGTCGGCAGGCCCTTGATCGGGCGATTGCCGGCGCGCGAATCGGCGGCCTCGATCCGGATCGCGTAGCGCTCGAACACCGTGGTGCGAAACGACGCCGACCCCGGCTCTCCCTCGTAGCGGCGCCCCTGCTCGAGGACCAGGAAGCGGTCGCCATTCTCGCGTGTCTCGAGGAACCCCCGGCGCGCGACCATGCTGCCGCCTTTCTGGTTCTGGACCGAGTGCACGAACACGTTGCCCACCGTGTTGTCCTCGCGCGAGGCGGACTCGACGAAATACACGCGGTCCCCGCCGCGCGACTCACGGAAGACGCCGGCCGCCACGCTCGCCGACTCGTCGCGCGATTCGAGCTGGCGGCGGAACTCGTCGCTTTTCTGGTTGGCCCAGGGCGACAGGCCAAGGCTCAGCGCGGCAATGATCGCCGCCAGCGGCAGCGAGAATGCGAGCACCGGCCCGATCCATGCCAGCGGCGACACGCCGCTGGCCAACCACACCACCATCTCGGAATCGCGGTGCAGGCGGGTGAGGCAGCTCAGCACCGTGATGAACAGCGTAAGCGACAGGACGATCGGCAGGTAGTTGAACGCCGTGAAGCCGAGGATCGCCACCACCCCGTCTGCGGCGAACCTGCCGCCCGCCGCCATCCCCAGCAACCGGATGAACTGCGTGGTGACCATGATCGCCAGCAGGACCGCGCACACCGCCGAGGCGGTGAGGAAGAACTCCTTGAGCTGCGCGCGATAGAAGATCAACACGCGCGCGCCGCAGGCAGTCCCGAAGGACAAGGCTGCCGCAGCGGCGACGGCAGACGTGGCATCCGCGACACGGCGCTGGCAACCGCCCGATCGTTTTGACTTGGGAGAGACCGCACGCCGATAATCGGACGCAGCATGGCAGCGGCCAGAGCAGTTACCTGAGCGAGGGACATCAGATGGAATTTAGCATAAAGACCGGCAGCCCCGAGAAGCTGAAGAGCGCGTGCGCCGTGGTCGGTGTGTTCCAGACGCGCGAATTGTCGGCCTCCGCGCTGGCAGTCGACAAGGCAACCCGCGGCGCGCTGTCCGCTATCGTCAAGCAGGGCGATTTCGACGGCAAGGCGGGCACCACCCTGCTGGTGCCCCGGGTCGAGGGAAAGGTGTTCGAGCGCATTCTCCTGGTCGGACTCGGTCCGGCCGGAGACTTCCGCGAGAAAGGCTACCGCGAGGCCGTGCGCGCGGCGGTGTCGGCGCTGCGCCAGACCGGCGCTCGCGACGCGCTGCTGTGCCTGACCGAGGTTCCGGTGCCCGGCCGCAGCCAGGCCTGGGCGATCACGCAGGCCGTCGTCGTCGCGATGGAAACGCTGTACCGGTTCGAGCAGATGAAGAGCCAGCCGGAGCGCAGCGCGCCCGCGCTCCGCTCCCTCTCGCTGAAGGTCAATGCGCGAAGCAACGTAGACGCCGAGGCTGCACTGGCCCAGGGCGTCGCCACCGCGCAGGGGATGAACCTCGCCAGAGACCTCGCGAACCTGCCGCCGAACATCTGCCATCCGACCTACCTGGCGGCACAGGCGGCGGCGCTGGCGAGGTCGCACCGCCTCAAGCTCGAGGTACTCGATCAGAAAGACATGGAGCGGCTCGGCATGGGTGCCCTGCTCGCCGTCGCCAGAGGCAGCCGGCAGCCCCCGAAGCTCATCTCGCTCGCCTGGAACGGCGGCGATCGCAAGTCGGCACCGGTGGTGCTGATCGGCAAGGGCATCACCTTCGATACCGGCGGCATCTCGATGAAGTCGCCCGCTGAAATGGACGAGATGAAGTTCGACATGGCCGGTGGCGCCAGCGTCCTCGGTACCATGAAGGCGGTTGCGATGCTCAAGCTGCCGATCAACGTGATCGGCGTCGTGGCCGCGGCCGAGAACATGCCCGGCGGCAATGCCACCCGCCCCGGCGACATCGTGACCACGATGTCCGGCCAGACGGTCGAGATCCTGAACACCGATGCCGAGGGGCGGCTCGTGCTGTGCGACGCCATGACCTGGTGCGAGCGCCACCAGCCGGCGCTGGTGATCGACATCGCGACCCTGACCGGCGCCTGCGTGATCGCGCTCGGCCATGTCGCCTCGGGCCTGTATGCGAACAACGAGACGCTGGCGCGCGAGGTACAGCAGGCCGGCGATGCCGCATGGGACCGCGTCTGGCAGATGCCGCTCTGGGAAGACTACCAGGAGCAATTGAAGAGCAACTTCGCCGACTTCGCGAACATCGGCGGCCGGCCTGCAGGCAGCGTGACCGCCGCCTGCTACCTCGCGCGTTTCGCGCGCAAGTTTCCCTGGGCGCACCTGGACATCGCCGGCACCGCCTGGAAGTCCGGGCGCGACAAGGGGGCGACCGGGCGTCCGGTACCCCTGCTAACCGAGTTCCTGGTGGCGCGCGCCCGTGCGGCACGGCCGTGACCGGTCATCGCCGTTGACGATGTCTGGCCGTCCAGCCATGCCAGGCTCATCGACCACGGCCGGTGCGCGATGACCCGGATCGACTTCTACACCAACGTCGAATCGCGCGAGCGCACGGCCTGCACCATCGCTGCCAAGGCACTGGAACGAGGAATGCGCCTGCTGGTCCTCACCGCCGACGAAGCCCAGTCCGATCGGCTCGACCGGCTGCTGTGGACGTTCGCACAACTCAGCTTCCTGCCGCATGTGCGGGCCAACCATCCGCTGGCCACGCAGACGCCGGTGATCGTCGACCATGCCTTCGATCCGCTGCCGCACGACGAGGTGCTGCTCAACCTGACCGATGCGACGCCGCCGGTGTTCAGCCGCTTCCAGCGGCTGGTCGAGATCGTCTCGCTCGACCCGGACGACCTTCAGCGGGCTCGGGGCCGATGGCGCTTCTATTCCGAGCGCGGGTATCCGCTCGCGTCGCACGACCTTGCGAAGCCCGCGCGCAGCAGCGCTGCCGCCCCGCGCGGCGTGGCAGGCTGATCCAGGCGATGGCAGAGACACCACTCGACCCTCCTCAGGCTGCCGGTGACTCGGACGAGGTACTCGAAAAGCTCGAAGCGCTGCTCGGGCGAGCGCGCGGGCCGGATTCGCGCGGCGAAGATCCGCCGGCCAGGGCAGAGATCCCGACGCTCGACGAACCGGTCCACTTGACCGCGCCGGCTGCAGGCCTGCCCGCCATCCCCGTCGGCGGACGCATACCGACGCTGACCGAACCGGTCGCACTGCCGGGCAGGAGCCTGACGCAGCCCGTACCCGACACGATGAGCCGCCAGACGCTGCGCCAGCGCGTCGAATCCCTTCTAGATCCCGACCTCGAGCAGCGGCTGTACCGGCGTGCGCTGGCCGACCTGGAGCGCACCCTGATCGACGTCGAGCGCGGCTTTCGCGACGAACTCGCTGCCTGGCGCGATGAACACATGGCCCAGATGCGCGACCAGGTCCGGGGCGAGATCGAGCGCGCG